>SXKJ01000106.1 GCA_005778115.1 Planctomyces sp. | reverse complement strand
CAGCAACAACCGAATGATCGCCTGCGCTTCAGGCGATTGTCTCGCAATCAGTTCTTCCGTGACGACCGACGACATCACACACTGATCGCAGAAAAACCCAAATGACGCGAGATCGTTTTTAGACTCCGTGAACGATTACGGGCACAGGCACCTTGGAACTATGTCGTTCCCAAACACCTGTGGCGTGTGGCCGGAATCTTGTTCGTGGCATTCAATTTTCTGGGACCGACCGGTCGCGCGGTGATCGAAATGAAAACCTCCAATGAGTTTTCGCTGGTATTCACTCTTCTCCTCAACGGCTTCGACGGCATCATTTCCGGCATCGTCTGCTGGTCAATCGCCAAGCGGATGTCCGCTCAGTCCGTGGATGAAGCGCTGGCTCAAGATCCTCGGCCACCAGTCGTCTATCTGCGTTCCTTTGAGGACGACGGCAAACAATTGGAAGGCGAAGGAGTCGGGTACGAATTGGCTGACGCGTTCCGAGCGCTTACTCGCAAATCCAAGGAACAGCGATTGTGCAAAGTGCTCAGCAAGTTGGGACCATTAGTCGCTATCGGTCGCCCCGGCGAACAGCTCGCGGAGCTGGGAGCCGCGAGGATGTATGTCAGTGACGATGATTGGCAAGCCGTCGTCGAAGACTTGGTGGATAAGTCCGGTGCAGTCGTCCTGCAAGCCGGGCAAAGCGCTGGATTGAAATGGGAATTCAGTAAAGTGGTCAGCAGCCTCGACCCTTCGCGGATTTTATTGTTTCTGCCATTCCACCTAGTAAATGCCCGCAAGCGAGAGGCGATGTACCAATCGTTTCTGTCATGGGCGCAGTCGTGTTTTCCAGTCAAATTCCCGGAGAAGATCAACCGATCCTACTTCGTCTATTTTCTCTCAGAACCTGCTTGGAACCCGGTCCTTCTGGTACCGAGAGCACGTCATCTCGCGCCGCACACGTTGCTTCCGATACTGAAGCGATTCGCTCGGGACAGTGCCTTCCATCGCTCGCGAGCCTTCTTCTGGATCATTATTGCCTTTTTATTGATGATGACCATTACAGTCCTGATTCTCACTGGGCTGATTACCTACATGATTTAGGTAACATGGCAGAGTCACGTTCGTCACTCGAAGCGTCAGCGAGGACGTCATCACGACGGCCGGTCCCCGTCATTCGAACGGAAACAGCGTGCTGAATGCCTCGACAATCTCGGTCTGAAGGCCGGCAATGACATCGCCCGGATCGCTCAGGCTGTTGCCTCCGCGCGCCGCGTTGCCTTGGCCACCGAGGACTTTGTCTGTCCCCCCTTCGCCGTCCACATTGTCTTCACCGGCACCGCCAATGACGGTGTCGCTGAGGTCTCCGCCGCGCAGGAGGTCATTTCCCTCACCGCCGATGATCGTGTCTGATCCGCCGCGCCCGAAGATCATGTCGCCGCCGCCGCGTCCGGACAAACCGTTGCCGGCCGCGTTGCCAGTGATGGCGTCTCCCGCTGAACCACCGATGACATTTTCGAAGTTGGGAGCTTGCTTGGCCGCGATGGTCCCGCCGGTCTTGATGGTGCGATGAGCGTGCGTCGCCAGCAGCGTCTCGCTATTGAGATCGACGACGACCGCGGTGGTCAACTCTCCGAAATCGAGTGTGTCCGTCCCCTCGCTTCCCTTTTCGATGAGCGTGTCGATTTCGTCGGTGGCATCCGTGCTCAGGTCTACGAAGCGATAGGTGTCGTTTCCTTTCGCACCGCTGAGTTGATCATTGCCAGCAGCGCCCGTCAGCGTGTCGTTTCCGCCGCTCCCTTGAACCAAGTCGTCTCCGTCGCCGCCGTCAAACGTCACGCCGATCTTGGCGGCGGTGCCGATGTATTTGCTGGCGTCGAAGGAATCGAAGCCGGCGTTGCCGTTGAACTGGATGTGGCCATTGAAACGGAATCTCGCCGGGCCGGACGTATTCAACGAGGCATCCAAAATCACCGAGTCCCCGCCGCTGCCACCGTTGATGGTCAGCGTGCCGACATCTTCCACTCTGGTCGGCGGAACAAGGTCGGTGCTGCCACGCCGCACAACGAGATTGTTGCCGTCGCGCAGCACGGTCACGGAATCACCGCTGTCCAGCAACGCGGCAGTGAGGTCAAACGACTGATCGGTCACCGTGATCGTGAAGGTTTGAGCGGCGCTGGTGTCGATTCCGCCGTTGGCCTTTCCGCCGTTGTCACTGAGCCTCACGGTCACCGTTGCGATGCCCGCGACTTCTAGATTCGGCCTGAATGTCAGCGTTCCGTTCGCAGAGATCGCAGGTTGAGTGGCGAACAAAGCCCGGTTGTCTGCCGTCACCATAAATCTGAGCGTCTGGCTCGACTCATTCGCGGCTACGGGATTGAGGAGCGTGGCCCAATTGGTGATGGCCAGCACGCCATCGTTGTCGTCCACAATTTGATCGGCACCTTTGGTGAAGCTAGGAACGTCGTTGACCGATCTGACCGTGATCGCAACCGTCTTGCTCGCCGTCAAAACGTTGCCGGTTCCTGTGGCTCCGAGATCGGAAACCGTCGCGGTCAAGGTATCGCTGCCGTTGAAATTCTGGTCCGGCAAGTAATTGATGGTGGCCAGCGCGGCGTTCAAATCCGCTTTGCTCCCTTGAACCTCGACCGTCGCGCTGCCGTTGGTCGTGCCATTTTGGAAAGTCAGTCCGGTGACGGTGCCCAAAGTGATCCGACCTTGAGCCACAGCCAACGTGACGTTCAGCGTCGTCGCGTCGAGATCCGCCACGACGATTGCCGGGATCAGTTTGATGGTGTCCTCGTTCGTTATCTGGACTCTGGGAACGGTGATCGTCGGAGCGTCGTTCACCGCGGTCACGTTGATGGTAAAAGTCTGGTCCGCGCTGGTATTGCTGCCGCCGTTGGCGATGCCACCGTTGTCCTGCAGACACACCGTCACGAGCGCCGAGCCATTGGCATTCGCGGCGGGCCTGTAGGTCAGCACTCCAGCCGCTGAGATTGTCGGCTGAGTGGCAAATAGGCTGTTGTTGTTGTTCGTGACCACAAACGTAAGCGTCTGGCTCGACTCATTCGCCGCACCTCTGTTGATGGACGTGGCCCAGTTCGTGACCGACTGAGCGGCGGCATCTTCCAAAACGGTTTGATCGGCTCCCTTCGTGAAACTGGGAGCGTCGTTGACTGGAGTGGCCGTAATCTGAAAGGTCTGAGGCGTGCTGCTTTCCCTGGCTGCGGCCCCGCCCAGTCTAAGGCCATTGTCGCGCAGGATGACCGTCACGGTCGCCGCGCCGTTGGCATTATCGGCGAGCGTGTAAGTCAGAGTTCCCTCGGCTGAGACCGCCGGCCGTCCCTGAGCTGTGAACAACGAGTTGTTGTTGTTCGCCACCGCGAAAGTGAGCACTTGGCCGATTGTCGCTTCGCCGATTCCCGGACTGATGGCGGTTGCCCAATTCGTGACGGTGCGCAGTCCAGAATCTTCGAGCACAAGAGGCTGGCCGGGCGCGGGTTGATTCGGCCCCTTGGTGAAACTCGGAGCCTTGTTCAAGCCGGTCAGGGTGATCGTGAAAGTCTGCGGCTCGCTGCGATCCACTCCGTTGCGCTCGACGCCACCGCTGTCGTGGACACGAACGGTCACGGTCGAGGAACCGGTCCCCGGCGCTCCCGCCTTGGGCGTGTAGATCAAAGTGCCGTTGGAGGAGACGGTCGGTGCCACGGTAAACAGCGCGGCATTGGTTACGTTGGTAATCTGGAAGTCGATCCCCTGCCCCGCTTCGTTCTCCGGGCCGGCGCTGATGTTCGTGGCCCAACCGGCGAACGTCTTTTGCACTCCGTCACCAAGCGTGACGACATTCGGCCCTTTCGTGAAACTCGGCGCATCGTTGACCGGCAGGATACTGATCCGAAACGTATCGCTGACGGCCGCCAGGCCAACGTCCGTCGCCGTGACCTGAATGTCGAAAGGGCCGACATCGTTGTCAGACGGCGTGCCGGCGAATGTCCGCGTCGTCGCCGAAAACGTCAGCCAGCTTGGCAATGTTCCCGTCGTGAATGTCAGCGTGTCGCCTGCATCGACATCCTCGAACGCGTTCGCGGGAACCTGGAATGAAAACGCCAAGTTCTCGGTCGCGCTCTGATCGGCGATGGGATTGGCCAGCGTCGGTGCGGAATTGGTGTCGGTCACGACAAGGTCGAAGGTGTCGCTCACGGTGGCGCTGCTGCCGTCCGTCGCCGTGACACGGATCGACAAAGTTCCGAGGTCGGCGATGAGTGGAGTGCCAGAAAACGTGCGTGTCTGCGCCGTGAACGTCAGCCAGCTTGGCAACGCAGACCCATTCGATCTCGTTGCAGTGAAGGCCAGCGAATCTCCGACATCCTCATCGGCGAACGTGTTCGCCGCAAACTGAAACGTGAACGCCGTATCGACCCTCGCGTTCCGATCGGGAATCGGGTTGGCCACCGTCGGCGTGTCGTTGGTGTTGGCCACGATGATGTCAAACGTGTCGGTCGCCGAGTTGCTCGTGTCTGTCGCGGTGACAATGATCGACAGTGTGCCAACGTTTGCGTTCAACGGCGTGCCAGAGAAAGTGCGCGTCGCCGAAGTGAACGTCAGCCAGCTTGGCAGCGCGCTGCCGTCTGACTTCGTCGCCGTATAGCTCAGCGAACCTGCCGCATTCACAAACGTGTTCTCGGCGAAGGCAAACGCAAACGCCGAATCTTCCGTGGCGTTTTGATCTTCAATCGCGTTAGCCAGCATAAGAGTCGGACCTGACGATTCGACTTCCCAACCGACGTCGCTCAGCGCGGCATCATCCAAGCTCGTGAACAGCGCGCGTGTGCCGTTCAACAGAATCGGATTCATCGCGGCGACCTGACCGTTCGACATGGTGTCGTCGTCCCAATGCGACAAATCACCGAAGAGCGGAACATTGCCGCCGAACGAGGCCACGGAGGCCGCTCCCGTGAAGTTGCTGCCGGCCACCTGATTCTGCCAAGAACTCGAGGTGCCGATACCCAGCAGATGTCCGATCTCATGCTGAGCGACCGAGAGAAAGTCGGTCTCGTCCGAGTCCAGGCCGTCGATCGTCAGCCCGAAGTGCCAGTCGGTGTCGGTATCGAAGGTGATCGTACCGCCCCAAAGACTGAAGTCTGTTTCCGTCGCCAACAGCGCACCGGCCTGACCGCGCGCGGCGACCGTGTTGACGAACTCGGTCGTACCCGAAGCGCTGAAGCCACCAGGGCCGCCCTGTCCGACAGTCGATCCCGGCAGATCACGACCGCCGGCGTAGATGATGATTGTATCCGCTGGCACCATCATGTTCTCAAAAGTCTCTTCGTCTCCCGTGCCGGGATGATCGAAAATCGCGACCCAAGTGTTACCAGATTGCCCCAGCGAGATCGCCAGCAGATTGTCATTCAGCCGGTTGCCCAAAGAATCGGCTGCGGTTTGCAGCAGATCCTTCTTGGCCTGAGTGTCAAAGAAATTGTTGGTGTCCAACGAGTAGTCGATCACCACAGTCGTGAGTAGCTCTCTCGTCTCCAAGCACTCCAGCCAATGTTGACGAGATGCCAACGCGAATCTGCCACGTCGAGTCACCAAACATGCTTTACGGATGCGCGAGTCAGGATTCCGGAGAAACACCCGCTGGAGCCAGTTGGTCAGTTGCACTTGATCGCCTTTTGACAGCAGTTAACGCCAACTCGTGGGAGGTCGCATCTTGCGATACGCGAAACAATGGACCTGTTGAGAAATGCGTCGTGAGTTAATCGGGCAGCTTGATGTCACGCAAGTGCGACTTTTCGACAATCAACATCGGGCGTTCGATCTCGGTCGTCATCGCCACACGCACGTGCTTATTCCGCCATCGCTTCCAGCGCGCGGGCGAAGGCTCCGAAGCTACCACCGTCGAACAGGACAAAGCGGACGAGTTCCGGCTGCTGATGTTGCAATAAGAACCCACGAACGGTTGCCAGCGAACGTTCGGCAGCCAAGTCCATCGGATAGCCGTAGACACCGGTGCTGATCGCGGGAAATGCGATGCTGCGGCATGCCTGTTCGACGGCCAACTCCAGACAGCGGTGATAGGCCCCTGCCAACAAGTCCGCTTCACCCGCCACGCCACCGCGCCAGATCGGGCCGACCGCGTGAAAGACAAACTTCGCAGAGAGTCGCCCGGCCGATGTCGCGACGGCCGAGCCGGTCGGACAGCCCTCCGGATATTTGACGCGACTCACCTCCATCAGCATCGGTCCGGCGGCACGATGAATCGCACCGTCCACGCCACCTCCACCACCCAAGCGTGAATTCGCCGCGTTCACGATCGCATCCACTCGCTGTGACGTGATGTCCCCTTGAGCGAGTTCAATGCGACACGATCCAAATTGAACTTGCATGGTGCAATCTCCGGCGACTGGTTGCGAAAGTTGGGTGGAAAACAGAATCATGTTTCAAAGAATCATGAAAACGCAGGCTTGGGCCAATCGAGGATAACGTCGAGAATCAGCTCCCTCTGCCTTCATGATTTTGTGAAACATGATTCTGTCGACTTGCTGATTCTGTCATTCCAAACGGAGTGCTTTCACCGCGCCAAGGCAGGCACTACAAGTCGCCTTCCGTTGGCGATGCTGCCAACGCCATCAATTGGAGACGAAAGAAATGCACTGTTGGCACGACGTGACGCCTGGCGAACACCTGCCGCGCGAATTCATCACGGTCATTGAAATCCCGATGGGGTCGAGCGTGAAGTACGAACTCGACAAAGCGACCGGGCTGTTGAAGCTCGACAGGATTCTGTACTCGGCCGTGTATTACCCGGCGAGCTACGGCTTCATCCCGCAGACGCTGGCCGAGGATGACGACCCGCTCGATGTGCTGGTGCTCTGCCAGGAGCCGGTCGCGCCGCTGACGCTGGTTCGGGCGCGAGCCATTGGGCTGATGACGATGGTCGATAGTGGCAAGAAGGATCACAAAGTCATCGCCGTCGCGATGGACGATCCCGAATACGCCAGCTTCCAAGAAGCGGCGGAGCTACCGGTGCATCGCCTGACGATGGTTCGCCGATTTTTCCAGGACTACAAGCTGCTCGAAGGCAAGTCGGTCGAGGTCGATGATATTCAGCCCTGCGAAGCGTCGGCGCGAGTCATCGAAGAGGCACTGGAACGCTACACCAAGAAGCGCCGCCGAGGGTTTCGATAGGGCGTAGGTTGGGACGCCCGAGGGTTTGATTCGACGGCTGCCCAGATAGAATCCCGGCCCCGCCCGATGACTCCAACCTCAAGGAACCCTTATGTCGGAAGCCTCCGCCCCGCCCGCCTCGTTCAAACTCACCTCAACTCAATGGCTGATTTGCGTGATCGCGTCGATCGGCTTTGCGTTCGATATCTATGAATTGCTGATGTTACCGCTGATCGTCGGGCCTGCGTTGCAGGAACTCATCGGAGCCGCGCCGGGATCACCAGAGTTCAACACCTGGGTCGGACGACTGTTCTACATCCCCGCCATTGCGGGAGGCGTCTTTGGTTTGGTTGGCGGCTATTTGACGGATCGCTTAGGCCGTCGTCGCGTGCTGACGTGGTCGATTTTGATTTACGCCTTCGCGGCGTTGGCGGCGGGGTTCTCGACCAATGTGTGGATGCTGCTGACGTTTCGCTGCTTCGTTTTCATCGGCGTGTGCGTCGAGTTCGTTGCGGCCGTCGCGTGGCTGGCAGAACTCTTCGCCGATCCACATCAGCGTGAGAAAGTGTTGGGCTACACGCAGGCGTTTTCTTCGGTCGGCGGACTGCTCGTTGCCGTTGCCAATGGGTTGGCGCTCGCGTATGGCTCCAAGTTGCCAGCGATTCACGCCATCTTCGGCGGCGTGATCACCGACGAGAACGCTCACGCCGCTTGGCGGTACACGTTGATGTCGGGCGTGATCCCCGCGATTCCCTTGATCTGCATTCGCCCGTTCCTGCCGGAGTCTCCCGTTTGGGCTCAGAAGAAAGAATCCGGAACGCTCAAGCGGCCGAGCATTGCTCAACTGTTTGCACCGGACCTTCGCCGGACGACGATCGTCACCACAATCATGTTCGCGTGCAGTTTCGGCGGCGCGTTCGGAGCGATTCAGCACATTCAACGGATCATTCCCGGATTGCCCGAAACGAAAGAGAAGATCAAAGTCGCGCTGGAGGCTCCAGCGATCGCGGAGAAAGTCGCCAAACGGCTGGCATCGGCGGAAGTTCAAGACAAGCTCAAGGACAAGTCTGAGGCCGAGCAGAAGAAGATCCTGGCGGCCGAGAAGGGGAAGATCGAAGGCCCCGTGAAAGGGAAAGTGACGCAAGAGGTCGCCTCCAGCGTCACGAAAGTCCAAGAGGTCGGTGGACTGCTGGGACGATTTGCTCTGGCGGCGTTGGCGCTGGTGATTGTCGGCCGGCGCAAGTTGCTGCGTATCTTCCAAGTTCCCGGTTTGATTTTGATGCCGATCATCTTTGCCTACTTCGCGACGACCAGTCTGTCGCTGACCTACATCGGATTGTTTCTTGCGGGGTTTGTGACCGTGGCTCAGTTCAGCTTCTGGGGGAACTACCTGCCTCGTGTGTACCCGCTGCACTTGCGAGGCACCGGTGAGAGTTTCGCCGCCAACATCGGAGGCCGTTTGATCGGCACTTCGTTCGCCTGGGTCACAGCGACGCTAGCAGCGACCGACGACATCGCGAATGCGCCGCTCAAACTGGCTTACACCGCGGCGGCGGTTGGTTTCGGAGTCTATTTGGCCGGATTCATCGCCTCGTTCTGGCTGCCGGAGCCTCCGCAAGAAGAGCTGTCGTAACACTCGTCCGCGCCGCGTAAGATCACGGTGACACGGCGGTCTCCGTGCGTTCGTGGTTCTCGACGACAGGAAGCGGATCATGCAGAGTTCCCAATCGGCACGGATGCTGAATCTGCTCGTCCTGATGCTGGCGTTGACCGCTGCGCTGGATGTGTCGGCTCAGGCACCGGCTCCTCCGATTAGCGAGGCCGACAATCCCGGCCCCGCGCGCGAGCGGCGGTTGGTGCAGAGACTCGAACAGGCAAGGCAACTGCTGGCCCCGCGCGAACCGAATGACAAGCCGGATGAGTCGCAGGCACTGCGGCTTCTGCAATCGTTGCTCGATGATGGATCGGAAACCGAGGACGCTCCGGAAACCGACGATGTCTTCTTAGAGCCCCCTGCTGGCGAGCGGCGTGTTGTGGGACACAGCTTAAAAGGGGAAGCTCGGCGGTTGATCGGTGGGATGTCGGCTCAAGGTCGGCAAGCCTACGAGGTGCTGGTCGGAAAAGGGGCGCGAGTGCAATTGAGCGCCGCGGTCGCTGACGCCGATTGGCTGGAAGTCGAAGAAGTCGCGCGGCGGTTCTTTCACACGTCAGCCGGTTACGACGCGACGATCACGTTGGGGCTGCGCGAACTGGATCTCGGCGAACCGCTGGCGGCGGCGTCACGATTTCAGGAAGTCCGCGATTGGCCGCACTCGCGTGCGGTGCGTGAGCCGTTGTTGTCACTGCGTCTCGCACTGGCTTGGAGATTGGCGGGGCAAGACGAGCGCTGCCGCTCGGTGCTGATCGAGTTGAAGAAGTCACTCGGCGAGCGATCAGTCGAGCGGCGTGATGGTGGCGAACTGACACTCTTCAAGAGCGATGCCGAGGCGTTGGATTGGTTCGATCGCTGGGCCGGAGTCCCCGTCCGTCCGCTGCGAGCCACCGGCGAACGGCGTGATGAGTGGCCGCTCGTTGCCGGCAACGCGGCGCGAAACGCGCTCGCGGCGGCGGCAGTCCCGGCCGAGCATGTCGCATGGTCGCACATGTTGCTGGATGACGACGACGAACCGTCGGCGGAAGAGAGCACGGACACCCCCAACGAACTGAATTCGGATCGTTCGCCAACGCTGCTGCGGGGCGCGTGGGGGCATGCTCGCACCGAAGTTCGTTCGGAGATTGAACGGCGTCGGCAGATGGAACGGCCAGCGATCATCGCCGCGCAGCCGATCGTCGTCGGCGATACGGTCGTCGTGCGGACGCTTTCGCAGTTGCGAGCCTTCCGCCTTTCGGACGGTCAACCGCTGTGGCATTCGGCGATGGTCGAGCCTGAGTTGGCGGAGATGCTGACCGACAGTCGTCGCGGCCGAACATCCCGAAAGATCTCGTCGGAACTGGAAAGCTGGCTGCACGAGCGGGTGTGGGAAGATGTCGGTAACGGAACGCTCAGCAGTAACGGTGAGTTGGTCTTCGCGCTGCAAGAACGAGAAGCCAGCTTGCGTGCCCCGCAGGCGGCGTGGCGGGGCATGTTCGTGACGCGCGAGTTCAACAAGTTGATCGCCATCGAAGCGGCGACCGGGCGACTCCGCTGGGAGATTGGTGGACCGCGCGGCGACTATGAACTGCTCGGTTCGGGAGCATTCTTTCTCGGCCCGCCGTTGCCGTGGCGCGGACGGTTGTATGTGCTGACGGACGACGGCATCGACTTGCGATTGGCGGTGCTCGATCCGCGCGACGGCAAGCTGTTGTGGATGCAAACGCTCGCCCCCAGCGACCCGATCTGGAGCGGCTTGGTGCATGATGTCGGGCTGAGTCCAACGATTGCTGGCGACTGCGTGATCTGCCCGACCGGAGCGGGAACCATCGTCGCCGTTGATCCCATGCGGCGCGAGTTGCGTTGGCAGAGCGTGCATCGTGACCCGGTCGAGCGACTCCCTCGGAATCCATTCCCTCGCCCCCAAATCCAATTCTCACCGTTTCAACCGCCGGCTATGGCTTTCGAGTCGTCGTGGCATCAAAGCGTGTTGGTGGCGGTTCGAGATCACTTGCTGGTCGCTCCGCCCGATGCGGACGTGCTGCTGTGTCTCGACGCACGCGACGGCCATGTGCTGTGGCAACAACCGCGTGACGAAGGATTGTTTCTGGCGGGGATCGCCGACGTAGCGACAGGCGGCTCGCCTGTCGAAGGTTCGAAAGCCACAGGCGAGCCGCCTGTGGCTACGGTCTTGATCGTCGGCCCCAATGAAGTCCGCGCGGTGCGACTGTCGGATGGCAAACCCGCCTGGCCGCGAACAGTGTCGATCGCGGCTCCGTTGGGACACGGCGTGATGATGGACGGGGTGCTGCACCTGCCGCAACTCAACGGCGAAGTGGTGAGCATCGAGGCTGCCACCGGCCGCACATTGGCGCGGCGCGAGGTCGCCGTCAAAGAGCTGCTCGGCAACCTGATCGCCGCGAATGGCCGGCTGGTGTCGCAATCCGCCACGCACGTCGCCGCGTTTCCCGAATTGAGCAAGCAGCAGCGGGCCCTTGCCGCCGACCTGCTGAAGAACCCGGACAACGCGCGAGCCTTGGAAGAACGGGGGCGGATGAATTTGCATCTGGGGCTGCGATCGCGTGGCCTGGAAGACTTGCGTCGCGCCATCGCGATCAGCCCGACCTCGGAAGCCAAACAGGCGCTGGCCGGCATCCTGCTGGAAGAAGTCCGATTCGGACAAGCGACCCATCTCGAATCGACGATCCGCGAATTGGAATCGCTGCTGGATGATCCGAAGCAACGACTGTTGTTTGCTCGGCTGCGAGCGGCCAGCTTTCAACGTCGTGGCGAGTGGCTGTTGGGGGCTCGCGAACTGCTCAAGCTCGCCGATGCGTGGGAACCGTCGAGCGAATTGGAAATCGACAACGGCGCGACGTCCGCTCGCCAGGATCGCTGGATCGCGGCCGAGCTACTCGAACTGCACGCCGCGATGCCGGACAAAGACCGCGACATCTTGCGAAAGGAAATCGAATCACGCTTGCGCATCGCGCTGGAGAGTTCCGGTCCCGCACGCTTGCGCGATTTCCTCGCGTTGTTTGGCTGGAGCAACTCGGCGAGTGCCGCGCGGCAATCGCTTATCGGGCGGATTGATCCGCGCAGACATCGGCATAAATTCGAGTCGCTGCTGCTGACGGAAGGCGGAGCATTCGGAACCGCACGGCTGGCTCAGCAATGGTTGTCGCTGGGACAAGTCGAGATGGCTCGGCCGTTGCTCGACTCGCTGGCGACTCGCTTCGCCGCCGAACCGTGCCTTGACGGAAAGACCGGGCGCGAGTTGGCCGCTCAATGGCGCGCGGAATTCTCCGATCGCTTGGCCACCGACTGGCCCGCTCAGCCGCTGACATCCGAACGGGTCGGGACCAACGAACCATTGAATGCGTGGGCTCATTGGGAATGGTCCGCGCCTCTCGATGCGGCTCACGAGAACTGGCAGTTGTGGCGCGACGCGGTCGGCCGAGCATTAGTCGCTCGCGACAGCTTCGGCCGCGAGCAATGGCGAACGAAACTGCCGTTCGAGAACCACTCGACCCAATTGGTCCTGGGAATGTCGGCCGCATGGCATGGTCGCTGGCTGGTGCTGAACCTTGGCGAGCGATTCCTGGTGCTCGACACCGTGCCGCCGGCGCCGGGGAAGGAGAACGAAAAGAATTCGTCCGCCGAAAAATCAGACGCAACTGAACCGCTCGAGCCGCGACTGATGTGGCAAAACGTGCTCTTTGACCGCCGGCTCGAATCGCAGGTCGCGCCCGGAGCACGCCGTTATCCGGTGCCGATACCGGGGATGCCGGATCAGTTCCGTATAAAAGATTCTTCCGATCGCCCCTTCGGCCGCGTCGCGTTCATTGGCCACGATGTTGTCTGCCATCAAGCCGGTCATCGCTTGATCGCCTCCGAACTCGCGACTGGCGAGCCGCACTGGATATTCGACGGATTGCCCTTGGGCTGCGAGTTGTCTGGCGATGATCGTGCCGTGATCGCAACCAGCCAGGACACTCGCGACGTCTATGTACTCAGCGCGCTCGACGGCCGGCTGCTGTCGCGTCAGGCGGGAGCCGCCGCCACGCAGATCGCAACCGTCGGCCGACTGATGCTGACATGGACGCCGCTCGAAGAGGATCGCCAGCTCCGGCTGTTTGATCCGTTACTCAACACAGACTTGCTGACGCAACGCTTCCCGCGCGGCTCGCTGCCGTGTGTGTCGCTGGGCGACATCGTCGCGGTGCTCGAACCGAACGGCCGCTTCACGCTGTGGTCGCTGCGCAACGGAGAACGGTTGCTCGAACAAAACCTGCCGCCGATCGAACACGTCACGCATTTCGTGGTGCTCCGCGACCGCGAGCGTTGGCTGCTGCTGACACACACCGACGAACCGCTCGCGCCGGACAAATCACGGCCTCGCATCAGTGTGCTGTATCTCGACCAGTGGAGCGTGCATGGCCCCGCCTTCGCCTTCGACCGCGCGACGGGAAAACAGTTGTGGACGACGAAGCTCGAATGGCAGGGAGTCCAAGCCGCTCAGCCAGCGGATTCGCCGGCCCTTCTGCTCGCCGCGCGTGTGCATAACTTCGTCGGACTGGAACAGCGGCCGGGAGATGTCGCGAAGTTCCATGTCTCGGTCTTGGACAAACGCAACGGACGAGTCCTGCCGCTGGAGACTGGCCTCCGTCCCGATCGCAACAACTACGCCGACATTCGCCCGAACTTCGCCGACAAAACCATCGACGTCCAAATTGAACGCGACCTGCACCGGCTGACGTTTGAAGGGATCAAGTAAGAGAAAATCATGTTTCACAAAATCATGAAAACAGACGGAATCAGTCGCCGGCGACGAAAACGATCCGCGGCGGTTTTGGCTTTTATGATTTTGTGTCACATGATTCTGTCGACACTCCCCGCCGCCGAGCCGCCGAACTTCTCACGGGACATTCTGCCAATCCTGTCGGACACTTGTTTTGCCTGTCACGGCCCGGACGCGAAGTCGCGCGAGGCGGACTTACGGCTCGATCAGCAAGAGAGCGCACTGCGGACCGAGAAGCCGATCATTCTGCCGGGCAAGAGCGGCGACAGTGAGTTGATGAAACGCATCCTCTCAACCGATCCAGATGCGGTGATGCCGCCGCCGAAGTCGGGACGCAAGTTGACGTCAAAGCAAAGGGAATTGCTCGCCGCCTGGATCGACAGCGGAGCGAAATGGGGCAAGCACTGGGCGTTCGAACCAATCCGCCGACCAGCGGTGCCGCAGTTCGTAGTTCCGCCTTTAGGCGGTTCGAAAGCACCGCCGAAAGGCGGAACTACGAACAATCCCATCGACGCCTTCGTCCGTACGCGTTTGGAGAAAGAAGGACTCGCGCCTTCGCCGGAAGCAGCCAAGCAAACGTTGCTGCGCCGCGTCACGCTCGATCTGACCGGCCTGCCGCCGACGTTGGAGGAACTCGAGGCTTTTCACGCCGATCAATCGCCGGACGCCTATGAGAGAGTGGTCGATCGCCTGCTCAAATCGCCGCGTTTTGGCGAGCGGATGGTTTGGGAATGGCTCGACGCTGCCCGCTACGCCGACACGAATGGCTATCAGGGCGACCCCACCCGCACGATGTATTTCTGGCGCGACTGGGTCATCGAC
This sequence comes from Planctomyces sp., assembly GCA_005778115.1. Classification (GTDB taxonomy): domain Bacteria; phylum Planctomycetota; class Planctomycetia; order Planctomycetales; family Planctomycetaceae; genus SXKJ01. Next base: position 19,487 of record SXKJ01000106.1, on the reverse strand, counting down.
GCGCTCAACAACAACCTGCCGTTCGACCAATTCACGATCGAGCAACTGGCCGGTGATCAGTTGCCGAATCCCACACAGCCCCAACTCATCGCGACCGGCTTTCATCGCAACCACATGATCAACGGCGAAGGAGGCCGCATCGCCGAAGAGTCGCGTGTCGATTACGTCCAAGACCGCGTCGAGACCACAGGCACCATCTGGATGGGGCTGACGTTTAACTGCTGTCGCTGCCACGACCACAAATTCGATCCGCTTGCTCAGAAGGAGTACTACCAGCTTTCGGCATTCTTCAACTCGATCGAAGAGAGCGGCGCAAACGACGCTGGCGGACTCGCGAATCCGATCATCACGTTCGCTGGACCGGAACAGCAGAAGAAGCTCGACGAACTTCGCGCCTCCGAGACTGCCGCGAACACATCACGCGACGAACTCGACCGCAAGCTGCGCGAGTCGCAAGCCGAATGGGAAAAGTCGCTCGTCGCCTCCGGCAGCGTGGCCGAGCCGATATGGACGGTGCTGGACATTGAGTCCTTGAAGTCTGAAGGGGGTGCAACGCTCAAGAAGCTGGAGGACAACAGCTTGCTCGCGAGTGGCGACAACCCCGCGAAGGATGCATTCGAGCTGTCTTTGAAAACAAAACTGAGCGGGCTGACCGGGATTCAACTCGAAGCCCTGCCCGATGACTCGCTGGTCAACAAAGGCCCCGGCCGAGCCGACAACGGCAATTTCGTACTGTCCGAACTGAAACTATTCCTCAACGACAAGCCGGTCGAGTTGTCCGCGATCCGAGCCGACTACGAGCAACCCACCTTCCCGCCCGCCAACGCCGTTGACGGCCGCAACGACACCGGCTGGGCCATCGCCAACGAGTTCGGCAAGCCTCATGTCGCCCTCTTCGAACCGCGCGCACTCATTGCCGCGAATGACGCTGAGACAACGATTCGCATCCGCTTGGAGTTTCAATCAATCCACGTCGCGCATGTGCTCGGCCGATTCCGATTGTCGCTAACGACATCGCCAGTCGCGTCTTTGCGACCGATGCCGGCCGCGGTCCGCGAGGCACTCAAGATCGCCGCCGACAAACGGAATGACGCCCAAAAGAAAGCGGTCTCCGAGTTCTATCTCAACAACGAACCAACGCTGCTGACAGCTCGGCGAACGGCCGACGATGCCAAGAAAGCTCGCGAGGGATTTGAACGCGGACTGCCGCGCACAATGGTGATGCGCGAACGAGCACAGCCGCGAGACACGTTCATCCTCGTTCGCGGCGCATACGACAAGTACGCCGACAAGGTCACACACGGCTTACCCGCCGTCCTGCCGCAACCGGTCGAGCCCGCCACGAATCGTTTGGCTCTCGCTCGCTGGCTGATGTCGCCCGATCATCCGCTGACCGCGCGCGTCACCGTCAATCGGTACTGGCAGACGTTCTTCGGCATAGGGCTCGTGAAGACGACTGAGGACTTTGGTGTTCAAGGCGAGAAGCCCGCACACCCCGAATTGCTCGACTGGCTGGCCACGGAGTTCGCCGAAAGCCGAGAGCCGTTGGCCGAAAGCCCCGATCCCAACCTCGCCGTTCAGTTGGCGAACCCGCGTTGGAACGTCAAACGACTGATCCGCTTGATCGTGACCAGCGCGACGTATCGGCAGGCGAGTAGGATGAGCACTCTTGCCCGTCCATCCGACGAGGCTGCGGCAAACGCCAACGACGACACGCGAACGGGCAAGAGTGCCCATCCTACGAATGCCTCTGAGCGTGATCCCGACAACCGCCTGCTCGCGCGCGGGCCGCGATACCGGCTGCCAAGCTGGATGATTCGGGATCAAGCGCTCGCCATCAGCGGCCTGTTGGTCGAGAAACAAGGAGGCCCGCCGGTGAAGGGCTATCAGCCTCCCGGCATCTGGGAGGAAGCGACCTTCGGCCGGATCGGCTATCAGCAAGACACCGGCGAGGCGTTGTATCGCCGCAGCCTCTACCAATTCTGGCGACGCATCGTCGGCCCGACGCTCTTCTTTGATGTCGCCACTCGCCAGACTTGCCAAGTCAAAGTCGCGCGGACCAACACGCCGCTGCATGCGCTGGTGACGCTCAACGATGTCACGTTCGTCGAAGCCGCACGCTCGCTCGCTCAACGAGTGCTGCTCGGCCCCGCGGCCGATGACGAGTCGCGGCTGAGCGAAGCCTTCCGTCGTTGCACGTCTCGCGCTCCAACTCCGAATGAGCTGGCAATTTTGTCGCGCCGCTTGCAGTCACTCCGCGCATTGTTCACGGCAGATGACGCTGCAGCCAAGAAGCTGATCGCTGTCGGCGAATCGAAGGCCAACGACAAGCTCAAGCCGGCGGACCTCGCGGCGTTCACCAGCCTGGCGTCGTTGCTGCTCAACTTGGACGAGACGATCTCGAAGGAATGACTCAGCCGTACCGCGTCGTGCTAACGGTCGCTGTACAGTTCACGCCGCTCGCCAACGAAACGGTTCGCCGGTTACTTCATATCCGGGACGCATTCCAACATTCAGCAGCAGGCCAATTCCGACCGCTGTCATCAGCAAACTCGATCCGCCGTAACTGGCCAGAGGCAGCGTGATGCCCGTGACAGGCATCAGACCGCAGGTCATGCCGGTGTTGATGATCGTCTGCGAAGCCAGCAGCGTGACGATGCCGACCGCCAACAGTCGGCCGAACGGCTCGCGCGTGGAGTGAGCGATCATCAGGCCGCGAGCAACCAGCAGCACATACAACAGCAGCGTCAGTCCGCAGCCGACGAAGCCCCAGCGTTCGCCGATCAGGCAGAAGATGAAATCGGTACGCGATTCCGGCAGCGTGTACTCAGAATGATCGGGCAACGGCGCAACCTTCTGGCAACTCGGACAAGTGGCCGACTGACCGAGACCGAAATCGGTTTTCACTCCAAAGTGACTCGCGCAATGCGGACACGCGACGATCTCGAATGACTCGCCAGTCAGTTCGCTTCCCCAGATGCCGCCGCGCGCGAGGACTCGCTTGGCCTGATGTTGTTGGTAAGCATCGCCGCGCGGTGCCTCGCCGCTGTCCCGCTGTTGGAACAGAGACACGATGCGCGACTTCTGCTCGGCATTCATTGCCAGCCATAAGCCCGGTGATGCGAGCATCCCCAGCGTCACGATCATCGCCAAGTGCCGAGGCCGTGCGCCCGCCGCAAAGAGCATCGCGAACAGCGTCGGAATGAAGAGCAATGCGGTCCCCAAATCCGGTTCGCGCAGGATCAGGGCGACCGGAATCAGCGTCAGCACGAACGGCACGAGCAGTCCGGTCAACCGGCGAAAGTTGTCGCGGTACATCAAGTAGTGCGCGAGCGCCAGCACATAGACCAGCTTCGCCAACTCGGACGGCTGAAAGTTCATGAAGCCCAGCGGTATCCAGCAGCGAGCCCCATTGACGCTCGGCATCAGCAGCACGACGACCAGCAACAGCAGACTGCCGGCAAATGCCGGATAGCTCAGCGACCGCAGCGAGCGATACGGCACGACCATCGCCAGTCCCATCGCCGGCAGCGATAAGCAGACCCACATCAATTGCCGAGGAAAACAAAAGAAGACGCCCCGGCTAAACAGCTCATCCCCGCGCGCAATACCGGTCAGCCCCAGTCCCATCAGCAGGACCGAGCAGACAATCACCAACCACGGCACACGACGCCACATGGATTCCATTCCTCAGGTAATCCGACTCTCCGAGTCGGGCGGCGGTCTTGTAGATCAAATCGGCGATGCCTGAAAACGCCGATCTTTCAGAGTTCATTCCTCTGACCCCATTCCTCTTCCAAAGTCCCTTGGCAGAGGAATGGAGCCAAAGGAATGAATCAGGCCAGCGGATGATGTCGCTCGGACAGCGGAATCGGCAGACGGCTACCGTCGGCAAAGTGTGAGGCGTAGGTGCCCTGAACCATTTCCGTGATGAGCTGCGCGTGTCGGATTGGCGAGAGCGGTTCGCGGTTCTGCTCGATCGCGTCGAGCAGATCGTTTGCCAGCGTGCGGTTGCCCAGCGATAACCACTCTTGGCGGATAGGGCGTGGCTGATGCTCTGGAGTGAAGTGCCAATCCTCGACCCACAGCTTCTTCCATTGAAGCTGCTCGAAGTCGGGGAGCACTCCGTTGGCCGGATAAACGTAGACATCTCCTGGCTGGCGGAGTTGCAGGACGGCCTCTTCGCACTCGATCGTCAGGCCGTAGACGCTGTCCCACACTGGTTTCGGCTGATCGCTATTGGTCGGCCGCCGCGAACTGGGGGACGTGTTGGCCGTGGAATCGAACGTGCCGAGCACTCCGTCCTCGAAACCGAAGACGGCCAGTATCGAGTCACCACAGGTCGGCCCGACCGGCTCCGAGCCTTCGCGCCGATCGGCTCTCGTCGCGTCGCGGCCTTTGACGCGCAGATGACCGCTGACCCAGCGCGGAGATCCAGCGATCGCGATCATCAAGTCGAACCAGTGCGTGCCGTGAACCAGCAGCTCTTCACCACCGCCGCGAGCGTCATCCTTCGGCCGAGCACGCATTCGCAATACGCGGCCGTATTTCCCGGATCGAATGTCGGTCAACGCGCGTTGCACCGGCGGCAAGGCTCGCCACTGATGAGCCATCGCCAGTCTCACACGATGAGTTTGAAATGCAGCGGCAATCCCATCGGCCGACGCGAGGTCCGCGACGAACGGTTTCTCGCAGTAGACATGACAGCCCACCTTCGCGACCGCTTGCAACATCGCCGCGCGATCGGTCACCCAACGTGGGCAGATACAGACCACCTCCGGCTTCACGCGGTCGAGCATCTCGCGATAGTCGGCGAACGTCGCATCGACCTTTAATCGTTGCGCCGCGAGCTTTAATCCTGCTGCGTTACTGTCAGTCACCGCGACGATCTCGGCCCGTTGGAGATCTCGAAAGGCAGTGTCGATTCCATGGCCGTAATCCCCTTGGCCGGTCGCTCCGATGACGGCGACGCGGTAACGCTTGGAGGGCATGGCAGGCTCCCATGTAGACCGGTCACTCCGTGACCGGAAGGTTCGAGTCACGGAGTGACTCGTCTACGATCATTCGGCGACCGGCGATGACTCGGCAATCGATTCGAACACCAGCGGGTGTTCGCTGTCGCGGTCGCCGACACGGAAACGGACTTTGCCATCGAGCACATCGGCGAGCAAGTCGCCACAGACTTCGGCACGCCAGCCTTGAGCCAGTCGCGGCGGCGGTTGCTTCGAGTTCTTCTTGCCATGCCAGCGCACAAGGTTCTTCAAATCGGCGGACGTCCCCACCAGGCCGAGCGCGACTTTCATCTCAGCGCAGCGGTTGGCCAAGACAATCTGCAACAGCTTGCTGAGGATGTGATCTTCGGAATTGGAATCCGGCATCGGTGCGGGCTTGGGCCATTGCGATTCCGGCAGAGCGGCACCGCGCACGATGCAAGCTGCCAGCTCAGCAGCATGTTTCTTGTAGCCGGGACGGTTCATGTCGCGCGTCGCCAACACGGCTTCGGCTGTCTTCGGCTGCCGCATCGCGAGGTCCACGATCAAGTCGTCTCGCAGGATGCGGCGGAGCGGTTGATTCCGTTCGGTGGCAACTTTTTCTCGCCATTGGAACAGCTCGCGCGCGACGACGAGCTGCCGTGGTTTCATCTTTTGCAGGCCGCCGAAGCGTCGCCAACTGTCTTCGTTTCGCTCGTGTTCTAGTTCGTCGATCAGGCGTGTGAATTCGGTCTCCGCCCAGTCGAGCCGTTTGACTCGCTTCAGCGACGAGTGCTGCTTCTTCCAGACGTCGATGAGATACCGCACATCGTCGACCGCGTACTCCAATTGCTCCGGCGTGAGCGGTCGATGCCGCCATTCGGTGCGAGTGGCATGATGCCCCAGGCGTTCGCCGAGCACGCGGGTGACGAGCGATTCATATCCGACCGGGTAAGTCGTGGACCGCAATCCCTCGGCGAGTTGCGTGTCGAACACCCGTTGCGGTCGGCATCCTCCCAAGTGCAAGCAAAAGCGGATTTCCTCGCGGCCGGCATGGACGATGACCGTGGTCGCGTCGTCCGCCATGATTTTCCACCAGGCGGACAAGTCGGGAACGCCGAACGGATCGACGGCGACGGCTCGTTCCGGAGTGGCCAGTTGCAGCAGGCAAAGCTCCGGCAGATAGGTGTGCTCGGAGACGAACTCGGTATCGAACGCCACGATCCCGGCGGTGCGAATATGCTCGCACAGTTCGTCGAACTGAGCTTGGTTGTTGATCAGCAATGAGGTTGTCGTCCCGGACATTCGCGGCCACTCCGTTGGGGCGTCATGGTACCGGAGCGGCAGTCACTGGCAAGGGCGACGAAGCGTTGAAACTGTCTCTCAATTGTGACGGGCAGTCCTGTTTCTCGTGGCGTTCCCTGTAGCCTGTCCGCCTCAGCCGTTAGCTTACAGGACGTTCCGCTCGGCCGCTGGGAAGAGCCGAGTCACGTCGTTTCGATCCCTTCAGAATTGTCAGGAGAACGCCGGCATGTTGCCTCGGCGAGAGTTGTTTCCCCACGTCATCGAGATGAACCACCAAGCCCGTCGGCGGCTGGGATGCTGTGTCTATTTGGTCGGAGATACCCGCGAGTGGCTGCTGGTCGACATCGGCTATGCCGACACCACCGACGAGATCGTCGAACTGATCCGCCAGATGGATTTCCCGCTGGCTAACTGCAAAACGCTGATTGCGACTCACGCCGACGTGGACCACATCCAGGGGCTGAAGCGGGCTCGCGAGCTATTCCCAAATGCCGAGACGGTCGGGCATCCCGAATGCCAGCAACTGCTCGCGGCTGGCGACCGAGTGCGAACCTACGCCGAGGTCAGCGCCCAAGGCATTTCGATCGACTTGCCAAACATCACCATCGACCGAGCCATCAACGAAGGGGACGTGCTGATTGTCGGCGATCTGACGCTGGAGGTCTGGCACACTCCCGGCCACACGAACAGCCAATTGTCGTTTCGGTTGGGAAATCTGCTGTTCTCTGGCGACAACATTTATCGGGACGGCTGCGTCGGGCACATCGACGCACACCACGGCAGCGACATCCCGGATTTCATCGACTCGCTGAAACGCATCCAAACCAGTGACGTCGAATGGCTGCTCCCCAGTCACGGTCCCACTTTCCGCAAGGATCCGAAGCTGCTGCAAAAGGCGATTGACCGGCTCGATCAGTACCAGCACATGGCCGACTTCGGCACCTGCGCGATCGACTGGCCGCTGCTCGACGAATGGGAAGCCGAGATCGTCAAAGGGGTCGTGCCAAAGTAGGTCAGGCTTTCCAGCCTGACCCGACGATGCTGGCGGCGTGAGTCTTCGATCTGCGTCGTTGGCGAAGACAGTCAGCCTGGAAAGGCTGACCTACGTAGTCGGCGAAGGTGCCGCCGCCGCCGGAGCCATCGCCGAATTGCTCGCCAGCGAGCACCGATTCCGCGCCGTCCGCGCATCACATGCAGCATACGTTTGACCGTTTGCTTGATCGCCGACAGCCTGGCCCGCGTCGCCTGATACAGCGGCATCGCTCGAATCGCCGAATACAGCCGATCGCGCGTCCTCGTCAGCCAGTCATGCAGCCGTGCGAACCAACCGATCGTCATCAGCTTGGGTTGGCAGATCACATACAACCGCGCGACCACCGCCGTCCCGATGACTTTCGCCGCCACGATCACGCCGATTCCCGGCAGCACATGACCGTGAGTCATCAGCCACACCGCCCCCAGCTTCACCGGAAAGAGCACGGCTCCCGGCAACAGGAACACCGCCATCGTCGGATAGGGGGGCAGACGCTGAATGAGCCGCTCGGCCCACTTGAACAAGGGGAACTTGGCGACCCAAGCCGTGAGAACTTTCAGTTGCTCCCACAGCAACTCCTCGATCCACATCAGGAGCGCCGCGAGCACAATCAACGGCGGAGTCAGCAGTCGTTTCAACCACAGCATGAGGATCCCAGCCGAATCTGTCTGTCAAAGTCTGAAGCGCGTCACTTGGAGGCGAGGTTAAACAAGTTCGTAGTTCCGCCTTTAGGCGGTCCCGGAAGCCGATGCCGCCTAAAGGCGGAACTACGAACGAATTCCTGCCCGGCTCCTTTGCTCACGGTAATTCCGGCGCGGCGCGAACGCCATCTTCGGAAGCCCGATCACAATAGGGGAGCCGCGATCGCTGTGCCGATCCCTGTCGCTCCATAGCCGTTGCCGCAGTAGAACAACCGCAGATGGTCTCCCTCGCGGACGACGTGAGGATATTCAGTCATCTTGCTTTCCCAACCTTTGCCGGTCGGCGGCAATGCAAGGTTTTCTCCCGGAGCGCCGCGCTGCCAGTTGACACCATCGGAACTGGCGGCTTCGCAGATCGAATACGCTCCGAACGTCGTGCCGATCCCGGCGTAGATCGCGCGATAGCCGGATTTGGTTCTCCACACGTTGAGCGCGATCGTCGCGGCGTTCTCGTAGTCCGCCTCACGACGTGGGCGGAGTTCGACGCGCTTGTCGAACCACGTCAGCCCATCGAACGAATGCGCGACGACCGATTGCTTGGCCTGATCGACGAGCAAATCTTTGCTCGGCGTGCCAGTCGGGAGCGTGTAGTGCATCCGGTACAGCGTGTGGCCGTCGGGCTGCGGCAGTTCTTCGATCGGACCACCTCCCGCGATGCCGCGATTCTTTGGCCAGTCGGCGAAGCCGTCGCCCGTCAGAATCGGATCGGACGAGTGCTTCGTCCAATTCAGCAAGTCGTCGCTGGTGGCGAGTCCCATTCCCCAGAAGCCTTGCAGACCGACACCGCTTTGAGCGCTCCGGCCGGTGTAGTACAGATGCCACTTGCCTCCGATGCGATGCACGCACGGCAGCACGCACCACGTTTCGTCGAAGCTCCCTTTGTCGCCAAGATCAAACAGTGTCCCGCGTCGATCCCACTTCGTGACATCCTCGATCGGACAAGTCGCGAGACAGATTCGTCGCCGCCCCTTCGCGTCGCCTCCGGCGTAGAACAACCAGTACTCCCCCTCACGAGTCACGACGAACGGATTCATGCAACAGGACTTGTCGAACTCACCGCCACCCGGAGGCAGCACAGGATTGCGAGCGTCGCGTTGCCAAGCATGAACTCGAAACGGCGGCGGTGCGGAGTCGTCGGCAAGGCTTACGCGCGGCAGCGAATAGGCGGACGCTGCCAAGGTCACCAAAAACGCTCGCCGAGAATTTGGGTTGTCGATCATCACATGAGTGCCATTCTTGATGAGAAAAACGAGGACAGGGCAATCAGCTTTATTTCGACAGTCTGACTTGCGACGAGGTAGGGTGGGACAAGCTCGCTTCGAGGGCCCGCCCACCAGAACGCCCGCTGAAAATACCTGGTGGGCCGGCGCGGCGAAGCGCCGCTTGTCCCACCCTACGGTAGATTCAGACAGTCGAACTATTAACTCAGCGAGCGTTGAAATTCGGCACGAACGGTTCAGGCGAAGTGGAATCGGCCAGCCAACTGATCGGAACGCGGGCGAAGTGTAGCTCCGGCCGATATGTCTGCCCCGCGCGCGATAGCTCGTACAATAAACCGATTTGACCATCCGGCAGCCACACCAAGCTCGAATACTCGGTCGGCCCGGCATCGATCAGCTTTGCGATTGGCCAGGACTGCCCTTCATCGCGGCTGACACGCAGCGTCAGATTGCGACGTGTCGCGCCGGGCGGATTGCAGAACAGCCAGTAGGATGAGTTTCCAACCCGTCCGCCGTTGTCCTCCGCGAGCAGCGACGCCTGGCACGCCGGCTCCGGCAAGTTCCGATCGAGTTGCGGTTCGCTCCACGATTGCCCGCCGTCACGGCTGATCGCGATCGAGCGAAAGAATTGTTTGTTCGTCCCGCGCATGTTGAGCACGACCGCTCCGTCGTGTCGCTCAATCGCCTGACACTCGGCCGTGTGTTCACCGACGGTCTCACCGAGCTTCCACGTTGCCCCGCGATCGTCGCTGAAGATCGCGTGGCTGCGGTACATCCCGGAGCCGGGTTCCGTGTGATAGCTCGGAATCAGCAACCGGCCGTTGGCGAGCTGAATGCCAATGCCCGGTCCCGTGCCGTACCAGCCCCACTTCTCTTGCCGAGTGGTCACTGAGATATCGCGCGGCTCGGACCACGTCGCTCCGTCATCATCGCTGCGAGTCACCCACACGGCCGTTGGTCCGCTGCTCTGACCGGCAACGATTTGCGCTTCGTTGAATTTGCCGGGACTGCGTGTGAACGGCAGCCAGATCGTGCCGGTCTCGCGGTCCACGACCGGACACGGATTCCCCAGCGTGTCATCGCCGAGGTCCGCGATCTTCTGCAACGGCTGCCAGGTGAGACCCGCATCGAGGCTTCGCCGCAGCACAAGGTCGATGTTTCCGGTCAGCCCACCGCCATCGACTCGTCCTTCGCAGATCGCCAGCAGCGTTCCTTTTTTTGTCACCAGCAGCGACGGAATGCGATACCGTTTGAAGCTGCCGTCATTGGAAACAAACAACGCCTGCGTCGAGCGTGTGCCCGACATCGCCGCGTCACGCTGTGGCGTGACGAGTTCGCGTTTGAGCACCGCGAACCACATCTCCGCCGCGCGACGCTGGCCGATCCCGCTGAAGTGCCGGCGTGACTTCGCATCGCCACGGTTCTCGCCGGTGAGCGTGTCGGTATCAGGACCGGCTCGAAAGCCCGGCAGTTTGACCAGTTCGTCAATGGCACCGCGAATGCGGCTCTCGCCGGCCGGGTCGTTGTAGACGGTCGGATGCAGCGTCGATTTCGCCAGCAACCACGGTGGCTCGAAGCCCCATGCTTTTGCAGCGGTCTCGCGGATCGTCTTGAGGTTCGCGACGTAGGTTTCCGCCGTCGTCTTGGCGATTACGTCCGATTCTCCCTGCTGCCAGAGGACCGCGCGGAAGCGGCCGAGCGACTTTCCCGCTTGAACCAATCGCGGATGCAAGGTTCCCTCCGGCATCCATTGCAGGGAGGAGGTCGCTCCGACCGCGACGTTTGCGAAACCGATCGGCACCTGAAACTCTTTCAGCAAAGCATCGCCGAGCGGAGGCCAGATCGAACCGCCATCGCTGCCATCCGGAGCCGGTTGCGGATCGTTCGCAACGCCCCAGGATTCTTTCGCCGAATCGAACGCGACGACTCGGCCGAGCGGATCGGCCACCTTGAACCGCTCGTCATTGCAGTTGGTCGCATACGACTGCCCCGCCACGACGAACACTTCGCCAACACCGATCGGCTCCACCGCACCGCGGGCGATTACATCGTTGTTCGATCGGCCTCGAATCTCCAACCGATACCAACCGCCGGCCGCAATGCGCGCGGTCGCTTCAAATTTTGCGTCCGCCACCCGGATCTCCAGCTTGGCCCAATCGGTTTCTCGGCCAGTCGACTCTTTCGAGGGGACGATGCGGTACTCCCACATCGCTCGCTCTGTTCCGTTCGGCAGGTTGCCGCGCACCGCGACGTCTGCGAATCCCAACGCAGCCGTCTCAGGTTTCTTCTGCGCTGTGGCGAGATCAAACCCGACACGTTGAACAACTTGATTTGCTTTGGGAGCAGTCAGCACGATCGCGGCGGGCTCCGCACCATCAACGTTTAGCCCAGACGCGACAATGCTCACCAGCGAGAACAGGACACGGACAATGCAAAATCCGAAGGCACGTTTCATCACGAATCAAGCTTTCAAAATCGGGCCGAGAGACTCGCAAGCAGTCGTTGTTTTTCGCCAGCTCTCCCGAATTTGGACCGAAGGCTGGCGGAAAATGAAGGGCAAAAAATGAAGTCATCCAGATCGCTACTTGAAAGTTGTGGTCGGTGTTAAGCCAGGATGCCGTCGATCAACTCGCCATGCACGTTGGTCAGTCGGCGTTGGATGCCGTTGTGGTAATACGTCAGCCGCTCGTGTTCGATACCTAGCAGATGCAGGACCGTCGCATGGAAGTCGTGCCACGAGACGCGGTTCTCGACCGCCTTCCAACCGACGTCATCCGTCGCGCCATACGCGAGCCCTGGCTTGAGGCCCGCTCCGCACATCCACACGCTGAAGCCGTATTGATTGTGATCGCGACCGGCTCCAATGACCCCGGCAGCCGACTGCGAGAACGGCGTGCGGCCGAATTCGGAGGTGAATAGCACCAGCGTGTCGTCCAGCATTCCGCGCAACTTGAGATCGCGAATCAATGCGGCAATCGGCTGGTCGATGCGGCCCGCCTCGCGAGCGTGGTTCTCGCGCATGTCTTCGTGGCCGTCCCAATTGATACGCGGCGAGCCGAACGCTCCGCCGGACATCATCTGAATGAAACGCACGCCCCGTTCGAGCAACCGCCGAGCAAGCAAACAACCGCGGCCGAAGTCGACAGTCGTCTTGTCGTTCAGGCCGTAGGCATCTTGTGTCGCGGCGGTCTCGGCCGCCAAGTCGGCGACTTCCGGAACGGTGAGCTGCATCTTCGCGGCCAACTCATAGCTGCGAATCCGCGCGACGAGCGCATCATGTCCGGGAACTTTGGCCAACTCTTCTTCCGCGACATCGCTGAGCCCGGCCGGTGCCGTCCGCCGCAAATGCCTTTCATTGAGTTGCCGCAGCAAGGCCCGCGATGCCAACTCTGTCCGCGAGTCAATCGGCCGAGCCGGTTGCAGGTCGTCGATCGGAGTTCCTCGGCTGCGGATCACAACCCCTTGATGTCTCGCCGGCAAAAAACCATTCGACCAATTGATCGACCCACCCGCCGGCAAGCCGCGAGTGTCCGGGATCACCACATAGGTTGGCAAATTGTCGGTGTCGTTGCCGAGTCCATACGACAGCCATGCCCCCATCGTCGGGAAGCCATTCAAGCGAAAACCCGATTGCTCCTGAAACGTGGCCGGCGTGTGATTGCTGGTCTCGGCCCACATCGAGCGAACCACCGTCAGTTCATCCGCAACCGTCGCGAGGTACGGCAACAACTCCGAGACCCACAAGCCGCTCTCACCGCGCTGCCGAAACTCCCAATCGTTCTTCCGCAGCAAGCCGACCTGTCCAAAGAACACATCCGGCCGCTCATCGCCACCGAGCGTCTGGCCATGCCGCTTGGCCAACTCAGGCTTGTAATCCAGCGTGTCGATCTGACTGACTCCACCGCACGCCACGATGTGAATCACACGCTTCGCCTTCGCCGCAAAATGCGGAGGGGGATCGCTTGCCTCACCCGGCACGACCGCCGCGCGAGCATCGCCGCTCCGCATAAGGAGACTCGCCAACGCCGCACCCCCGAGGCCGGTCTTCGTCCATGAGAAGAAGCCGCGACGATTAAGAAGAGCTGAGTTGTCGGAAGCAAGGCTCATGGGGGTTTTCTCAAGGGCGTTCGTATTCCACAGTGAATAGGTTCCGCAGGACCAAGATTGAGACGGGCGCGCGGGGCGGCGTCAGCCCCCCGGTCCTGTTGCGAATTCAGCGGGGAGCTGACGCCGCCCCGCTCGCCTGAATCTGTCAGGAACTCACACCGTAAACGTGACTGGGTTCGACTTCCACCGCAAGGGTTGTGTGTTCGCATCGAGCAATCGCGCCGGGATGTTGTCGTCCGTCAGTTGGCGATAGCCAAGATAGCTGCTCGTCAGTCGCGGGTTGATCTCGATCAGAATTGGTTCTGGTGGCAATGCATCGGGCAGCACGAGATCGCAGCCGACATAACCCGTCAGGCCAGGAATCGCGCGGCAGGCTCGCTCGGCCAGTTGTTGCACGGCGAGTGTCGCCTCTGGAGAGATTTCGGCGGGAATGCGACCGCCCTGATATTTGAAATGGCCATCGTCGCTCAAATGCTGCTCGGCCACGGGAAAGACCTCCAGGACAGAGCCGTCCTCGGAGATCAGCAGGGCGACAGAGAGTGCTCGGCCGGAAATGTAGGTCTGTTGGATGAACGTCTCAGGCTCGTTCAAGCGACCTAACTCGTGGCGAGCATTCCAAAGATCAAACCCGTCTCGCACCAAAAACATATCTTGCGAGCCGGCACCATCGCGTCGCTTGATGACGGTCGGTTCGGGCCAGCGCACCGCTTGTCGATCCGCCGGATTGAACGGCAATGTTTCCGGTGTCGAAATGCCTCGCTCTTGAAGCCATGTCGCGAGCGGCAGCTTGTCCGAGGTCAGAAGGATCGCTCGATCGGACGCTCCCAGGAATCGGCGAGGTGATGATCGCGGAGGCTCGGTGTCATTCACGAGTTGAACCTGCAACGCCCGCTTGAGCAATTCGCCGTTGGTCTCCGGCGCGATGACCCACACGGCATCGCTGTCACGAATCAGTTCGCGGAACAACGACAGCTCATCCGAAGCCGTATCAACGATCCGCACTTCGCAATCTCTCAGCGGACACGGCCCCAGCCGAGCATCCCAAGTCGTCACCACTTCGCAGCCGGGAACCCGCGCGATGTCTTCCGTCAGCGCGGCCAGCATCGCTCGGCCTTCGCGAGCCAGCGAGGTCTCAAGCTGCTTCTGCGGCCATGCTCCGCCGCAGACGTATTCGGATACGAAGACTCGCATAGGACTTTCTCAGAATGGAACGCACGCGAACCGCGTGCGCTACGACTCGCTCACTCGATGCTCGTGGTTGCGAAGGTGCTGAGAGCAATACTCGAATGTGCCGGCGTCGCATTTGGAACAAATCCGAAAATCTTCGTTCGGCTCGTCATGTTCGGTCAGGCCGCAGATGACGCAGTTGTGAAACGGCTTGTCTCCAATCGCCGACTTGCGAATCGCCGCCTCCATTTGAAACTTGTTGGATCGCATCCGTCGCCAGATGTCGCCACCAAAGAAGAGCAGAAAGTTAAAGATCGACGCTAAGACGTAAGCGCGAGCCGACCAACCTCCCGCAATGAGGATCAACGCATAGCTCAGCCAAGTCAGCAGAGCGAACCACTTAATCCGCACCGGCAAGATGAAGTAAATCGAGAGCGTGAAATTCGGAAACAGGTAGGCGAACGCCAGAAAGACGGACGAGTCAATAAACATGTTCGTCGCCGGCCCGCCGTTCGGCAGCAATAACGCCGCCACAATGGTCGCGATCACGGCAATCAGCACATAAAAGTTGTACCGCAGCGTCCCCCACTGCCCTTCGAGCGCGGTGCCCATCAGCCAGAACAGGTAGATACCGAAGATCGCCAAGATGCCATAGCCCGGCGGCAGGAACACAAACGTCACCAGCCGCCAAACTTCACCTTCCATCACTTTCGCGGGGTCCAATAGGAATCCATCGAGAACCAGTCCAACCCCTTGCCGAGGCGGCATGAGCATCGACAGCACCCACAGGGCCGCCTGAAACCCTGCGAGATATCCCGTGAGGTTCGGGATCGCATATCTCCGCAGGCGTCGTTCGAGTTGATCCAGCAACTTCATATCGATTGTTCTTTCACTCCAGCGAGTCGATGCACCGCCTGCCATTCCGCCGCGGTTACCGGTTGAATCGACAGCCTGGCTCCCCGACGCAGTACCATCATGTCATTCAAAGCGGGGCACGCTTTGAGATCGTCCCGCGTCACCGGCTTCGAGAAGACTTGCCGCAGCTTGATATCCACCATGAACCACGTCGGCTGATCGGGTTTGCTCTTCGGATCGAAGTGATGATCGTGAGGATCGAACGCCGTGTGATCTGGATAGCCGGTCCGCACGACTTCCGCCGTGCCGACAATCGCCATCGGCTCGGCATTGCTGTGATAGAACAGCACTCGATCGCCCCGTTGGATTGTGTCGCGGAGAAAGTTCCGAGCCTGATAATTGCGGACACCGTCCCAGAACGTCGTCTTCGTCGGCTCGCGCGCCAGATCGGCAATCGAGTACGCCTCCGGCTCGGACTTGAAGAGCCAATACTGTCGCGCGATCGGAGCAGGTTTCTTTTTGGTCGCCATGAATGTTTCCTTCGGCGAGATTCTGGCGGCGTTGATGAGTTTGCTCTAGCGACAATTCGATCTCCGTACCGCGACCGTTAGGGAGCGGCCACGCTCAGGTGACGACAGGCCGCTCCCTGACGGTCGCGGTACGGTGATCTCTCGGAGCTTTCGGCCGAACTCCCATCTTTGGCCGTGCCTGATATGCTTCGTCCGCCTCGGTTCCCCAACTACTCAGGAGAGTTCACTCATGCCCAAGGTTCTGCTCGTCATCGGCGACGCGACCGAAGTCCTCGACACGATGTACCCGTTTTTCCGACTGCCCGAAGATGGCTTTGAGGTCGTCGTCGCAGGACCGGAGAAGAAGCTTTACCACATGGTGCTGCACGAAGTCCCGCCGGGCTCGACCTGGGACATCACGCAAGAGACCGCCGGCTATCACTTGAAAGCCGACATCGCCTTTCGCGATGTGAACCCGGACGAATACGCCGGCCTGTTCCTCTCCGGCGGCCGAGCCCCCGAATACCTGCGCTACGATCAAGACCTGCTGAAGATCACGCGGCACTTCTTCGAAAAGAACAAGCCAGTCGCCTCAGTCTGCCACGGCATCGAGATCGCTGCCGCCGCCGATTGTCTGAAGGGCCGCACGGCCACGACCGTCGCGAAGTGTGCGCTCGACATCACGCAAGTCGGCGGCAAGTACGTCAATCAGCAAGTCGTGGTCGATGGCAATTTCGTGACGGCTCGCGTCTGGATGGACAACACGCCGTTCGTCAAAGAATTCATCAAGCTGCTGAAGGCAGCCCAGTAATCGTGGGGCAGGTTTTCAACCTGCCCGTCTTCCCCTGGCAGGTTGAAAACCTGCCCCACGAACAATGGAGTCCGCTCGTGCGCAATCAGTTCTTATTAGCGTTGTCCGTCCTCGCCTTCTCAACAAACACGCTTCTGGCCGGCAATTGGCCGCAGATTCTCGGCCCCAACCGCGACGGCCTCGCCGCAGCAGACGAAAAACTCGCCGATTCGTGGCCGAAGGACGGCCCGCCCGTTCTGTGGCAGCGTGAGGTCGGCGGAGGGTTCTCCGGATTGGCAGTCGCTGGCAATACGGCGGTGTTGTTTCATCGCGTCGATGACGACGAGGTTGCCGAAGCGATCGACACAACGACTGGCAAGACGAAATGGAAGGACGGCAGTCCAACCAAGTTTTCCACCGGCTTCTCCGATGACCAAGGCCCGCGTTGTGTGCCAGTCATTCAGGGCGATCGAGTCTTCGTGTACGGCGCTCAAGGGACGCTGCGCTGTCTCGATTTGAAAACCGGAAAACGAATCTGGAAGCGAGACACGCATACCGAGTTCAAAGCTCCCGAAGGTTATTTCGGCGCGGGGAGCACGCCGATCGCGATTGGTGACAAGCTGCTCGTCAACGTCGGAGCCGGCCGAGCCGGTGCGGGGATCGTCGCGTTTGAATTGGCGACCGGAAAAACCATTTGGCAAGCCGTCAATGACGACGCCAGCTATTCCTCACCGGTGCTCGCAACGGTGACCAACACCAAGCACGCGATCTTTGTCACGCGATTGAAGACCGTGTCGCTCGATCCCGACACCGGCAAGGTCCGTTTCGAGTTTCCGTTTGGCAAGCGCGGTCCGACGGTCAATGGTGCCTCGCCAATCGTGTTGGATGGAAATCTGTTTGTCTCGGCCCACTACGGAGTCGGCGCAGTCTTCGCCAAGATTGGTGCGACATCGGCCGACGAAACTTGGAACAGCGACGACCTGATCTCCAGCCAATACATGACACCGTTGGTTCACGAGGGTTTGCTCTTCGGCATCCACGGCCAGGAACGAGTCGAGGAATCCGAACTGCGTTGTCTCGACCCACGCTCGCAGAAAGTGCTGTGGTCGAAGCCCGGCTTCGGCTTCGGAACAATGATCGCCGCTGATGGCAAGATGCTGATGCAAACGACCGACGGCGAATTGATTCTGTGGAAGCCCGATGCGAAGCGCTATCAGGAACTCGCCCGCGCCCGCGTGTTCCGCACAACCACTCGAGCGCTCCCGGCTCTGTCGAACGGACGGCTCTTGGTCCGCGACTCGCGCACGCTCAAGTGCCTGCAAGTCGGAAAGTAGTTCGCTCATGGTGCAACGAAAAAAAACCAGTCGATTTGACCGGGGGTTTCTTGTTTCGTGAGATCGCTCGGCTACAAAACCTCAGCCGTTCGGCTCGCTGATTTTGCCGATGGCTTTGAACGTCACCGGGGCCGGCCGGCCATTGACGGTCACGGTAAATTCTTCCGAGAGATTGCCCGGCTTATCCGGCGCGGTGATCGTCATCGGAAGCACATGCACCTGAGCGGCATTCTGCGGCAAGCGAACTTTGAATAACCCGGTGTCCGAATCGCATTCGATCTTGTCGATCTGGAACGGTTGCCGACCCTTGATGACGATGTTGAATTGCTTCGCCTCGCCCGGCTTCAGCACTCCCAGCGACACGATGGCGGGGGTGACGACCACATCCGCTTCCACATTCGCTTCAACGAGCAGCGGTACATGCGGGCTGGTCTGGTCGTCGGTAACGATCGTCAGTTGCTCGCGAATGCTCCCTGGCGGAGCGTTCGGGGCAAGCGTCACTTGAATGTCGTAATCGACTCGGCCGTTCCCGCGAGCCGTTTCGACCGTCTTGGCGACAACAGATTCCGAGCGGCTCTTGATCTCTTTGATTTGCCAATCATTGCGCCCAGCGTATTGCAGCTTGACGGTGCGAGTCGCCTCTTTGCCGAAATCGACCGCTCCGAAGTTCACCGAACCAGGATCGAACACCACGTCGGTCCGAATGTAGGCGGTGATCGGGATGCGAACTTCCGCAGCCCACGGCGTATCGAACACGATGATGACGTTGGAGTCCTTGCGTCGCGTGAACTTTTTGGTGTCCATCGTGACTTCGATGTAGCCTTCTTCAAGCGGTTCCAGCGAAGTCTTGGTCGGCTTACCGGCCGAGCAACCGCAGGTCGTGCGGACGTCGGCGATGTGGATTGCCCGATTCCACTTGTTCGTGATCTTCACGCGAGCAATCGCGTCCGAACCGCGGGCCACGACGCCAAAGTCGATATTTCGTTGATCGAACATCTGCTCGGACCAGCTCAATTGCTGCTGCTGAGCCGACGCCGAAGCGGCGCAATACAAACCAACGATCAAGCCAAGACAAACGCGGGGCAAATGGGAATTCAACATAATGGTCACTCGCTCGTTGTGTGTGACCTGGTCCAGCCCAGCGTCACGCAGAGAATTCGGCTCACGCAACCTCCTCGTGAGCCAGAAACGACGACCCTCGCACGAGGGAGAGACGGTACGAAACCCAAACGGAGGGTGGGGGGAGCATCGCCAACGGCGGCCGCCTGGAATCGGTTCCAGGCTCGGACGTCCTCGATGCCTGTCCCCATCGGCAGATCTTGCCGCGCGAGGTTAGTTGTGACTTTCCGAAATGTCAACGAGCGGTTTTCTGCACCGCACAACCCTTGCGCGACCCGCAGAACCCCCGCGACCGGACGACTCGCGAGGCAGTACCGCGACCGTCAGGAAGCCGCCTGAGTCGACGTCGCAGACCACTCCCTGACGGTCGCGGTACT
>SXKJ01000105.1 GCA_005778115.1 Planctomyces sp. | reverse complement strand
CCCTCATCGCCCAGCTTCATTGTGAGAACCCTCGAATCGTCGAGGGTTTTTGCATTCGCGGTGCGAGCCAGTCCGATTGTGAACTGCTGGACTTGGCCTGCGTCGGCTTGGCTTCCAAGGCGTCTCCCAACGACGGCAGTTCCGTTGGTCTCGACTCGTTCCGCTGGGGACTGGATTCGGGGATCATCACGGTCCCTCCCAGAACGTGATGATCTGTTTGAGGGCGTCGGCCGAGTTGGGGAGCAATCCGGTACCGAAGCGCGGGTCGTATCTATCTGCGTATTGACGGGCGGCGGCGTAGGCCAGCCGAGATGGAGCGTCTTCTGGTAGCAGGCAACTCAGGGCCAGTTCGATTTGCAGCAGTTCCTTGCACTCAATCCTGCGGACGTCAGCCCAGCGCTGGTGTCGGATGACGTTCTGCGAATTGCGAACGGCGGTCAGAACTTGGCGAACTTCCTGGCTCGCGCCGCTGTTGTCGAGCGTTTGCATTCCCTGCCGTGCGAGACGTTGAAACGTCTTCCACGACTCGTCGGTCGAGTATTCCGGACAAGGCCGGCGTGACAGAGCTGCTGCCGCCAGGGAAGCCAGGTACTTCGTGAACGCTGCTGCCACGGTCGGCTCTTTGCAGAGCGACTTGATGGGCGTCAGCCGCGTGATGGGATAGTGCTTGCCCGACTTCAAATCGGCGACGATCGTCTTGAAAGTCGCGATGCGTTTGCGATTCGCCGGATCGAGAATTGGTGTCATTGCGGAGCCTCTGGCGTCACGTTGAGCAAATGATGTACGGCGGCGGAGAGGAATTGGATGCTGGCGGACTCGGCCTGCGTCAGCTTGGCTTCCAAGGCGTCGCACAGCGACAGCAGCTCGGTCATCTTCGACACGATCCGCTTTTGCTCGGACAGTGGTGGCAACGGAAACGGATAGTCACAGAGAAAGCCAAGTGAGACGAACGATTGGACTCCGCCCTCCGCCAGCTCTCTCATCTTTGCTGATGCGTGAAGCAAGTAATGGAGGAGGAAGTTTGGGCAGGAGTCTGATACCGATCGCTGCTTGAAAAAAGCGACGTTCTTGATGCTGAACTCGGCATCGGTCTCAACGACGACAGGGTCGCCGATGCTTCCGATCATCGCAAAATGTACGTTACCCCATTCGACTGCGGAACTCACCGCGATGGCTCTGTGGTCGGCTTCCGAAATCAGTTTGACGTTGGTCAGCTCTAACACACCGCTCGAAAGGTTCTTACTCGTGACCAACGGAAATCCAATCTCAACATACTTCGGCGTATCATGCGTCCCGTCGCGCACATCAAAAGCGTCTCCCAATCGTGTCCAAACCCAACCTGAAGGAATGGCACTTGTAGAGCCTACATCGGCAGATGGTTGGCCACGTGTTCGACGCGCCGGTTTTCCCGATTACTCACCTGTGTTTTGAATTCGTTCGAGAAGTACGCTTGCCGGTTCGTCGTTGGTGTCTTTGGGGATGAGTTGGCCTTGGACGGCGAGTTGCAGGATCAGCTCGCGCAGTTTCGCGACGCCGTTCGGGGCTTCGGCGAAGGTCGCGAACTGCGTGCAGAACGTTTCGGGAGTCATGACGGTTGAATTTCCAAGGATGGGCGACCCGGTGGGAGGGCGAGGCTCCCGCCGAGACGCGATGGTCGCGCGACGACCAACGACGGCTCGGCGGGAGCCTCGCCCTCCCATGCACGTCAGAAATCCGCCCGTCCCGCAGGCGGGGTCCAGCACTTTCTCGCCAAGTTGCGGGTTGACCATCTCGACCATTAACCGCGTGACGGCTCGCGGCCTGTAGTACTCGCACGCGTTGCCCGCGCTTTGCAGGTCTTTCAGGATGTGCTCGCAGAGGTCGCCGAAGACGTGCCGGTCCTCCGAACGGTTGAAGTCGAGACTCTCGTTGAGCCGGTTGATGACCTGCCGCAGCAGCGTCCCGTTCTTCATGTACTGATAGGCGTCCGCGAAGACATCGTGGATGACTCGATGCCGCGGACTGGCATCGGCCGACAAGCCTTTGAGCGTCGAGAACAGCTTGTTGCTGATGAACTCCAACAATGCGTCGCCAGTCAGCCCTTCGGTGTCGGTCGCCCATTTCCACCACCGCAAGTCTTCGGGGATCGTCGTGGCTAGATGCCAATTCAGCACCAGCACGACGTGCCAGCATGTGTTTGGATCTCGAGCTTCCGGCCACTCGCTGGCGCGTCGTGCTGGACTTGAAACACTTCTACAAAAGTCCGCACATCACAGGTTGCTTTGCTGACGCAGTTCGAGGAAGCGATTGATGAGCGGTGCGATCAGTTGCGACGGCGCGACGTCGAGGACTTGTACGCCGCTGCGGCGGATGCCGTGGAGGGCTTGTTCGCGTTCGCGCAGCAGTTGCAGTGCGACGGTGTGCCGTGCGGCGTCGAGGGCGTCGGTCAGTGGTTCGCACACTTGTTGTTCGAGGGCCGGCGTCTGCAGCGCGGCGAAGAGGACGACGTGCCGCTTGGCCAAGCGGGCCAATGAGGCTCGGAAACGTTCGGTCGTTTCCAAGTCGGCCATGTCGGAAAGGACGACGATCAGCGAGCGTTTGGCGTGGCGTTGTTGCAGCGTCGAGAACATGCGGGCGAAGTCGGTCTCGCGCCAGCGAGTTTTTGCGGAATAAACGCAATCGGCCATCGCCCCCAGCGACGACAGGCCAGAGACCGGCGTTAAGTAGCCCAGCACTTGATCGTCGAACAACGCCATGCCGCAGCGGTCGGAACCTTGTAACGCGACTCGCGCGAGCATCAGCGCGGCGTCGATCGCGCAGTCTAGTTTGCTTCCGTGACCGACATCGGCTCCCATCATCCGACCGCAATCGACGAGCAATAGCACGTCGCGATGTCGCTCGATTTGGAAACGGCGAATGATTGGTCGGCTCATCCGCGCGGTCGCGCGCCAGTCGATGCGTCGTGGATCGTCGCCGTCGCGGAATTCGGTCAGCGATTCAAACTCTGTCCCCGTGCCGTGCTGGCGTGCGTGGGTCTTCTTGTCGAATAGCAGATTCACGCCCATTTCTTTTTGCAGTTCGCCGGGCGAGTGGTACGTCTCTGGCACGACACGGACCGTTGCCGGCAACGCAAACGTTTTCTGAGCCTCCAGAATTCCGAACCGTCCGACCAGCCGCACCCACATTGGGCCGAAGGTATGCTCGCCGCGCACCGGGATGCGCAGCGTGTTGGTTTGTTCGACAACGAACTCGCGTTCCGATAACGACAGCGAGCGGCACAGCAGCGGCGGGTCGCAGTCGCTGGGCAAGCCGTCTCGCCATTCGCCGCGCAGAGGTCCGGGAAGATCTCGCTCGAGCACCCACGTCGCGTCGAACGGTCGGCCGCGCCCAACGAGGTTCGGTAAGCGCCGGGCGACTCGCACATCGGCCAATCGTTTTTGCAGATTGAAGTAATCCGCGACCGCCACTGCCGTCAGCAGCAACAACGCAGCCAGTTCGACGAGGATCACGCTGGTCGAGACGAACACCAGCAGCGATACCGCGAGCATCAGCGCGGCGGCGACAATCAGCGAGCGGCCCGGTCGCACCGTCATCGAGAACCGATCAGGGGTCAGGTCTTCAAATCTCATTTTGGCCCCGCGAAAGACGCTCGGTGTTGATTGAAATGGCGACGTGGGATTGGAGTCAGGGGTGAATCATCGGGCCAAAAATGAAATTTGAAGACCTGACCCCGGCTCGCGCGCAAGGTGCGTCGTGCCTCCTTATCGAGGCACCTCGACCGATTCCATCAACGCGGCCAGGACTTCGTCGGATGTCGTCCCTTCCAACTCGGTCGAAGGAGCCAGCACCACGCGGTGCCGCATCGTCGGCAAGAAGGCTTGTTGAACGTCGTCGGGGATCACAAAGTCGCGACTCGCGAATCGGGCCAAGCTCTTCGCACCCATCAGCAGCATCAACCCGGAGCGAGGGCTCGCACCGACCGACAGCCCATCGTCGTTGCGAGTCGCTTTGAGCAACTCCGAGACATAATGGATGACCTCGTCGCGAACGTGCGTTTCGCGAATCAGCCGCCGCGAATCGACGATGTCGGCGGGGGAGACGACCGCTCGGACATCCATCGCGGCGGGGTTCGACTTGCCGGCGTTCGCGTGATGTTCGCGCAGCACCTTCTTCTCGGCGGTCTGATCGGGATACGTCATCTCGATCTTGAACATGAAGCGATCCAATTGCGCCAACGGCAACGGATACGTTCCTTCCTGCTCGATGGGGTTCTGCGTTGCGAACGTGATGAACGGGTCGGGCAGCGGGTGCGTGACGCCGTCGTGAGTGACTCCCAGCTCCTGCATCGCCTCCAGCAGAGCCGATTGGGTGCGGGCGGAGGCGCGGTTGATTTCGTCGGCCAGCAAGAAGTTGGTGAAGACCGGGCCGGCGCGGAAGTCGAATGTTCCCGACTCGGCCCGAAATACGGACGAGCCGGCGATGTCTCCCGGCAGCAGATCCGGAGTCATCTGCACACGGCGGAATTGCAGATTGAGCGCGGCGGCGATCGTCCGCACCAGCAACGTCTTCGCCGTGCCGGGCGGTCCTTCCAGCAGCACATGGCCGCTGCTGAAGAGCGCGGCCAGCGCGAAGTCTACGACCTCGTCTTGCCCGAAAATGACTTTGGAGATTTCGTCGCGCATCGCGCGGTAACGTTCTTGGAGAGACACTCAACCATCCTCCGCATCAAGGGAATCGCACGTCGATCATCGCCGGCATGACCGGCGGACAACAGGCTCTGCACCGCCTGCAAGGTGTTGGATAACTCGGCGGCCCGATCGGGATCGCGCCGCTGGACTGCCGCAATCAATCGTTCTTCAGAATGCAGATCGGGTGGGAGTCCATGCTCGCGACGCAGATGCCACAACACACCGTCGCGCAACTTCGAGACGATCCACGCACCGGCCTCTTTTCCTTCGCGCAGGAATCGAGCCATCGCTTCCACGTACTCTCGGATTGCACGCCGCGAAACCGGCCGCTCGGCAAGCGGAGTCCCCAGAAACACGGACTCACGCCACGCGATCAGGCCGATGACCAACAGCAGCACCAACGTCACCGCACCGTAGGTGCGTTGGGCGAACAGCCACATCGGATTCCCGCGGATCGCCAGCCCGTGATAGAACTCGTCGAGCACAATCTCGTGCTCACCGTCCGTCAGCAGCTTGCTCAGCACGACGATGTTGTCCGCCTCGCCGATCACGCTGTTCTCGATCAAAGAAGGAATACTGACGACCGTGACTTCTCCACGACCAACGGCAAACCGCGCAGCAATGCAGCTTGCGACCTTCGTTTCGCCAGTTGGCGTATCGCTGGGAACAGTGATCGTGCCAACCGGGGTTTGATTGCCGTATTGAATTTCAAAGAGTCCATTCGGCGGCAGCGACAGTATTCGATCCTGACCCAACAGGGTCTCGAAGATGCCGCTGGCATGAGCGGCGTATTGAGTTCGCTCCGAGTTCGTCTGGCCGGTCTTCAACGCATCTTGAAAGACGTCGCGCAGCTCGCGAGGTTGCCGAGGATGTGGCTCGGATGTCGCGTCCTCTGCCGCCAACGAATTCACGGACACGCCAGGGATTTGCAATAACTCCCACACGGATCGCGACTCCGCCTCTGGCTCAGGCTCGGGGGTGCTAGACTTCTTTTTCTTCATTTTGCGGATTTGCCGTTCGGTCTTGCGCAGGGTCGCCGGGTCGAACCAATTCCACTCTTCGACACCCACGGCCACCAGCACATGTCCCCCTTCGCGAACCCAATCTCCGACACCCTCCAGCCATGTCGGTTCGACCCGCACGATTTCGTTCGACGGCTGCCACAACACCAGCCGGGCGTTCTGCAACTTGCCGGGAATCGGCGGCCCCAACGAGCGGCGGATCGGCAGACCTAGCTCGCGAAACGTATCGAGCACCGCGCGCTGCCCTCGTCCGCGAGTGCCATACGAATCCGGACGCAGACCGTCCCCATCGGGTGGCTGCAGCAGCGACCAGCAAGACCACGCCAGCGAGATCACCGCCAACGTGATCGTCAGCGAAATCGCATTTCGCGAAGTCAGCACGGCGTCCCTCCGATCACGCTAGATTGCTTGAGGTCTGATAGTTGTTGCTGTTGTGTCAAGTTTCATCAGCCGGAACGCGCTAGCGTCCGGTTCCTTGTTCTAACCGGACGCTAGCGCGTTCCGGCTGATGCTCTGAGGCGAAGCCACGCTGGCGGTCACTCGCGAATGAGCTTGCCGGCAGGCTTCGTAATCTTTGGCGTCGCACACTTCGTCGCCGTACCACTTCCGCTCGATCGTGAGCACCAGCAGTTCCAGTGAATCACAGAAGGCCGCATTCCGATAGCGCCGCAGATGGCCGCGATTCGTTGTGCCTCGCCGGAACGGCCGCCGCTCTCGCTCTTCCAGTTGAGCCAGGCAAGCGCGAAAGAGGTGCCGCACCGCTGCGATCCATTCGCCTTGCGCCGCGGCTTCATCCGCCAGACGCTCCCAATCCCGCGCCGACGTGAGTGGCGATTGCGAAATCGAAACGGAAACCACTTGATGAGGCGTGCCTCGCATGGCGCGAAACAGCGTGAAGAAGCCATGCACGATGACCGACACCAGCAACACCACCATGCCGAATGTGACAATCACGCGGAGCGCCATCGGCCAGCTTTCGGTGAACTCGAACAGCCACCAGCGGAGGAAACCGGCCAGCGCCTCCATCCCCTTCATCATCAATTCCAGCATCCAAGGTGTTTCGTCCCCGGCCCGATTGGTTTGATAATCGCGACGCGACAGCACCTCACGCACTTTCTCGCGAAGCCGTTCGTCGTCGGGCATTGATGCCAGAGTTCCCAGGATTCCGCTCATCACTTGGCCTGTTCGTCTTCGTTCTCCGGTTCGAGCACGATTTCGGACTCGATTTGATCCACCAGAAGCTGGAGATCAAATTGCTCATGCTGGCAGCGGGCCGAAAAGTAAAACACGACGAGTGCTGCCGTGCCAAGGATTGCCAATGCGCACTGCACGATCGCCGACAGCACGATCGCAGTATGTGGCTGCGTCACCATGTGCGGAGCCAGTGCGACTCCCAACTGGATGGCGGCGACCACGAACCCGAACACAAACATGGTTCCTAGGTTGTCCTTCATCAGGGCCTTGCTGCGTTTCAAGGCTTCCGGACCAGTAATCCCCTCGATCACGACGATCGGTGTGGCGAAGCAAAACCACAACGCGACGATAATCCCCGGCACAAGACACAGCAGCATGCCGCCGAAGATCGCGATGCCGGCCAAAATCGAAGTGCCGAACACCGGCAAAAAGACTCCGATCGCCTGTTTCAAGGCCGCCTTGGTGGTGATCGCCTTGCCGAGGTACGCACTGGAAACGCCATGCACGATCGCCGCATTGCCCACCATGCTGGCGAACCCCGAGGCGATCGCCAGCACATTGATGATGTTTCCATGTTTTTGTTGAGCCTCGATCCAAGCTTGAAATTGCTCTCGATCAGAAGGGATCGCGAACGGCGGCATGACCGCAAATTGATAAAAGGAAGTGATGAGCAGCGGCGGCAGCATCGTCACAGCCACAATTTGAAAGAGCGATCCGAAATTCGCCTTGGTCAGCGCGATCGCTTCATCCAAAACACCGCCCAAAGACAATTGACGAACTTGGTACGTCATGACCGTCTTTCAATGGAGAGATGAGATCGGAGTCCAGAGGTGGTTTCAAAACTAGCACGACGCGTGAGCGAGTGGTTGATTTTCCGGAGTTATGACCACTCGCCTGCGCGTCGTGCTAACTTTTACAACCGCTTCTAGTTTGCAATCAGCTTAGCGAGCGGGGCGGCGTCAGCCCCCCGGTTGTGCGAAGAATTCACCGGGGGGCTGACGCCGCCCCGCTCGCCAGGAACACAGTGGCTACCGTCCTCGGTTCAGAAACAGCATCACGATCTTGGCGATGCCCTGTGCCTGCTCGACCGGGATGTCGAGTTGTGCTCCAGCAGACGTTGGTCCGCAGGCGACCGAGAAGCCGATGAACGACGGTTGCAGTTGCAGGCCGTGGATCGCCGTGGCGTCGACCGGGAGCGTGCCCTCGCGAGCAGCCACCTTGAGACCGCTCACGACCAGCCGCGCCAGGTCGACCAGCGCGACGACATTCGCCTTCTCCACCAATCGTTTCCGAGCCGCCGCCGCCGCAGAGTCCTTCGACGTCGTTGATTCCAACGCGGTCGCCAGGCTTTGCAGTTCAGCAGTACCACCGCCGAACGTCTGCAACGAGCGTGTCGGCTGATACATCACGAGCTGCACCATCCCCGCGTCGCCAAACATGACGTCGCGAATCTTCTTCTGAAGCCCCTGCGGATCGAGCGCCGGATCAACTTCTTGCACCGTCGTGATGCGATCCACTTCCTGGCCGCCGATCTTTTCCGCGGCTGACTCCAACTTGATGGTTTGTTTGAATCCGAAGGATTGAACTTCACCAATCGCCTTCACCATCGAACGGCTGATGTCACGCAAGCGGTTCGTGGGAGTGATCTCCATCACCGATCCCGCTCGAATCACTCCCGACGCGCTGGGATCGACGTTGAAGTAGACCGCCATCTCGTTCCACTTCAGGCTGCGCATCTCTTTCATGGATGTCTCCAACTGAGCTTTCTGATCAGCCGAAGCGTTGCT
The DNA here is from genome assembly GCA_005778115.1 of Planctomyces sp. Classification (GTDB taxonomy): domain Bacteria; phylum Planctomycetota; class Planctomycetia; order Planctomycetales; family Planctomycetaceae; genus SXKJ01. The sequence goes on along the minus strand of SXKJ01000105.1, from coordinate 34,431 downwards.
CATCATCGACTGAGTCATCTTCATCGACCAGTCGATCATTCCAGCCATGTCCGCCTTCACACCGGCGTAAACCGGTTTATTGGCGGGCAACTGGTTCAGCAATGACAACTCGGAGGTCGGCTGGCTGGCAAAGAACTTCGCGGTCGCGGTCCCTTCCGCCACCTGCAGTCGATCCTGAAATCGGATGGACTCTTTCGAGAACGAGACTCCCAACGTCAGGCTTTCAGAATCGCGTACACCTTGCACCGCCGACTTTCCGAGAACGCGATACATCTCCAGCATCGGCGCGAATTGCGAGCGCTGCGCTTCGGGCATCGCGGCGGTGATCTGATTGAGCAAGAGATCCAACTGCGGTTCGGCTTGTTGCAGTTCGTTCTCAAAGGCTTTCGACAGTTGTCGTAAGTGGACCAGCACCGAAATGTCCGACGTGTCAAACTGCTTCTTCGACGCGGCGTCGATCTTCGACCACAGCCCTGTCCCCTTGCCACTGAGACGATCGCGGATTCTGCCGAGCGCTTCCTCGCTTTCCGAATAGGCCACCAGTTTGTCGCTAACATGCGCTTGAAAGCCCGTAGGCAACGCTTTCTTCAAAGCATCTCCATCGGTGGCTGGCACGACGAAGACCACGGACGGCTTCTGACGAGGAGCGTCGGCAAAGACGATCGCCCACCAGTCTTGTTCGACGTCTACGCCCGTCAGTCCCGGATTCACAATCGCCATGCCCAGCGCCGGCAGACCGCCTTGCACCGCAGCACCGAACCCCGGTTGAACCGCATCGACAAACTCGCTGAGCTTTTCCACCGTCGCTTTGGGCGCTTTTAACCGCAGCACCACGCTGACCGAATCCGGCACCGCGTCGCTCGATTCGGCGGCCGGTGCGGCCACGCTGAACCAACTGATCGCAAACAACACCAACCACTGCCGAGCCAACCATCGTCGCATGATGAGTTCCTTGAAGTGAGTAGATTTCGCCGCCGAGTGGCGACTCGCCAGAAGCGGGGACGAACCGCGAGCCGTTCGTTCAACCGTGCGGATTATTGACGAGCCGCAATCGCGACGCGAGGCGGTCGATCAACCTTGAAACAAGCTTGGCGGAGCACGGATTGACTGGGGTGCGTAACACGCCTGCGCACGATCGCTCGTAGTGACCCGATTTATCGGATCGAGATCGCGCGGTTGACCCCATAAATGGGGTCACTACAAGCGAAGATGCGCCGCCAGGCTAGGTGCCTTCGCCGGCCCCGGTCATGCGACCGACGAAGCCGCCGGTGCCGAGATCTTTGAGACGCTCGCCGACAGTTTGAGTGTCTTCACCGTCGAGACGTTGGCCGCCAAAAGTCGAGAGCCAGAACTCGATCGCGATCACCACGAACAGCAAGTAGATCAGCGGCCGCCAGATTTCTTTTTCCTGACCGATGCTGCCGTGAAGCTGCTGCGTCTCGGCGGAAGCGTCAATGACTTTCAGGTCCACGTTCGGCAGGAGTTCCTTTAACTGCGTCTCGTTGATGAGCGCGAAATTGGATTCCTCGCGTGCGAGGTTCACGGCGAAGGCGAGCGATTCGTGCTTTGGTTGCTCGATGCGGCCGCCGCGGACATCGACTTCGTAGAAGCCTTTCTCGGCGGTCGCGGTGAAGGCTCCGACCTGGCGACTGACCGACTTTTCGAAACTGACCGGCAGGCGATTTCCCTCGACGTTGACGACTTCGGCTTGCAGATTCTGCCACGTCTTCGCGACAGAGATTTCCGCGACGCCGTTGGCCGCGACGACCGACGGACCTTCGACACCCGCTCGCGTGCGGATATGGCTGACGAGCCGCAGGATGAGCGGCACAAACTCCGGCTTGAGCGGCAGGTTGGTCCACTTCGAGGTCATCGGAAACGCGGCGAGGATGACTCGGCCGTCGCCATAGCGGCTTTCAACCAGTGCGGCCGAACCGTTCGAGAATTCGAGCAGCGGCCAGGTATTGCCCCGCTCGGCCGGCAGCTTCAACGGGAAGCGGCGATAGACCGACACCTTCGTCAGATACCGGGCTTCGCGATTTTCGAAGACCGACAACACCGGATGCGCAAAGTCGATGCTCGCGAAGCGTTCAAACGTCTCGGACTTCTCGATGTCTCCTTCGGCCGGCGTCAGTTGTGCCGTCGTAATGAATTGATCCGTCGTGCCGGGGATCGCAAACAACTTTTTGTTGTACTGGTCGTGGTTGACCTTATCTCCCGGCAGAATCATCAGCCCTCCGCCGCGAGACACATGGTCTCGCAACAAGCCGGTTTGCTGATCGTTCAGCGTTCCACAATTGGCGAGGATCACAACGCTCGCGTCCTTCAGCGCGTCCGCGTTGACCTGGTTCTCATGCAATTCGACAACATCCAACGACTTCACGAAGCGGCGATCGGCTTCGGTCAGCTTGTCGGGGGACGAGGTTGCGACCTGCCCGTCTTTCTTCACTCCTTTAAGGTTCTGTCCGGACTGGTTGGAAACCTGCCCCACGTCGTCAGGCTCGGTCGCAGTAAATGCGGTCTGCAAATAGAGCGCTTCGTTCTCGAATGGGTCTTTGGGATTCTTCGCCGGGTTGCCGTTGACGATCACGACTCGCACTTGCGGTTCGACAAACAGCGTGAAGAGAAACGCGTCGTCGTTCGGAAAGCGATCCCCCGCGATCTCGAAGCGACCTTTGAGAGTGCCTGGTTCGGTCGGCACGAACAGGAAGGGAGTATTCGATGACTCGCCCGGTTTGAGCGTCAAGTTCTTGCGAGCAATCTCCTTGTCGTCGATCAACAGGCTGACGGTGACATCCGACGGTTGATCCTTCGAGTAATTCACAACGCGCGTCTTCAACGGCAAGGGCAACCCGGCAATCGCTCGATGAGTCTCCGGAACGTCACCAACCACTGCGCGATTCGGAATCTCGCCGGCCGATGAGCCGACGTCGATCACGAACAGCTTCGCCCCTTCTGGAACTAAGCCTTCGGCCGGCTGTTCGCGTAACTCACGCCAACCGCTGGCCTGGGAATCGGTGAAGAAATAAATCTGCGGCTTGAGCGTCATCGGCGAACCGCCGCCGAACAACTGCGTGAACGTCGCGAACAGATTGGCTCGGGACGGGCTTGTTTTCAGCCCGCCGAGTTTTTCCTTTAGCGAATCCGTGTCAGCCGTGACCTTCGAGACAATCTCTTCCGGCCTCGACGCAACGCGCACCAGCGTCACGAGATCATCGCTCCCTAACTTCTCGACAACCGCCGAGGCCGCTGTCTTTGCCCGATCAAAAGCCGATACGCCGTCCGTCACCGCATTCATGCTGGCCGAGCAATCGACCAGCAGAAAAATATCCCGTCCGCCGCCCGCTCCGCCGAAGAGAGTGTTCCAATGCCGGATCATCGGTCGAGCACATGCCAGAATCAGAAACAGCAGAAACAACGTGCGGAGCAACGCGATCAGCGCGTCCATGAACTTCATCTTCCGCCGCTGCTGCACGTAGGTGTCGAACAGAAACCGAAACGTGCTGAGGTCCACCGTCTTCAGCCGATGCAGCGTCAGCAGGTGCAGCACAATCGGAATCGCCACCAGCGGCACGCACCACGCAAACAAGCTGAGATGGACCAGTTCCATACCGTGAAGTCCGTGCTGAGGAGATTGAGGCGGGTTGGCAGGAGTCCGCTGCCAGCGGACTCGGAAGGCGGGGCAGTATCCAAGTCGTGGAGCAGGTTTTCAACCTGCTCGGCCTACTGCCGATTCGCCGATGCCTCGTTGACCGGCTCAAGGTCGGAGCGATATCGTCCGATCCTCGCATCAAGGTGTCCTGATTGGTGCTTTGTGACGCCGTAGACCGGACGCCTACGTCCGGTCAGCTCGGGCGTAGGCGTCCGAGCTACGAACTTGCGCGGAGACATTCATGCTGACCATCGAACACGCACGACCAACCAGCAACTGCCAGGGCATGTCGCGCCGAACTGCGATCAAGGCCGGCTTCCTCGGATTGTCTGGCCTGACGCTCGGCGACTTGTTTCGGATGCGAGCACAAGGTGCCGCAGAAAAGAATGACAAGTCGGTCATCCTCATCTGGCTGGATGGCGGTCCTAGTCAATTGGAAACCTATGATCCAAAACCGCACGCTCCCTCCGATTACCGCGGGCCGTTTGGAGCGTTGCAGACCAACGTGCCCGGCATGATCGTCTCCGAGACGTTGCCGTTACATACGAAGCTCGCCGACAAGATGGCCTTCATCCGCTCGGTGCATCACGACAACGGCGATCACTTCGCGGGTGGCCACTGGATGCTGACCGGCCGATTCGGGTCGAACGCGGCAAGCTTGCCGCAGAAGTATCCGTCGTTCGGTTCGTACATCTCGAAGCTGCGTGGTCCGAACGTCGCAGGCATGCCAGCCTATGTCGGACTGCCGGCCGCTCAGAGCATTTATCTCTTCCCCGGCTACATGGGAGCCGCGTATCTCGGAGCGGCCTACAACCCGTTCGACGTCGACACCGAGGCGAAATACCTGCACTACACATCGCAAAACAAAATCGGCCGGCCGAAGTGCCTCGACAGTTTCGGAAAGCTGAACACGACTCGCGCGGGAGATCGGCAGTCGTTGCTCAGCGGTCTCGACCAGATCGAGCGTCAAGCCGATCAGTCGGGCTTGATGAAGACGGTCGATCGGTATCAGCAAGATGCGTTCTCGATGGTGCTGGGCGGGAAGGCTCGTGAGGCGTTCAATCTCGATTTGGAAGACCCGAAGGCGATCGACAAGTACGGCAACAACCCATGGGGCCGCTACACACTGATGGCTCGGCGACTTGTCGAGGCGGGCACAACGTTCGCCACGGTCGATATGCCGCACTGGGACGATCACTCGAACATCGAAAAAGGCCACGGCGGCAAACTCGAGGCGGTCGATCGCGCCGTCGCCGCGCTGATCGACGACCTCGAAGTGCGCGGCATTCTTGATCGCACACTGGTCATCGTGATGGGCGAGTTCGGCCGCACTCCGAAGATCAACAACGGCCAGCCCGGCATCGCCATCCCCGGTCGAGACCACTGGGGCAACGCGATCTCCGTGATGATGGCCGGTGGTGGCCTCAAGGGCGGAGTCGTCGTCGGAGCCACTAACTCAAAAGCTGAGTTCCCCGTCGAACGCGCTCTCAAGCCCGCCGACATCCTCGCGACGGTCTACCAAGTCATGGGCATCGACCCGGCGACTTCGTTCAAAGACTTCGCCGGACGGCCGGTCCCGATGCTTGATGAAGGCGCTACGATCTCCGAATTGCTCTAACACTCTGGGATGGGAAAGAAGATGAACGATCTGATTCGCATCGGTTCGCGCCGCTGGTTTCTTCAGACAGGTTTGGCAGGCTTCGGCGGCCTGACTCTGCCGGCGTTGCTACGAGCGAACGAAGCAACCAAGGCGTCGGATCGCAAAGCGATCATTCTCTTCTGGCTGTCTGGTGGGCCTAGTCATTTGGACATGTGGGATCCAAAACCGGATGCGCCGCGTGAGATTCGCGGGCCGTTCTCTTCGATCGAGTCGTGCGTGCCGGGGGTTCGCCTCTCCGAGCACCTGCCGAAGCAAGCCTCGATCATGGATAAGCTGACGATCATCCGGTCGGTCGATTGCAAAGCGAGCAATCACACGCCGATCACGATGCAGGCGGGAAACCCGTTGGCTCGGCGGTTGGACAAGATCAAGGACGGCGACGGATATCCTTCGATGGGTTCGGTAGTCGCGAAGTTTCGCGGTTCGAACGACCCGCGTATGCCGGCGTTTGTCGGACTGGCTCCCAGTTGGAAAGCAGACGTGTGGGAGTCCGGGCATTTGGGTTCGCAGTTCGCTCCGGTGGACGGCGGCGAACTGGCCGGCCGGATCGCGTTGCCTCAAGGAATCCAGTTGGATCGGCTCGGCAATCGTGATGAGTTGCGGCGGCAATTCGATCAACTTCTGCGGGATCGCGATCGCACCGAAACGATGGCGAACGCCGATCGCTACACAGCTCAGGCGATGGAGCTTGTCACGTCGGGTCACGCCGCGAAGGCGTTCGATCTGAGCCAGGAAAAGGATTCCTTGCGGGACGCCTACGGCCGCGATTCGGTCGGCGAGAAGGCGTTACTCGCGCGAAGATTGGTCGAGGCGGGAGTGACGTTCGTGCTGGTCAGCGCACGTTGGGGCTACTTCGACAATCACGGCGACAATGTTCCGCCTTGGGGCGGAATCGAGAAGGGACTCGCCCCGATTCTGCCGACGGTCGATCGTACGATTTATCATCTTGTGACCGATCTCGAACAACGCGGGCTTCTCGACAAGACGTTGGTCTTGATGATGGGTGAGTTCGGCCGCGGCCCGATCATGACGAAGGATGCCGGCCGCGATCACTGGCTCAATTGCATGAGTATGATTCTCGCTGGCGGTGGCCTGAAGCACGGCCAAATCATCGGCAGCACGGACTCGCGTGGTTACGACATCAAGGATCGTCCCGTGCGTCCGCAAGATCTCGCGGCAACGGTGTTCAAGTACGCTGGCATCGACCTCGCGACCCATTGGGTCAACCCACAAGGCCGGCCGATTCCAATCGTGACCGAAGGCGGACAGCCGATTTCCGAGTTGCTCTGATGCCGCAGCTTCTCCGCCATTTGTGATCGGCTCCCAAAATCGTGGAACCGAAGTCACGTTCCTGCTGTGTTTGCCGCCATCGAATTCCTGTTCTCCGTTCTTGGCAGGGGCACAATCATGCGGCGTTTGATCGTGGTGGCGGTGTTGCTTGGTTTGGGAAGTTGGCTCGGTTTATCGGCGATTGACTCTCATGCGTCGTCGGCCAAGAAGTCCGATGCTGAAAAGATCGAAGCACTTCGCCGACAGGGACCGGCCGCGTTACAGCGGTTGCTGACCGAGTACGATCGACTCAACAAGCCGGCACCGAACGGACTCGCCAAGATCACTCAAGCTCGTCAAACGGACTTGGCTGAATTGGAACGGACCATCGACCTCGTTGGCGGCCAGAAGGGCTGCGTTCGTTCGCGGTTGTTCTGGTTCACCGATTTGGAGCAAGCCAAAGTAGAAGCGACCAAGACGAACAAGCCGATTCTGAGTCTGCGCTTGTTGGGGAATCTCACCGACGATCTGAGTTGTGCGAATAGCCGCTTCTTTCGGACGACGCTGTACTCGAATCCGGAGTTGGCTCAATTCTTGCGAGACCAGTTTGTGTTGCACTGGAAACCATTCGCGCCGGTTCCGCGCATCACGATTGATTTTGGAGATGGCCGGAAGATCGTCCGCACGATCACCGGCAACAGTATTCATTATGTGCTGACTTCCGACGGCCAAGTCGTGGACGGTCTCCCTGGGCTGTATGGTCCCAAGGAGTTTCAGCAACAACTGTCTGCCGCGCAGGCCGTGGCCAAGGAAGTTGGCTCGCAGCCGGCGGGCTCTCGATTCGCGAGCCTTGTGACGTTTCACCAACAACGGCTTCAAGAATTAGACAAACGCTGGGCGGAAGATCGCGCGAAACTGGAACGATCGGAGACGCCGATTGCCGCCACGGTCACGGGAAAGACATTGGCTGACCTACAACGCGAGCAACATCCTGACTTTTGGCAGCAGCTCGCGAAGTTGCACCGTTCCGACGTGCAACTCGATCCCAGCAGCGTTGCGGCCATTCAAGCGATGCAACCGCAAGCCGAGGCTGCGGGGCGGCTCGCGATGACCAAGATCGTCGTCGAACGACCGGCTTTGCGTATGGTTCGTAATCTCATCGACAACATCGCCTTGGACACCGTGCGCAACGAGTACGCTCTGCATTCGCAGATTCACACTTGGCTGAGTGCCGTTCCGGTGGAGATGGAAGCGTTCAACGACCGCGTGTATGCCGAACTTTTTCTGATGCCGCGTTCTGACCCGTGGCTGGGCTTGGCTCCACCAGATGTCTTCGCTGCCTTACCGAACGGAGGGCTGGTGTTGCCCAACACGCCGCCACCGCAGGCCACGGTTTCTCAGCGTTGAGCGAGGCGGACTCCGCCAACCACGAAGACGGTCATTGAGCGGGGGCCATGAGCACCGATGACTAGTGACTGTTCGATGTCGGCGGTCTTTGAGGGGCCGGAAATGAATGCCCCGAATCGCGGTGAGTCGAACGAGAGGCGGCGATACGCCTCGTGCATGTTCGGCACGACGTCGTTTGACGAGACCACCAGCGCAAGATGCTGGGCGATGAAGTAGATCGCTCGCTGCCTCACACCATCGTCGCTGATCCAGACAGCTCCGTTTTCGGCGACGGCGAATTGACCGGGCAGGATCGCGAAGTCGATGTCTTCCGTCGCATGGGGATCGTCGACTTGTGCGAGGTCCGTGTTGCCCTGAATTCCTTCGACCAGCGAGATTGTCTTTTTCGCGTCACGCCATTCGGAGATGGCGGAGAGTTCGGAGTTCAGTGCCGTCTGATCGGCGACCATGACCGCTCGGCCACCTACGGATTCCAAGACCGAGGCAAACTGTGCGCGCGCGTCGTTGAACTGAATCCATGCTTGGTCGAGGCTCGGCAGCGGAGATTCTGGTAACTGGTGTCGGCGAATGGCGGACAGGATGGTTTGTTTGGATGTCATCGGAGCTTTGAAGATTTGGGAGAATGGCTTTCGGCGGTGGGCAATCGACCGGTCAGAACAGCACGCGAGTTTGCAGGAATTCGAGCAACTCTCGCATCCAAACGTAACCCAGTGAGCGGCGGCCGCAGTCGATCTTGGCGATCACGCTGGAGCCGGGACGCAGGTCGGGAATGGCTTTCGGATTCAGCGTGACTAGGCCCCGTGTGGAGAGCTCGCCGTCCTGATCGAGATCTGTGGCGAGATGCACGTCATCCAGAGTCGCCGAATAGGTTGCCTTGGGAGACATGCGGAACAAGAACCGAACCGACAATCGGTTCGGTTCTTTTGCGGCGGCTTGAGCGGCGAGGACATGTCGCACATGGCGATCGGGGATCCGCAGTTCGAGTTGCCACGGCCCGGTGGGATCGACGACTTGCATCAGTAATTGTCCTTGCCGCACCGGCCGCGACTCCAGTGAGCGGATCAAATCCCAGCGGACCACTTGTCCGGCGATCGGTGAGCGCAGTGTCAACTCGGCAACGCGGCGGTTCACGATTTCGAGTTGGCGACTCAGGCTGGCGAGCGTTTGCTTGAGTTCTTCCTCTTCCGCCGCAAGTTGTCCGGCCGACGTCGATGTCGCCCGCCGATCGTGATCGACACGAGTCGCTCTGATCGCCGCCAACCGCGCGTTGCTCGTGGCGATTTCGCCTCGGATGCGCTGCTCTTCGAGCTCCAGATCAGGATTTCGCAGTACCGCCAACGTCGCTCCTTCGTCCACGGTTGCGACGTTGTTGACGGAGACCTGCCTGATCACGCCGTCAGCGGGAGCATAAATGTGCCGCCGCCGCGCCGGTTGAACTTGGCCCTGCGACTCCAGTTCAAAATCGGTGGGGATCAGAGCTAGCGCGAGCAGGACGCCGACGATCGACATCGCGATCGTGCGTGCGCGACGTGAGGGAGACAGGGCTTTCCAGCTCAGCAATCGACTCCGCAAGCTGTGAGACTCATGGGCCGCCGCGTTGGCCAGCGCGGACGCGGCATGGCGGCAGACTTCGGCGACGCCGTCGAAGTCTGGATTGAGCGGTGTATTGCTGAACGATTCCAACACAACCGCGCCGCAGGCTTCGTCCCACGAGCCGGGCTGTGCGCCGAGCGGTTCGACTCGAACGCGGTTCGCACCGGATTCTTGCAAGTAGGCTTTCGCCGCGTCAGACGGTTCGCCAGCGGATGTCCACGGCAGCGCGACACCTTGGCGGCGAACATCGAAGACAAGCTGCTCGATCGCGCGACTGGCATTTGCGCGGTGGTTGATTTCGTTGACCGAGGTCGCCGCTTCCAGCCGGAAGCCCGATTCGTACGCCAGCAGCACGCTGACACGATCGACTCGCAACGCGGCCGCGCCTTCATTGGCCAGATCGAGCGCGATGCGATGGCGACTCAAAGTGGTGTGCAAAGTCTGGCACAAGGACGCGACGTGATCGCGTTCGACCGACAACGAAAACATCCGCTCGAGCTGTCGGCCGCGATGGAACTCAACCACGATCGCCGCGACGGCTGCGACCACGTCCGCGATGTTTTCGCCGCGCTGAGCTGCCGCCGGCAAACGGACATCGAGCGCCAAGCGCAACGACGGAGCCACCGACACACAGGCGATGCACCGGGCAAACTCCAATGCGTTCGGTAGTCGACCATTGGCTCCGGGGGGGACAAGGACGGTTCGGTCGGCTTCCAAGCGGCCGATCGGCTCGACCGCCTGGGCCACCCGATCTCGGTCCAATTCACTGCGTGTGTCAAAAAGCAGTGACACGCTGTCGTCGCGAGCCGACCAAACCGCCAGGCTGTCGGCTTCCAAAATGTCGGCTAATTCCCCCAACACCTGCCGGTAATAGTCTCCCGTGGTGACAGCTGTCCGAGCCAAGGTCTCGGCGTGTTCCAGCAAGCCATCCACGCGGGCCAGCAGCGACGCGGAGCGGGCGACAGATTCCGATTGGCTAGGGAAGGTCATGGGGCCGAACGGTAAACCTTTAGAATGCGGGATGCGAGAGGCGAACGGACGTGGGACAGGAAGATTTAGGACAGGAAAACCCGGCGGACAATAGAAGTTGGGCTCACATCCAGATTCCGGTCTCGCGACGAATTTTGTAACCCGACGCGTCAGCGATGGTGGATGAATCAAAGCCGTCACAATTCTGAGAGCCCCGGCCCTCGCTGCCGATTGGGGATACAACGCGGAGTGGTGCTGACAAGTCCGCGCGTTTGCCCATCTTCCACAAATTGTCTGGCTGACGCCGTTGAGCCGCTGGAAAGGTCACATTGATCGTTTCGACCCGCAGAATCGGAAAATTTTCTCCCATCTGCAAAGTCGAGTGCCGATGACTAAGGGGAGGCATCTCAGAGATGTGGTGTCTCAAAATTGTGTCTGTTGAATCTGGAGCGAATTCGCTCGGAAGAACCCTCCCCCAGCACCGGGAACGACAAGGATGTCGGCGAGACAATTCTTAATCCGTTCAGGAACAACACCGCGTCGCTTTGCGTTTGGACGAGCGGCCGTGTTGCTGCTGCTGTCGGCTGCGTTCGCGGGACTCGTCGGTTGTTCGACCTACGACACCCTGAAAACGACGGTTGGTAATAGCACGGACGAGATCGATTCGATCACGGCTGAAGCGGAGAATCCAGTTCCCGAAATCTATCCGACGGTCCATGCCAGCGCCCCGATCACCTCGAAATCGCTGCGTGAGAACTCCGAGATTCAGTACCGTGACGTCGGCGTCGGCGAAGTGTTGCAGATTGCGTTGGAGAATTCGGAAGTCCTGCGAGAACTCGGCGGGACGATGCTCCGCACGCCGGAAGGGGTTCGCACTCGTTACACGCCTGGTTTGCAACAGACCGATCCTCGATTCGGAACGCATGCCGCATTGAGCGCGTTCGATGCGCAGTTCAAGGCTTCGGCGAACTTCAGCGAAAATGATCGCATCTACAACAACTCATTCTTTGCCGGTGGAACCAACACGTTCCAGCAGGACTTTCACGAGTACAAAGCGGAGCTTTCCAAGCGAACGGCTAGCGGTGCATTGCTGATCTTCCGCAACGTCTCCGATATGGATGGCAATAACGCGCCAGGCAACTTGTTTCCCAGTGCGTGGAACTACTACGCGGAGGCCGAAGCTCGGCAACCGCTGCTTTCAGGAGGTGGGTTGCAGTACAACCGCATCGCCGGTCCCAGCGGCGCACCGGGGCTTTACAACGGAATTTTGGTGGCGCGAATCAGCGCCGATGTCACGCAGACTGACTTTGAGATCTCGGTTCGCGACTATGTCAGCAACGTGGTCAACGTGTACTGGGATCTGTACTACGCTTATCGTGACTTAGACGCGAAGCGCCGAGCCATGTATGGGGCACTCGAATCCTGGCGCAAAGTCAAAGCTCAGGTAGAGGCTCAACAAGTCTCCGCCTCGAAAGAAGCTCAAGCCCGCGAGCAATACTACCGCTTCAAACAAGAGGTCGATGATTCGCTCTCTGGCCGGTTGCTCCAAGGGACTCAATCTCGCAACGGAAGCACAGGCGGCACCTTGCGAGCCAACGGTGGCGTCCAGGTCACCGAACGTCGCCTGCGATTCATGATCGGCCTGCCGATCACCGACGGCGCACTGTTACGTCCCACTCAAGATCCCGACGAAGCCGAAGTCATCTACGACTGGGAAGTCGTCATGCAGGAAGCATTATCCCGTCGACCGGAACTGCGTCGGCAACAGCTCAAGGTGAAACGCCGCGAGATGGAGTTGCTAGCCGCTCAAAATTTTCTGTTGCCCCAATTGGATGCGATCGCCCGGTATCGTATTCGAGGCTTCGGCGACAAATTGCTGGAATACAGCGGCCCACAAGGGGGTGGTACTCCGGTCTCCGCCATCGGCAACCTAAGAACCTTCGAGCATCAAGAATGGCTGCTCGGAATGGAATTCTCGATGCCCATCGGTTTCCGGCAGGGGCATGCCGCAGTCTCCAATGCGGAACTCGCCCTGTGTCACGAACGAGCCGTCCATCGCGAGCAAGAACGAGAAGTCATTCACGACCTGAGCAATGCTTTGTCCGACGCGGTGCGTGCGTTCGAGTCCTGTCAAAACAGTCTCAACCGCTACATCGCCTCTCGTGAAGTGCTGCTGTCTCTGCAAGCGGAAGAGGAACAGCAACTGCCCGTCGATATCGACCGCATCCTGGATGCTCAGCGGCGAGTCGTCGAATCCGAGCTGCGTTATCACCAGTCGCGTGCCGAATACGCCGTCGCCCAGAAGAACGTGCAGTTGGAGCGTGGTGCTCTGGCTGGCGAGAACGACCTGTGGCTCATCGACGGTGTTGGTTCGTCCGATGCGGAAGGGCTGCCGACCGCGTCACCGACTCTGATCATGCCACCCGCTCCGGCCAGCGAAGCGGTGAAGGCCGCTGCTCCGGACGAGGAAGACGAGATGCCGGAGCAATAATCCTGGCGCAACCAGCGTGTGTATTCCTTTGGCGAGCGGGGTGGCGTCAGCCCCTCGGTGATTGCGATGGCCAATAGGAACCGGGGGGCTGACGCCGCCCCGCTCGCCTGAAGAATGCATCACTCGGCAAGCTTGACCTGGGTCGGCGCATTCTTCCAACGGAACTTCTTCGCGAAGTCGGCGACAGAATAAGTGTCTTGAGAGGTCTCGGCCTGCACGACATAGACCAACTCCGGTTCCGCATCGGCGCGGTAGTTGCCGTCAGCGCTGATGGCGGGGACTTGGTCGTGATCGGTGATCAGCGTCGCGCGGAGTTTGCCCGTGGCGGTATCAAAGAAACGCACCGAGCGATCAGTGGTCCCAACCGCCAGCGTGCGATTGGTGTCCGACCAAATAACCTGTTGCACGGGGGCCATCGTCGGCACGTTCTGAGCCACCTTGCCGTTCTGCGGATTCCAAATCTGAGCCGTATGATTGCCTCGGCCGGAAGCGATCGTCTCCCCTTTCGCGCTCCAAGCCAGCGCGGTCACGGAGGGCGGGTCGCCCGGCAAGCTGAGCTTGAACAGAATCGCTCCGTTGGCGGGATTCATGATCCGCAGCGAATCATCCACGCCACCTGTCGCGACGACCTTTCCGTCCGGAGACCAGGACATCGACTGTGCCGCTCCCGACACTTCCAGCTTGCGAACCAGTTGGCCGGAGGTCGTGTTCCAGACATAGATCATGTTGCTGGGGCCGCCGGCGACCAGCATCTTGCCGTTCCAGTCCATGAGGGTGACGGCGACCGTCGGTCCCTCAAATGTCTTGGTTGATTTGCCGGTAACGGTGTCCCACAACCGCACGGTCTTATCATAGCTGCCGCTCGCGAGCGACTTACTGTTCGGAGCCCAGGCAATCGCGGCCACGCTCTCCGTATGACCTTCGAGCTTCTTAATGAGTTCGCCCTTCTGTGCATCCCAGATGCGAATCGTCTTATCGGTCGCGCATGACGCGAGCGTCTTGTCATTGGCGGCCCAAGCCAGAGCCGTGATCGTGCCGGTGTGTCCTTCCAACTTTCGCAGCAGCTTGCCCGAAGCAATGTCCCACAACGAGACCACCGGCGTGCCGATCCCCGACGCCATGATCTTGCCGGTCGTCCACATCACGCGCGAGGCCGGCCCCGTCGCGTCGAGCGTCGGTAGAGCCTTATCGGCCGGCCGATCCCACAGCGTGACGTTCGACGACGTCATCAGGCAGAGCTTGCTGCCATCGTTCGTCCACAATAGTCCCGATGCTCCTAGCGGCAAGGCTTTGATGAGCTTCCAATCGGACGTATTCCAAGTCTGCACCGCATTGCCAGAGTACGCCGTCGCGAGCACAGTGCCATCCGGCGACCACGCCACCGTGGTCATCGCCCCGGCGAGCGTTTCTTTCAAATCGCCCGAATCCGCGTCCCAGATTTTCGTGCCAACGCTTGTCGCCACCGCCAGCCGCTTGCTGTCGGGAGACCACGCCGATGAGTAATTCGTTTCGTTGACTCCATCGCCAAACGATCGAATGACTTTGAACTCCGCTGTGTCGAACATCTGCGCCGCTTGCCCGGTGCAAGTGAAGGCGACCGCCGATCCATCGGGAGACCACACGCTGCTCAACACATAGCGACCATGCTCGACCTTGCCTCGCTCGGCACCGGTCGCGACGTCCCAGAACTTGGCGATGCCGCTCTCTCCGCCGCTGGCCAACAACGTTCGTCCATCCGGCGACCACACGACCTTCGAGACCCACGCCGGATGCTTCAGGGTCCGCAGAGTCAAACCCGATCGCACGTCCCAAAGCCTCGTTGTCGCATCGAATGATCCTCCCGAAGCCAACGTGCGACCGTCCGGAGACCACGCCAAGTCGTAGATATAGCTGTCGTGGCCAACCAATGCTTTTTGAAACTCGCCCGTTGCGGCGTCCCAGATCCGAATGATGCCATCCAACCCTCCGGTCGCAATCTGCTTGTCATCCGGACTGATTGCGACCGTGATCAAATAACCGCGATGTCGCTTCGACTCGATGGTCCAACTCAAGACATTGGAGATTTGCGGCGGACGCAGCACCAACGTGCGGACGCTCAACGGCGCTCCGGGAGCAATCTTTCGCGGCTCCGGCTTGATATCGACCGGCGAGACGGACCGCGGCTTAGTCTTCGCTTCGGTCTCCTGCGCCGCTGCCCCGCGAGTTCCCAGCGAAAATGCCAGCAGACTGAGCGTTACCCACCAACACTTGGAACAAGAACAGACCATCGCGCGGCACCTTGTTGCAGAGGTTCGTCGTCAGCCATCAGCGGGCGAGCAGAGTAACCGGCAACCGTGCGAATTGCATCGATTCAGAATTCACCGCCAAGCCGAACTCAAGTGCTGTGTCGCGACTAGGAATTCGGGCTCGTTAAATCAGCCGCAGGGCGCTCTGTCACGCCAAAGAATTGGGGTTGTCGTGGTGGCCACGTTTGCCAAAACGTGAGGAAATCGTTGGATGTTTCCCACGCACTGGCGAGCGCGGCTACTCCAAATTCAAGACCTGACGTAGCACCAGGGTTTTCACAGATCGCAACAGCGCTGCCACAGACCACGATGAATGGGCAAACCCGCGACGCGGCGCGTGCGCTCGAAGCTGGTCTGATAGTCGAGATCATTGGCCGCGACACGCTCGGTCGGAGGTGGCATGGTCTCGAAGAGCGGATGATGTTCCATCAGCGCTCGGACAATCTCGAAATAGTCTTCCACGTCGGTCCACATGTGGAGCCATCCGCCCGGTGCCAGCACACGAGCCACTCGATCGGCAAAAAGATCCGTGAACAGTCGCCGACGGCGATGCTTACGCTTCCACCAAGGGTCCGGGAAATAAACATGCACCGCCGATAAGGAAGCCGGGCGGATCAATCGGTCGAGCAGATAGTTCGCATCACCGCCGATCACGCGAGCATTCGGTTGATTGCGTTTGACCAGCCGCTTCGCGCCGCGCCGGCCTTCCGTGAAGTCGAGTTCCACGCCCAGAAAGTTCCGCTCTGGTTGAGTTGTGCTGGCGTTAAACAGGTACATGCCGCGACCGCAGCCGACGTCGAGTTCAACCGGATTCGCGTTGCCGAACAGCTTGGTCCAATCCAAAAGACCATCCGCCGCGACGTAGGACAAAACATCGTCGAAGCAAAGGAAGTGTGGACGGAGATCAACGACATCAGGCATGGGAGAGCAAGGCTTTGTCAGAAAACTATGAGCCGGAACGCGCTAGAGTCCGGTTTTTCTGAAGAACTGCGGGCTAGCGCCCAGCGGCTGATGGGTTGTCTGACAAAGGTTAGGTCGGCTCGCTCTTCTGTCCGCGGTGGATCGGCACGCCGATCATGTTGCCGCTGAATACCATTTTGCCGTCCACGAAGCCTTGAAAGTTGTACTCGGACAATCGATTCGGCCGAACCTTGGTGACTTGAGCCGCCAAGATCAAACGGCTATTCGGATACACGGGAGCGCGGAATCGCACCTCATTCATTCCGCCGAATCCCAGGTAGTCGCCACCGAGAATTTTGTACTTGCGAGCATAAAACCCGGCGAGCTGCGCGGCGGCCTCACACAAGATGACGCCCGGCATCAACGGATAATCCGGCATGTGGCCGCGAATCCAGAATTCGTGATCGGTCACGTCCTTGTAGCCCACGACCAAATGCTTGCTCGTGTCGACATGCACGATGGCCGTGAGGTGCTCCATTTCGAATCGTTGTGGGTTGACCTCACGGATAGCGTCCAGATCGAACAACGGGTGCTCGAAATCAAACTGCGAAAAATCAGCAAGTGGCTGGGGCATGGGGAACCACAAGGGAAGTGGGGTTACGGTCTTGAATGATCAACGACGAGTCAGGATTCCAACAGATTCCGAATCTGAGTCAGTTCTGTCAGAAGTCGGTCGGGACGAAGTTCAGAAGTCAGGAGTTCCTCGGCTGACGCTTGGACGCTGTTCTTATCTCCGGCAAACAGAACGGTGCGGAAGCCGATCTGCTTGGCGACGGTCAGGTCATCGGGCCAACGGTTGCTGACATACAAAACTTCGGACGGCTCGATGTCCTGCCGAGCAAACGCCTCGGCGGCGGTGTTGAACAACGTTAGCGAAGGCTTTCTCACTCCCACGTCGTGCGACAGGACCAGACAGCCGGGCGCGAACAGTTGATTCAGCGGCGGCAATTTAGTGGTGGCTTGGAACGCTCGCAACAACTGCGTCAGCGTGAAGGACTGCCCGTCCGCCAGCAGTCCTTGAGCAAAGCCGGCATCTGCCACCGCTTTGACGACCGTCGCCGCTTTGTCCATCGCCGCGACTCCGGCCAGGCAGGAATGAAAGAAGAACGCGACCTTTTCGGCGTACTCGTCGTCGTCGCCGTAGAACTCGGCGTCGTATTCATACTCCTTCTGCTCCAGCCGCGAGATCAGCTTACGCCACAGTTTCACCACATCGACCTGGCCGATGTCTCCCTTCTTGGCCGGCACCGTCAGCTGCATTTCCGCCAGCAAGTCTTTGTATTGAGAGAAGAGCTGCACCCACGGCTCGCCCGGCTTGCGGCTCATGCTGTGCCACATGTTGAACTCTTTGATCGTCTTCTCCAGCGCGACCTGCATCCGCAGTTCTTGAGCCGGCAGCAACGACAAGTCTCCGTCCGTAATCCGCAGCAAAGTGCCGTACACATTCCAAGTCACCGCTTTGATTCCCGGCAGCGGCTTAATCTTCGGCACCGCCTTCCGAGGCACACTCGGCGGCGCGGCCGGCCAAATCAGATCGTCTCGGTGGGCAAGCCACTCGGCATATTCCATCAACGTCTTCGACATGGCGGGCGTGTATCGGACGAGTTGCGAAGACGTCAACCCAACCGATCGAACATCGTCTGGTCCATGTTGTCAGAGATCAGAAATGAGTAGTCTGCGCGAACGTGACACTGGCGCGCGGGGCGGCGTCAGCCCCCGGTCTGGTGTCGAATGCACCGGGGAGCTGACGCCGCCCCGCTCACCGGCAAACTCGTGGATTACGAAAGGGAGTCAAATGAAACTGCCTGTCGTCGCCGCCCTATTTTTGGCGAGCCTCTCCAACTTGGCATTGGCTCAAACGGAACCGCCCAAGCCGCGTGAGTTTTCAACGCTAGTTGCTCACTGGGCAGAGTACGCCGATCCGGAGTACCTGCCGTTTCTCACGGAAGCCAAGCCGGACATCGCGCAAGTTGGCTTTTACGGAGCACACTTTTGGAGCTTGGCACACACGCCGCACGGCAAGGGATACCCAGCGCACTTCCCGCTCGTTGGATTCAATGAGAACCGCGAGTGGCTGGCGAATCTCAATCGCGAGATTCATCAGCGCGGCATCAAAGTCGTCGGGCATATCAACGTGAAGTTCCTCGTCGGCGATCCCGACAGTCCGCCAATTCCGGAAGCCAAGAACAAGCCGGCCGAACCGGGCGGGCCACGTGGGTTCTTAAAGTTCTATCGCGAACTCTGGGACGAGAAGTTGCTCGGCCCCAAGCCAGTCGCTGATCCGATGGAGTTGCTGGAGATCGACGCCGCGGGGAAGCCGATCACGAACAACAACTACAGCATCGGCGGCATGAAGGAGTATTGGGCCTGCCTCAACAACCCGCACTGGCGAACGGTCCTGAAGGCGTGGACCAAGCATGGCATCGAACAAGGCTGCGACGGATTCATGATCAACTACTTCTATCGGCACGACTGCCACTGCCAGCACTGCGTCGCCGAGTTCACGAAATACCTCGGCGAGCGATTTACTGCCGAGGATCTGAAATCCAAATTTGAAATCTCTGATCTGAAATCCCACCGCTTCACCGAGATCGTCAGTTGGCACAAGCCGGAAGAATCAACGCCGCTGCGGCGCGAGATGCTCCGGTTCTCGCAAGTCGCCAACAAACAGGCGTTCGATGAGGTCTTCGTGAAGTACGGCCGCTCGCTCAAGCCGGACTTATTGGTCGGGCAATGGAACCACCTCGGCAACTTCAATCAGCTCAATGGCGATGAACGATGTCTGCTCCCCGGTGATCTGTGGGGCCGCGACGAAAGCTATCTCTGGTACAGCACGGGAGGCTCGGCTCACTACACCGACTTGGCCGAAGGGATGTTAGGTGAAGGGACATTGCAGGCGCGGTACATCCGCGGCATGTTCGGCAACAAGCCGTTCACGCTCGGCAAGTACGAAAACACGCGCACCCGCGTCTCGATCTCCGAACTCGCCGCGAACTGCGGTGCTCCGATGGGCTTCTACACCCGCTTCAAAGATCCGCAGGCTCGGACAGAGATTGCTCGCTATTACCAATTCCTCAAGAAGCACGACGAACTGTTCCGCTGGCATCAGCCACAGCACGAAAGCCTGCTGCTGTTCCCACGCAAAGCTACGCACAACGGTGATCTCAAGCCGCTGGCTCGCTTCCGAGAAGTCGGCGGCCGGCTGCTCGACGATCACGTTCTGTTCGACATCAAACCGGATGACAGCGTCGCACCGGAACTCGCCGCGCGTTATCGGCAAGTGGTGTCTCTCGACGCTGAGACTCCGCTGCCGGACCAGCTCGCTGACCGCAGCCACATCGCTGCCCCCAAGACAGTTCGAGCGTCGCTGTCGAAGCATCCGCAACGCAACGAACTCGCGCTGCATCTCGTGAATTACAACCGCATCGAACCCAAAGAAAAGCACAGCGCCGGCGGAGGGATCAAAGACGAACAGCCCATTATCGTCGAGGAAGTTCGCGTCGATCTGCGTTTGCCGGAAGGTGTGACGATCAGCACGGCGGAATTCCTCACGCCTGAGGAGACTGAGCCGACCAAACTGACCTGCGAAGTTGCTGGCGGCCGCGTCCGTTTCGTCGTACCGAAGTTCCTGGTCTACGGCGTCGTGCGGTTGCGATAGCGCAGTTTCTCAAACGTAGGGCGGGTCGAGTCATCGAGACCCACCAGATCAATATTGGTTCGCGGTGGGTCTCGATGACTCGACCCACCCTACGGTTTTGGACTTATGCGACACATCTTTTTGGCGCTGCTCGTCAGCGCAAGCAGTTTCGCCGTTGCCGCCGACAAGCCGCTGGTCGTCATCAGCGACGAGGCTCGGCGAGTTCACTCGGCCGGCTTCGTGTTCGACGGTCACAACGACTTGCCGTGGGAAGTGCGGCAGAAGGCGGGCGGAACGTTCGACAAGGCGGACATCGCGGCCGGAGTGCCACGGTTTCAAACCGATATCCCGCGTCTGCGAGTCGGCAATGTCGGCGCGCAATACTGGGCGGCCTATGTCCCGGCCGAGTCCTCGAAAGAGAATCGTGCCTTCACGATGACGCTCGAACAAATCGCGATCATCCAGGCGCTGGTCAAGCGGTATCCCGAAGTCTTTGAGTTCGCCAAAACGGCGGACGATGTCACACGAATTCAGAAGGCCGGCAAGATCGCCTCGCTGATCGGCGTCGAGGGGGGCCATTCGATGGAAAACTCGCTCGACAAACTGCGGCGGCTGAGAGAACTCGGCGTTGGCTACATGACGCTGACGCATTCGGACACGCTGGCCTGGGCGGACTCGGCGACCGATGAAGCGAAGCACGGTGGGCTGACGAAATTCGGCGAGGAAGTTGTCCTCGAAATGAATCGCTTGGGCATGTTGGTTGATCTCTCACACGTCTCGCCCGACACGATGCGCGACGCGCTGGCCGTCAGCAAAGCGCCGATCATCTTCTCGCATTCCTCCGCACGTGCGGTTGCGGATCACCCTCGCAACGTGCCGGACGACATCCTGAAGTTGACCGCCAAGAACGGTGGCGTGGTAATGGTCAACTTTTATTCCGGCTTCATCCACCCGGAGTCGGCCAGGCGGCGGGCAAAGATGTTCGAAGTCTCGCGCGAACTGCATCGCAAGTTTCCCGCGGAGAAAGATTATCAATCCGCTCGCAAACGTTGGCTCGCCGACAATCCGATCGAATCCGGCGACATCTACGACGTGGCCGATCACATCGAGCACATCATCAAAGTCGCCGGCATCGACCACGTCGGCCTGGGCTCCGACTTCGACGGCATCGACAAAGTTCCCAAGCAATTGGAAGACGTCTCGAAGTACCCAGTCATCACGCAGGTGCTGCTGACGCGCGGCTACTCGGCGTCGCAGATTCATCAACTGATGAGCGGCAACATCCTGCGCGTGATGCGGCGGTCGGAAGAAGTGGCTCGCGATTTGGCGAAGAATTGAGGCCGCGTCGATGTTCGTCAAATCTCCTTCTGAATCCGGCTCGTGGCGTGAACGATTGCTGAACGCCAGCCCTGCTGTATTTGGCCTGCTGGTGTGGTCGCTGATCGTCCTCGTCCCCGACGGGCTGCTGTTGTTTCTGACGGCGAAGAACATCGCGGCTCAGTGGTATCCCAGCGTGCCGGGCGAAATCACTCACAGCGCCGAGCAGCGCGAGGTCAACGAGTCGTTCGATACGAAAGTCCGCTTTCGCTACACGGTCAACGGCCAGGAGTTCACGGGGCAGCGACTGCACTTCTTGAATCTGCGAGACGTCAGTCGGCCGTCGAAGGCGCAACTCACGTTGACACGCTATCCCGTCGGACAACAAGTGGATGTTATCTACAACCCGAACGATCCGAGCGACTCGGCACTGGATCGCACTCTCAATGGAATGCCGCTCTCCTTCGCATTGTTCTTGCTGCCGTTCAATCTCCTCATGCTGGGAGGCTGGAAGTGGATCTCACGGCGAGTACGCGGCCTGCGGTCATTACCCCTGCGACGCGAGGGAGACCGTTGGTTCGTCCTGCCAACGAATGGTCAGCCCTGGGTAGTGGCGTTGACCATTGCCAGTCTGCTGAGCTTTGTGGCAATCTTCGTTGTCGGTATCGGAGGCTGGTCCGACGACTTGACTGTGATGATCGCCGTTTGGATGGCGATCGTTGCCCTCAGCAGTTTGGCGTACTGGCACACACGATCGCTGGTACGGCGTGAGAAGCCGGTGCTGATCTTAGATGACGGACTGTCAATCGTGACGTGGCCACCGTCCGCCGAAATGCCGGAATTGTCCGTCGCACGTTCGCGTTTGCTGGCAATGGAAGTCAGTGATGATCGCCAAAGCGGCTGCGATGAGAGTTCTAGTCTGACCTTTTCGATTCTACTGCGATTCAACGTCAATGACGGCCAGTCCGCGCAGCGAGTGGTCTTCCAAACAACCAACAGCCTCGAAGCCACTTCGATGCTGGAATGGCTGGAGGAGTGGACGGGATTGCCCGGGCAACGTTGACACGCGAGACCTCGAACAAGACAGGCGAGCGGGGCGGCGTCAGCCCCCCGGTTCCGAATCGAACTCACCGGAGGGCTGAAGCCGTCCCGCTCGCCAAGAAGTTCTTTACGGCTTTGCCGCCGCTTGTTTGAGCTTCTCGACCTTCGCCAATGTCGCCTTAGGATCTTTGAGTGCCTCTTCCTCGCAACCGGCACAGCACAGGTAGACCGGCTGGCCTTCCACGAGAATTTTGTGCGGCTTGCCCATATAGCCGAGCCGGCTCTTGTCCTCGACGACACAGAATTTCTGAGCAATCGCGAGCGCACGTTCTTCTTCGGGAAGTTGGGCGATCGAGTGGACGATTCTCCCTTCCTCTGCCGGTCCGGCGACGAAGCCGGTTTGGGGCGCGGACTTCTCGCCACAGCCGAGGAGGAAGCTTGATCCCAACGTCAACACCGTCAGGAGTTCAAATCGCATCATGCACTCCTTCTGAGAATGAGATCCTGTGAAGCGACTGCCCATCGAGTTATACCTCGCGCATCCATCCGAGCGGCATTCTGGCGATGCGGAGTGGCGTCAGTCCCCCGGTCCAACCGTGAATGTACCGAGGGGCTGATGCCACCCCGCTCGCCTGTCATTGAGCTGACTCTGGTGGTTCGTAGGCGGGAACTGGCACAGGCCGAGTCGGGCTGAGCACGTCTTGACCAACCGCTCTGGAAAGCTCGGCTGTGCGGCGATGAAAGTCGGTGACGGCCATCTGATACTTCTCGCGCAGGTCGAGAAGTTGTCGTTGTGCTTCGATCAGTCGCAGGAAATCCACCGTTCCCGCTTCGTAGCCGGATTGAGCTGCGTGCAGATTGTCTTGCGCGGCCGGAAGGATTTTGGACTCGAAGACGGCGACCTTGCGACGGCTCCCCTGCACGCGAGCGTATGCTGACTGCACCTCGCCGCGAATCGTGTCGGCGGCTTGATCGTAGTTCGCCTGCATTTTGTGGACGCGCCACATCGCCTCTTGGACGGCGGCGTGACGCTTCGATTGATTCAGCGGCACGTTCATGTTCAGGCCGAGCTGCGGTCGCTGTTCGAGATCCGTCCAGAAGCGGTCATAGCGGGCCATGACCTCGAAGTCGGGATAGAACTCTTTGCAGGCGAGCGCAACAGCGGATTGCTCGGACTGAACACGAGCAGCCATCGCTTGCAGTTCTGGACGATTGCCGACGGCCCACTCGCGCAGTCCGGTGACGGGCGGAAGTTCTTCGACGACGGACAGCTTCCTCGGTGGCGCGGGCAACGGATGATCGGGGCGGCGGTGCAGCAGCGTGTTGATCCGCGCAATCGCGACGATCTGCTCTTGGGTCAGCTCGATTTGTCGTTGCTCGAACTGAGCCAGCTCGACATCCGCTTGCAGGACGTCTTGCTGCGAAACTTGATTGGCCTCGTACTTCGATCGCGCGACATCTCGGAATCGGCTGATCGCTTCGCGACTGCTGGCGTTCAGTTCGCGTTCGCGTTGATTGAGGTAGTAATCGAAGTAAGCCATCCGCGCCGCTTCGGTGAGTCGCAATTGAACTTCACCCGCATCGAACGAGGTCGCCGACGCCTCCCAGTTTGCTTGATTGCCGCGCAGTTCGCGCTTGCCCGACCAGGGAATCTTCTGAGCCACTCCGAGGTAGTACGACCCTTGTATGTTCGACGCCCCGTCCCAGGACTTCGGCGCGTACATTGACTGAAACATCGGATCGTCGAGCGCGATCGCCTGCGGATACTTGTTCGCCGCCGCGTTCCATGTTGCCAGCGCTGCCTGCAACGAGGGATTGCGCGCCTTCACGGCTGCCACCAACTCGTCGAGCGGCAACTCATTGCGTCCGGCAAACGGGTCATCGGCATCGTTGGTGAGAGGTCGTTCTGACGTCTCCTCAAACGATGCCGGTACAACGTGGGGCAGGATTTCAACCTGCCTGGCCATTTCGAATGTGACGTCCAAAACGTTCGTTGAGCGCGGCACTGGCGGGTTGGAAACCTGCCCCACGTTCGATGTGCGACAGCCGGCCGACACGAGGGTCAGCGCAACTCCCACATTCAGAACGCGAGTAAACCACATGACAGCCTCCGGGGCAGACGTTCGCTGACCTGACTCCGGTGGCATCGTGACGCGCTGGCGGGTTAGCGATTCGGCCAGTTCAGCTCGGTCGAGAACAACCTGTCGTCAACATCGGCGCCGCACCGTCGGACTTTTCAGCATTCCCGGATTTCGCGAAAGAGACAACCTAAATTGCCAAGCTCATCACGGGCTCGGCAACGACACTTGATCCGGCGACATCAGATAGCCAATTAAGTCACGGACTTGATCTTCGGTCAGGTTTTGGAACAGGCCATCGGGCATCAGCGACAGCGTTGAGACTTTTTGCTCTTCGATCTCCGCGCGTTGAATCGTGACGCGATCCGTTTGGGTTTGGACGGTCAACGTCTTCTCAGACTTCTCCACGACCACGCCGTTGATGACTCGGCCGTCCTTCATTCCGAAGACCGACATCCGGAAGTCGGCAGCAACGGTGGCACTAGGGTCGAGAATATTCTCAAGCAGATAGTCGAGATTTCGCCGGTTCCCGCCGGTCAGGTCCGGGCCAGCGGACTTGCCGCTGCCGAACAGCACGTGGCAGTTCCCGCAGCTCTTGTTGAACAACGCGCGGCCCTCGCTGAGCTTCGCGGTCTTCAGGCGTTCGGGCGTGAGAGACGCTTTCCACTTCGCGGCAAGCTGCTGCTTCTCGGCGCTGCTGGTTCGGACTTCTCCCCAAACTTTCGCGAGTTGCTTCGTGAGCTCATCGTCGCTGAAGCTCAAAATCTGCCGAGCATGAAACGCGGACACTTCTCGGCGCGAGATCTGTTCGGCGGCCACCGCGTTCAACAGCTCCTTCGAGTAACTGGGTCGGGAAACGAGTGTGCTGATCGCGATCATCTTTCCTTCCGGCGTGAGCCGGGCAAAACGGTCGAGCACTCGCTTGGGCGTCTCGGCATGATCGACCGTCGCCAGTCCGCGAATCGCCTCGACGATCAACTCGCGATCGTCGAGCAGCTTGTGCAGCAATGCCACCAGCCCCTCCGGCTTCGCCGTCACGAGCGTCCGCAGCGCCTGTTGCCGAGCGGACACGTCCGCTCCGCCGTTCGTAATCAAAGCCTTGAGTTCATCCATCGCTCGGCCGTCGCCAAACACGACCGACAGCTCGCGGGCCAGCGTTTTGAGTTCGACCGATTCGCTCTTCGCCGCCAATTCTGAGACAGCTGCCCATCCCTTCGGCGGCGCGACCTTCGTCCAACCGCTCATTGCCTGTGACATGCCGAGCAGGATGTCGTGACGAATCTCTTCGTTTTGACTGGCCGCCGCCAACTCCAACAGCGATTCGAGTCCGGCCGGTTGACGTTCCAATTCCAGAGTGATGCGTCGCGCGGTGAATTGCCGCACGCGATCCATCTTGCAGGACTCAATCAGCTTCACTGCCCGAACAGGATCGCGCCCCACGGATGGCTCGATGCCGTACCAGATCAACAGGGGCAGCATGTTGTCGTGCTCGAACTCATCGCGGCTGGCAAGCGACTCCGCCAACTTCCAGCGCTGAGCCACCGGGATGCGCGGCAAGGCCGACGCCAGATAGAGCTGCACCAGCCCCGAAGACTCACGGCTTGCCATGAATTCCAATTGGGAGACGCTCGATTCCGAGAGATCCCCTAGATCACACAACAGTCGCACGCTCCACGCACGTACTCGGTCATACTTGTGACTCAAATGAGTTTGCAGGAAATGCTCACTGGCCATTCCGCAGGCGTTGAGCGTCCAAAACGTGCGGAGAGTCGTCGTCTGATCGATCTCCCTTCCAAAATCCACCTGCAGCGTCACCAGAACCTTCTCGTTCAGACGCTTGTCCGCGGTTCGCTCCTGCAACACTCGGCGAGACTGTCGCGTCCACCAGTCATTTGCATGGGACTGCATGCGAATCAGCTCGATATCCGTTTTCCGCGACAGGTCGAGATTTGCGGGCGGCTTTGGAGTGCCGTATGTGATCTTGAAGATGCGTCCTGAGGTCCGATGCACGCCGTCGTTCTCGTGGCATTCGCCGATGTCGGACCAATCGGCGAGATAGACGCCGCCGTCCGGGCCGCTGATCAGGTCGATCGCGCGGAACCACGGATCGCCCGTGCTCAGGAGGTCGGGCTCATGCTTGGCGGTGAAGCCCGCTTCGTGACGCTCCAACCGATCGCAATTCAGCCGGCGACCGTGCAGATTCACCGTGAAGGCTTTGCCCTGATACTGCTTCGGCCAGTTGTCCCCTTGATAGATCATCAAGCCGGAGTGTGCGTGGCCACCGCCAGCCGCCGAGGTTGTGTCTGTCACGCCGAGCTTGCGGATGTCGCTCCAGGCTTCTTTCGTGTTCCAGTGGAAATGGTCCGCCGTCTGTTCCATGACACCGAACAGGTACGGATTGAAGTGCGTGCCATACATCCGTCGCCAATGCGAGTTCGGCACGACGTGCCACAGATGGCCGATGACCGTGTTGATCAAGAACATCTCGCCGTGCTGATCGAAGTCGAAGCCCCACGGGTTGGTCGTGCCGTGAGCGACCGCCTCGAACACCATACGAGTCGGGTGATATCGCCACACGCCGCAGTTGATCTTCGTCCGTTGCGATTCGCTCGCGCCGGGAGCACCGACGACCGACGTCGCGAGGATGCCGTGCCGGCCATACAGCCAGCCATCCGGTCCCCACTTCAGTCCGTTGACGATGTTGTGCCGGACAGCGTTCTCGTCCCAACCGTCGAGCACCACAACCGGGGGTCCATCCGGCTTGTCATCCCGATCCTTGTCGGGAAAGAACAACAGATGCGGAGCGGCCAACGCCCACACGCCGCCGAAGCCGACTTCAACGCTCGTCAGTTTGTTGATGCCGCTCGCGAACACTTTTCGCTTGTCGCTCTTCCCGTCGCCGTCCGAATCTTCCAAGACAACGATCCGATCGCGCTGGTCCGGATCGAAGTTCAGTTTGCTCTCGGCATAGGTGTAATTCTCCGCGACCCACAATCGCCCGCGCTCATCGGTCGTGATCGAGATCGGCTGCTGCACGTCCGGCTCATGCGCGAACAGTTCGACACGAAACCCCTCCGGCACCTTCATCTGCGCGAGCGCTTCTTGAGGAGTCAGCAACGGCGTCGTGATTTCCTGTGTGTTCT
Organism: Planctomyces sp.; assembly: GCA_005778115.1. Lineage (GTDB taxonomy): Bacteria > Planctomycetota > Planctomycetia > Planctomycetales > Planctomycetaceae > SXKJ01. The sequence goes on along the minus strand of SXKJ01000105.1, from coordinate 6,929 downwards.
TCGGAGCGGGGATCTCGTCGCTTTGCCCGATCGCGTAAACTCCCAACACAACCACGGCGGCACACGCCACGCCTCTAATGACGCTCATCCTCTAACTCCTGTGGCAAGTGATTTCACGAGACCCAACACGAAAGCGGCGGATTGAATCGTCTGATTCTCCCTGAGGAAAGGGAGCCGCCGCGGTTGGCTTGTCGTGTGGAAATCCACAGCGACCACGATCCTTAATTGTGGTCGTGCCCCGTGAGTCGGTGTTCGACCTGGTCCGCTTGTGCGACGATTTCGAGAACGCTGCGGCGAATCTCTTCGGGGGCGACCGTCGATCGGGGATAAGCGTTGATCACCACAAACATTTTTTGCCCACCGATCTCGCGAATGGCGAGGCTGCCGTGCAGGACAATCGCGTTCTGCATCAGGGCTTGCTCGTAGAAACTTGGAGTCGCCGGGCAACAGACCGAATACAACATCAACACACGCTCTTCGACGGCGTGCGAGGTTGGTTCGAGGAATACCCGTTGCTTTCGATCGCCCGGCAGCAGCCGCGTGACGCAGTAGTTCTCGCCGTTGCGGACCCAGGTGACGGTCGTGTCATTGCCGAACGCTTCCAGCAGCAACGACTCGATGTCTCGCTCAAGCCCCAAGACCGCGTGCAGCACGCGCGAGGCGGCGGTCGCGTCCGCCGGGCGTTGATTCGGATCGGCCGAAGTCATTAGAGCGACGCACTCGGCCAGTGCGACCGACAGCTCTGGCCGTAGATCGCGGATGTTAGGGACCGCCTCCGTCCGGCCATTGAGAGTCAGATGGGCGAACGAGACCTCGCGCCACGGCAAGCGACCGATCAACATCTGAAAGAGGCATAGCCCCAGCGCATACACGTCGCTGGCCGTGGAGGCTGGATGCCCCTGGAAAAGTTCCGGAGCCATGTAATTGGGAGTCCCACAAATCGTCTGATCCATCGAAACTGCTTCGGAGGGGAGCCTCCGTTTGGCGAGTCCAAAATCGCCGAGCTTCGCGATCCCCGCGCGAGTGACCAGCACGTTGTCCGGCTTCACATCGCGATGCACGATCCCAGCTCGATGAGCGGCCGCGAGTCCGTCGGCCACCATCGCCGCCAATCGCAGTGCTCGGTCCGCCGGCAGCGGTCCTTCGCCGCGGATCAACTGCTGCAGCGAGCGACCCGGCACGTATTCCATTTCCAGAAAGTGCGTCCCTCCCAACTGACCGACCGCGTGCAGCGCGACAATGTTGGGATGCACTAACGCCGCCGCCGCTTGCCCCTCGTTCAGAAACTGAGCGATCAATTCCGAGTCACACTCACCACGCCGAGGCGACAGGATCTTCAACGCGCAGTGCCTTCGGAGATCGTCGTGCAGAGCCAAATAGACGCGACCCATCGCTCCTTCGCCAACCAGCGAGACGCACTGATAGACGTGAAGTTTGCGACCGATCAAAGCGTCTTCCCGGAGCCGCGAGCCGTCAAGAACCGCCGCAATTTGTTCGGCCGACAGTTCTGGAAAGCGCACCGCGTAGTCGCCAACCGTCGGCCGTTCACTGCGAGCGATCCGAAAATCAACCTCCAGCCCCAGCAGTTCCAAGAGCAGTGCCTGATGGACCTGCGGAGACAAACCGAAGAGAAACGACTCGATCGCCGGTGACAGCCCGGCGGCCAACGCCTGCTCGAACTCATCACAGCGAGCATCGACGCGGCGAGCGGCGGCCAATGACTCGGAAGCTTCATCACTCATCGCGGGCTCCCACCACGTCCTCGTCGGTTCGAGGAGTCACAATTCCAAGGGGCATGCTCGATCAATGATCGCAGCAGTTATCCAATGATCTCGGCGTGAGGCAGCGATTCTTTGAGGCGTTTGATGCCGTCTCGGCTGATCTTCGTATTGGAAAGATCCAAGACTCGGAGTTGACTCATGGATTCCAAGGACGCAATCGACTCATCCCCAATTCTTGTGCGACTGAGGTAAAGCTCATTGAGCCCCAGCGGAACCAGTTCCGGTAATTGGTCGCCAGAAATGGCGCTGCCTCGCCCGATTCCCACCGTGATTCCACGACCCTGAGAGTTGTTGACGAGAGCGACTCCCAACTCCTTGAACCGCTGCTTGGTGGCCGCACTGATCTTCGGAAAGAATGGAGGAGGACTGGATGGGTCAGAGGGATCGTGGATCGCCGTCGGCAAGTAGACCGCATCTCCAAACCCAAGGATTGGGTAAAAGACGAATCCGATGAATGCCAATCCGCACCCAAAGCCGGTTCCTTTGCCGAAGACTTTGGCGATGTCCACGGACACAACGATGGCGGCAATCACATTCACGCCGGGGATCAGAAACAGAATGAGCCACCACGCCGGCCTCTGAGCAACCTGGAGCATCAGGACCAGATTGTAGACGGGAACGAAGGCTCCCCACCGTGGCATGCCCGCCTTGGCAAAGGTCTGTGCCACACCAGCAAGACTCAAGAGGATGGCCAACAGATACAACAAAGCCACGTCGGAGTTGGCGGTTCCGTGACCAGCCTGCGCGAATGCCAGCGCGTTGTGAAATTCATTCATGCCGGATCGGGTTCCTTGAAGAAGCTTTGGTGGTTCGGACGGTCGCGTTATTTGTCCGTCAATTCAAAGTCGATCTTTTCAGTTTGGAGGGTGCCTTCGCGGATCTTCTTGTATTCGACGTAAAACGTGTACTTCCCCGCGGGATAAGCTTTGGTGGCGAGACGTTGTTGAAACGACAAGCTCTCGCCAGCGGCGATTGCGGTTTTGGTCGGAATGATGGTACCGCCCGCGGCATATTTTGAGCCTTCGTGCCGAATCAGCGGTGAGAGGCCAGCGATCGTCTGGTCGTTGCCCTGACGTTCAATCCAATGCTGTCGTGTGCCAACCAGATTGAGCGGCTGAGGGTACGACTCATCAACGGGAATCTGAAGCTCTGCGTCCGACGTATTCTTCAATTCATAGGCAATGATCACGACGTCGCCGGGAGAATAGGGGCCCCCGACGATTCGGGGTTGAGTCAGTTTCAGTGATTTGTAGACGACCGCCATTTGAGGATTTTCAGGGATCGCTTCATGTTCGACCGTGATGCCATTCACAACCAAACTGGGGACACCGGCACCCGGACCAATCGTCTTAATTGTCTTTCGTGACGTGTCGCGGATCGTGATTTCCGAAAGAGCGGTGGCCACCTTCTTGCGCCCCAGGTCGATGACCAGCATATCGAGGAATGCCGTGGACGCTTTCCCTCGGAACTGTGCCTCGGCAAGAACGTTGACGAGCTTTGCGTTCTCGTCGGAACCGGGCTCGATGATGTCTTCGTTGCCAGACCAAGTTTCTCGGATCGTCACTCCAGACTTGATCGGAACGATGACCTCCGATCCGTCGGCAAATCCGAGCGTGATCGCGCCCACTTCCTTTCCTTTGTGCTCGGGCGGCACATGGCCACCAGATAAGAGAACATAAACAGCTAACGGACGTTGAACGTTGACGTGGAAGCCGGCGCTCGTCGGATCGGTGCCATTGAGCGCTTCGGTTTGAAAACCTTTGTGCGGAGTGGGGAAATCAAACGGGATTTCGCCCAGCGTGACGCGTCCCGATGGTGGTCTCACCAAATGGTCGATTTTCGTCCGATTGGCAATGGGGGCCAAGCTGATCGGTTTGAACAATTTGGGTTCCGCGCTACGGCTGGAATGGGCAACAGCGTGGACGATGCTCAAGACCAAGATCAGCGCGAGAGTTCTGAGTTTCATGACTGGGAGTGCTCCTTGAAGACGGCTTGCGTTTCGACCCAAGCATGAAATGCCCAGACAGGCTCGAATCCCGACACGCGCGAGAAAGATTTGCTGATCCGCATGGTTGCGGACGTCGCATCGGGATTCACAAGGCACCATAATCGAACCGTTGCCAAATGCCCTCCGATCAAAACACTTTGAGGAACCCGTGATGCTTTCTGGCGAAGCTGCGGTCACCGAAGTCACGGCTTGGCTGAGAAAGCTCGAAGCGGGGCACGACCTCGCGGCCCAACAGCTTTGGGACGTGTTTTTTGAACGCTTGGTGCGACTCGCCCAAGAGCGAATGCGAACGAAAGATCGCCGAGTTGCCGACGCCGAAGATGTCGCGTTGAGTGCCTTCGCCAGTTTCTGTCGCGGCGTCGCAAATCAACGCTTTCCGGAACTGACCGACCGGCAAGGACTGTGGCGGCTGCTGGTCAGCATCACGATTCACAAGTTGCTGCATCTGCAACGGGACCAGAATCGGATCAAGCGCGGAGGAAGCTTCCGCGCGATTGAACCACCCGCCGATTCCGACGCTGACCGTTCCGCCGTGGACGAACTCATCAGCCGCGAACCGACTCCCGAATTCGCGGCCGAAGTGGCTGAGCAATACAACCGCTGGATGAAGGCGTTGGACAGCGACGAACTGACACGCTTGGCGGAATGGAAGCTCGAAGGATTTACCAACGACGAGATCGCCGTGAAGTCCGGCCGCACGACACGCACCGTCGAACGCAAGCTGAACCTGATCCGCAAGATTCTGGTTCACGAGCTGGCGGCCGACGACCGGGTGAGGTCAACGTGATCACGACTCGGTCACGGAGTTCATTCCCAGCAGATCATTCGCATGCACGGACGAGTCAATCTCGTCGAGCACCCAGCCGTGGTCCGCTCGCACGAACTTCCAAAGTTCTTTGAACGACTCGGACTTATTCTTCTTTCCTTGAACCACGTCACCGGTCTTGTCATTGATCGTGTAGTCGATCATGGAACCTTGGATGTGGACCCAGAACTGGTCCTTGGAATTGTCGTCGAAGTCCAAGACCTCCACGATTCTGGCTTGGGCCAAGTGAATGTCCTCCAGAATGTTCTTGGTGTGATTCATCAGCATCGCGTCCGTTTGCCGTTTGTGATCGTCGTACAGCCGCTGACTCAGGCAGTCCTTGGCGATGCGCTGGTCGCGGGCCATCCACGCTTCCTGAACTTTGAAATAAACAAACTTGATGCGGTCCTTGATCGAATCCGGATTCCAGAAGGCATCCACCTTTGCTCGTTCCAGCGTCTTTTGGCTGTCGCGATTCTTTTTGAAGACCAGGTAGCTGACCCACAACGAGTACGCGATGCACAACGGAAACAGAATGAGGTTGATGATCCCTCCCTTGCCGCTGCCACCACCTCCCGCCCTGGCCCAGGCTTCCGCAGGAAAGAACGCGAACGACGATGCGAAAATGCAGAACCAGACAGAACGCTTGAGCCAAGACTGACGCATGAGTTGCTCCCGTTGACGACAACTTCATTTGAATGAGCCACATTGCGCGTACCACGCAGTAAATGCCCGGAATGCGCTTTGGACCGACATCGATTTCGTGGGGCAACCAACGAAACCGGCCAAGCCGATCGCTAACTTGATTGAGTGGTCAAGTCGGTTGCCGAGTCCCCTCGGTTTTTGGATCGGGCCAGCGAACGAGTTGCCGTTCTCGCTCTTTCTGAAATTCTGCGAGCGGGTCGATGTTGGGATCGATCTCCTCCTCCATGACCTTGAAGAAGCTGGAACCCAGCACGCCGAGAATTCCGGCGAAGAGCGCGAGACCGGAGACGAAGGTGAACATCACAACGATCCGTCCCAGCGGCGTGACTGGACTGAGATCGCCGTAACCGACCGTGGCGACCGTGACCATCGTGAAGTAGGCCGCATCGAACAGGTTCGTGAACTTGTCGGGTTGAGCGGGGTGCTCGGTCTCAAAGACGGCCACGGAGCAGAACAGGCCGATCACCGTCATCGAAAAGACGAGCGGTTGCAGAGCGGGACCGGCTCGATAAAAGCCCAACGCGACGAGTTGCAGCGAGCGGGAGTATCGAAAGAACTTGAGCAGCCGAAACACTCGGAACGTGCGCACCAGATGCAGCCAGTCGGTCGGCAGGAAGAAGCCGATCCAGAAGGGAGCGATCGAAATCAAGTCGATGATCCCCAGCGCCGAGTGCGGGTAGTGCCAGCCGTGTTGATCCTGAGCGTCATCGATCCAACGCAGGACGTATTCGACGGTGAAACAGACGGCGATGAGACTTTGCACCCACCAGAAGAATGGATGCGCATGCTCGGTCGCGCTGGCTCCCGTGGAGATCTCGACGAGGTAGATGACCGTCCCGGCCAAGACCAGAAACTTGAGCCACGGATCGGCTGCTTTCAGGATGCTCGCGACTTTAGGCATGGGGGCACCGTTACTTTGGCGAGCGGCTGGGCGTTAGCCCACCGAGTTGCTTGAAATCGGTTTCGACCGGCAAACTCGGTGGGCTGACGCCCAGCCGCTCGCCTGCCACATTTGAATCCTCAGCCTCGGATGAGATGCGGAACGAAGCGGCTGGTATTGTGAGTGATTGGGTTTTCGTCTTCGCGAATTCCCATTCCGCAGGCGGCATCGCCGATGATCCAGCTTCCGAGGACGGCATGTCCGCGTCCCATGTTCGCCAGCGGTTGAAACGCCTGATAGACCACCGCTTCTTCGGAGTACGGACCTTCCGTTTCTTGAAGCACCTGTCCGCGTCGGACGAGCTGAATGTTGCTCCCCTCGCGAGACAGAATCGGCTTGCGAACGAAGTCTCCGGTCAGCGGCTCCCAAGAGGCCGGCAGCAAGTATTCGCAGTTGGGAAACAGCTCCCATAAGAGGACCAGCAGAGCCTTGTTGGACAGCAGCATCTTCCAAGGCGGCTCGATCCATTGCGTCTTCGCTGTCAGCAAGTGCGACGCGAACTCTTCAGCAATCATCCACTCCCACGGATAGAGCTTGAACAGGCAGTCGATCGGGAGGCCGTCGGTCCCCACGAATGTCTGGAGAGTTGAGTCGAAGCCGATGGAAGAAACATCGAGATAATCGGTGACGATGCCCCCCTGAGCCGCCGTGTCGCGCAGATAGGTGATGTTCCCGAAGTCTTCCTCGTGG
>SXKJ01000104.1 GCA_005778115.1 Planctomyces sp. | reverse complement strand
CAATGTCAGCTCGACACGCGCCGTTCCGTTGGCCGGCACGATGACCTCGCGCGACCAAGGGGCTGCGACCGTGCCGTGATCCAGTCGCAATTGCACCGTCTCAGGCTGAGCCAACGGATTGTCGATGACCACGGATGTCCGTGCCGTCTCCCCAGCACGCACGCGGACCAGCAATGGTTCGACTTGAATGCGACTGGGATTCCAATCACGACGGAAGCGACCGGAGGATGACAGCGCATCAGCCGCTTTGGCGGCAGCTTTTCCCCAAGCAACACGCCGTTGAAAGTCCTCGGTATTGAAGACAAACGCGCCGCCATGTTCGGCCAGCACCCAATCGGGCTTCGCGTCGAGCACCGCTTGAGCGCTCTGAGCATACAAGTCCGGCCAGCCTCGATTGCGTCCCGACCAACCGCCGCTGCCGGAGAATTGATCCGCGTGAAAAAAGTTGTCGGCTGTGAAGAAACACTGCCGGCCGTCGATCGTCGTTTGCAGCCCCATCGTGAAGTATGTCTGACCGGGAAAGTGCCGCACGGCGAACGAGAACTCGCGCCACGTCGCCGTCTCATTGGCCTTCAACCAGCGATCCGTGCGAATCGAACGAGCATCCAAGCCGAAGGCGGTCACTCGCAACGGTTCGGCGATCGGCCGCGCGATGTCTTCCAGCGTCCAGACCTCGAACGATTCGCGATTCGGTAATTGATGCAGTCCCACATAATGATCGTTGTGAGCGTGACTGATCAGCACGACTTCGATCGGACCAAGCTGCTCGTCCCGCTGCAAGCGACGAATCTGCTCGGCGAGATTCGCTCCAAACGGGTCAATGACCACGATCGGTCCAGCCTCGGAACGAAGCACGAACGTGTTACCGGTTAGAAACAGATGTGGCGACAACTTCGTCCACGGCTTCTCGCCGGCGGTCGCGACCTGCTCTTTGGCAAGGAATTCATATTGCGGTTCGTTGCCGAGTCGCTGCTTGCTGAACCGTTCGTAGCTCTTCAAGAAGCCAACTTCTTCGGCCGCTTTCGCAGACTCTTCCAAAGCCGCGACCACATCCTCTCGCAGCACCGGCCCGTGCTCAGGGCAGAGCATTTTGGGACGCAGCGCCGCCAGCTTCCGCAGTGACTCGGCCGAGGCTTTCAATCCCAATTCGGTCCAATGATCCCAGTCGGTCGTGTAGGGGGACCACAACTTTCCGCGCGTCGCGAACGCATCGCCGCAGAACACCAACTCCGTAGGATGGGCACTCTTGCCCGTCCCTGCATTCGGTCGGGCAGGAGTGCCCAACCGACTCGCTGCAAACGCAACGTGATCTCGGCTGTGTCCCGGAGTCGCCAGCACCGTCAGCCGCCAGCCGCGCCAATCAATCACCTGACCGTCTTCCAGCGAGCATCCAATCTCGTCGATGCCTCGCGGATGAACGAGATAGTTGAACGCATTGAACGTGCGGTCTCTCAAGCCCGGTTCTTGTCCGGGCACAAGCGTCGGCAAACAGGCGTTCCAGAACTTGCGCACGCCCTCGCTGTGCAGCCACTCGGCCGAGGCTTTCGGTGCGTCCACCGCGATACCATCCGCGATCACTTCGCGAGCCAGCGCGCTCGTGTCGCGATGATGATGGGTCAGCAAACATCGCTCGACGCGGCTCACGTTGAGCGACTTCAGCCCGCGCCAGTCCATTTCGCGCGCAGCTCCAATCAACAACGCCGCGTCGCGGTCGATCAACGCATACCCACACGGCAGACCAGCGGATCGCCATACTCCCGGCGCGACTTCACGCCAGCGAGTCTCCTGAGGCGCACCTCGCGCCAACCAGACGATGACCAACAACAGTGCGACGCACGACAATCCGACCGATAACTTGCGCATGTTTTCAACTAGCTTCTCAAGCGTAGGGTGGGTCGAGTCATCGAGCCCACCAGATGGCTCGTAGTTGTTGGTGGGTCTCGATGACTCGACCCACCCTACATTTTTCATTTTTCGCCCTTCATTTTCCGCCAGCCGCCCGGCAATTCGTGACCAAGGGCGGCGAAAGATGAAGGGCGGAAAATAGGGGCGGTCTTCCGCGAGACTTTGATAGTATCTCGAACTCTGTTGGCGATCTTACATCACCCAAAAGAAAGCTGGTGCCGTATGAAAACGCTTCGATCGACAATCTGGCGAGTGACCGGTTGGCTGATGATGGGAATGGCGATGACGACGTGCCTCACAACGAGCGTCGGCAAGTCGGATGAGAAGGTGGCTGCCAAGATCATCGCTCGTGAAGACGTCGTTTACGGCCGTGTGTCGGGCGCGGGATTGCTGGCGGACATCGCGTATCCCGAATCGAAAGAGCCGCTGCCGGCAATCATCTCGGTGCATGGTGGCCGCTGGGTCGGCGGACATAAGAAGGACGCTTCGACCATCAAGGTCGAGCAATGGGCGGGCTTCGGCTTCTTTGCCATGTCGATCGACTATCGCCTGAAGGGGACCACTCCGGCACCGGCGTGCTACCAGGACTTTCAATGCGCGATTCGCTACGTCCACGCGCACGCCAAGGAATTCAACATCGACACAAACCGCATCTTCTTGATCGGACAATCGGCCGGGGGCCACATGACCTCTCTGGCGGCGACTCTGGGAGACGGCCCGTATCCGCGCACGGGGGGTTGGGACAAAGAGAGCAACGACTTCCGTGCGGCGATCAGCGTCGCGGCACCCTATGACATCGTCGTGCTCGATTGGGGCAACCTCTGGACTCCGCCGGGCGTCGATGTGACAGAGGCTCGCACGCTCGCCTCGCCGAGCAAACATGTGACGAAGACCATGAAGCCGCTGTTGATCATCCATTCGGACGACGACAAATCGGTCCCCATCGCCAACGCGCTGAACATGGTCGAAGTGTTGGAAAAAGCCGGCGCGCGGCACACGTTCCATCACGACACCAGCAAGGGTCACATGGGCATCACCGACGAAGTCATCCAACGATCGCTGGCGTTCATCAAAGAGCAGTCCGCGAAGCCGTGAGACATTTTGGCGAGCGGGACGGCGTCAGCCCCCCGGTGAGTTCACCGCCGAACCGGGGGGCTGACGCCGCCCCGCTCGCCTATCTCGTTTGTGCGTGGGTTAAACGCGGCCGAGGTCTCGCACGTCACTGACGCAGCCGTTGACAGCAGCGGCCGCGACCATCGCCGGACTCATCAACAGCGTGCGACCGGTCGGGCTCCCTTGGCGGCCTTTGAAGTTGCGGTTGCTGGACGAAGCGCAGATCTCTCGGCCTTGAAGCTTGTCGGGATTCATCGCGAGACACATTGAGCAACCGGCAGCACGCCAATCGAAGCCGGCCGCGGTGAAGATGCGATCGAGTCCTTCTTTCTCAGCCTGCTCGGCGACGAGTTGCGAGCCGGGAACGACCAGCGCTTTGACGTTGGGCGCGACGTGCCGACCTTTCGCCACGGCGGCCGCTTCACGCAGGTCGCTGATGCGCGAGTTCGTGCAACTGCCAATGAACGCCACGTCGATCTTCAAGCCCTTGATCGGCTGGCCTTCCTTGAGATCCATGAACGCCAACGCCTCGCGGATGAGGGTGTGCTCGGTGGTGGGATAACTGGCGACCGTCGGAATCTGTTCGCTGACGCCGAGCGACTGCGCGGGAGTGATCCCCCAAGTGACAGTCGGCTCGATGTCAGCCGCGTTGTACTTCACGACGTCATCAAACTCCGCATCTGGGCCGCTGACGATGCTCAGCCACCATTTGGCGGCGCGATCGAACTCGGCACCTTGCGGTGCAAGCGGGCGGCCGCGCAGGTAATCGACCGTCGTTTGATCCGGGTTCACATAGCCGCAACGAGCTCCCCCTTCGATGCTCATGTTGCAGACGGTCATCCGCTCTTCCATCGACATGCGGTCGAAGACGTCGCCGGCGTACTCGTAGGCGTACCCGACTCCCCCTTGCACGCCGAGCTTACGGATGACGTGCAACGTGACATCCTTCGCGAAGACTCCGCGACCGAGCGTTCCGTTGACCTCGACGCGCCGCACCTTCGGACGGCTCATGGCCAGCGTCTGCGTGGAGAGCACATACGCGACCTGACTGGTGCCGATGCCGAACGCGATGCAGCCGAACGCTCCGTGAGTGCTGGTGTGGCTGTCACCGCAGGCCAGCGTGATGCCGGGCAGCGTGAGACCGTGCTCCGGGCCGACGACGTGGACGATCCCTTGCCGTTTGTCATTGAGGTTCAGCAGCGTCACGCCAAACTCGCGGCAGTTCTTTTCGATCGCCGACATCATTTCCTCGGCCAGCACATCCAGAAACGGCCGAGCTTGATTGTCGGTCGGGATAATGTGATCGACCGTCGCCAACGTCAGCTCTGGATGCAGCACCGCCAGATTTCGGTCGCGGAGCATCTCGAACGCCTGCGGACTGGTGACTTCGTGAATGAGGTGGCGTCCGATGAAGAGCTGCGTTTGGCCGGAGGGCAGAGTTCCGACGGTGTGCAAGTCCCAGATCTTATTGAACAGATTGCGGCGGTCAGTCATGGCGAATTCGGGGGCAAATACAGGGGAGCGATTTGGAAACTGCGGAGCGAACTCCAGCAACGGGGCGGAGTCTAAGCGACGAGACAAGCGGTTTGCACTCGCGGCATTTTGTAGCCCGGACGCCTACGTCCGAGCTACGTCAATTGATTTCACTGGTAATTGCGGCCGGGGATTTCAGCGTTTGGTAGATGACGCAGAATCGTTCGGTGAGTGACAGCAGCTTTTGCTTTTGTTCCGGTGTCGCGTCGCTGTCGAGTTCAAACCGCAGGCGAATGCGTTGGAAGCCGATCGGCGTTTCTTTGCTGACCCCCAGCGTGCCTCGGAAATCCATGTCTCCTTCGGCGAAGACTTTTCCGCCACGGAGCGGGATCTCGAGCGCGGTGGCGACCGCTTTCAGTGTGACTCCCGCGCAGGCCACCAGCGATTGCAGCAGCATGTCGCCGGAGCAGGCCCATTGTTCTTCGCCGCCGGCCATCGGATGCAGGCCCGCTTGGATGACGCCGATTGGCGTTGAAACATCGCAGGTGATGCTGTGGGTGCCGAGCGTTCCGCTGGCGTGCATCGTGACCAGCGCGGCGGCCGGCTCCTCTTTGTAGCGGGCTTTGATCGGAGTTTGTTTGGCCTTGAGCTGTTCGGCGTTCATGTCGGTGTCCTGCCAAGTGGATGACTTTTTGAGGATATCGGGGGCGAGTTGTAGGGCAAAGACTTTCCAACAGAAACATGTGGGACAGAAAGATGGTTCGCAATCCAAATACAGCCATCAGGCCATAGACATCGTTGGCGTTGAAACGGTCTCGCTTGTGTTCCCCATGTTTCTGTCCAAAATCTTTCTGTTCCATCCCCAAATTCGTCGCACGCCAAAATCAGGAGCCATCATGCGATTCGTTCTCCCCCTCTTCCTCATTGGCGTGCTGGCCACTTCATTCACGGACGCTGCCGAAGTCGCGCGGCGTCCAAACATCTTGGTGATTCTGGCGGATGACTTGGGTTACGCGGACGTCGGCTTCAAGGGCTGCAAAGACATTCCGACTCCGCACCTTGACCGATTAGCGGCCAGCGGAGTTCGTTGCACGAATGGGTATGTCACTCACTCGTTCTGTTCGCCGACGCGAGCCGCTCTGCTGACCGGTCGCTATCAGCAGCGGTTCGGGCATGAGAACAATCCCGCTTGGCTGCCTGATGATCCGAAGGCCGGGTTGCCCGTGACCGAGACGACGTTGCCTCAGGTTTTGAAGACGGCGGGCTATGTCACTGGATGTGTCGGCAAGTGGCATCTCGGAGCACATCCGTCGCAGCATCCGAACCGCCGGGGATTCGATGAGTATTTCGGGATGCTCGGCGGCGGGCACATCTACATTCCCGGCGGCAAAGGAGGAGCCGAATACAACATCCCGCTCGATCGCAACGGCCAGCAGGAGGAGATGAAGGACTATCTGACCGACACGCTCGCGAAGGAGGCGTCGGCGTATATCGCTCGGCACAAGGCGGAGCCGTGGTTTCTGTATCTCGCCTTCAACACGCCGCACACGCCGCTACAAACCAAGGGGGAGTATCTCGCTCGCGTGAAGCACATCGAAGATGAGACTCGCCGCAACTACGCGGCGATGGTCGTTGCGCTCGACGAAGCGGTTGGCGGCGTCCAGAAGACGCTGCACGATGAGGGACTCGAAGACAATACGCTCGTCTGGTTCTTCAGCGACAACGGCGGCCCAACCGGCGTGACGAAAGCGAACAACTCGCCGCTGCGCGGAGCGAAAGGGCAACTCTTTGAGGGAGGAGTTCACGTCCCATTCGTCGTTTCGTGGCCTGCGAAGTTGCCGAAGGGAAAAGACGATCCGCGTCCGGTGCATTCTCTGGATGTCTTCGCGACGGCAGTCGCGCTCAGCGGTGCGAAGGTGCCGGAGTCACACAAACCCGAAGGAGTGAACCTGATCCCGTATCTGTCTGGCGAGAAGAAGGGCGATCCGCATGAGCGGCTTTTCTAGCGACACTCCAACGGAGGCTGGGCTGTCCGTGAATCTGATTGGAAGTTGGTCAACGTCCCGAACAGTCCGCTGCAACTTTTCAATCTCCGGGATGACCTCGGAGAATCGAAAGACCTCGCGGCCGAGCAAGCACCAACAGTCGCGCGGCTCAAGTCGGCATTCGATGCTTGGAATCAGCACAACATCGCGCCGATCTTTCAGAATCCGAAACCCGCCAACAACGCCAAGAAGAAGGCCGCCAAGAAATGACCAACTTCCGATTCCTGACATTCATCGTTTTGTGTGTTCTGTTCGCCCCGGCGATTGGCATCGCGACGGATGCGCCGAAACCCAACGTCATCTTTATCCTTGCCGATGATCTCGGCTGGGAAGACCTCGGTTGCTACGGGCATCCGAATATCAAGACGCCGAACCTCGACAAGCTGGCGAAGGGAGGGACGCTCTTCACACAGTTCTACGTCAACGCCTCGGTCTGCTCACCCAGCCGCTGCGCGTTCTTCACCGGGCAGTATCCGTCCCGGCACAAGATCCACGGGCACTACGCGACGCGCGAGCAGAACACCTCACGCGGCATGTCGCAGTGGTTGGAGCCGACCGTGCCGAACGTCCCGACGCTGTTGAAGTCGGCTGGTTATGCGACGGCACACATCGGCAAGTGGCATCTCGGCAGTAACTCGGGAGGACCGCCGCCTGACAAGTACGGCTTCGACTTCGTCGGCACGAGCGAATCTGGCGGCGCGAACGGCCCGGCAAACGATCCGTACTTCCGAGCCAAGTCCACCGAGATCTTCGTGGACGAGGCGATTCAATTCGTCGAGTCGAACAAGGCGAAGCCGTTTTATCTTCAACTCTGGACGCTGGTGCCTCACGCGACGCTCAACCCGACCGACGAGCAGGTCAAGCCGTACGCTCGCTTCCGAGCGGGCGGGCCGAACTTTCCGCATCGCAGCGCGGCCGAGAATTTTTATGCCTCGGTCACCGACCTCGACACGCAAGTCGGCCGGCTGATGAAAACGCTCGACGACAACGGCCTCGCGAACAACACGCTGATCCTGTTCAGCAGCGACAACGGGCCGGAGGACATTCACATCAGTAACGCCGGACACAGCGGGATCGGCAGCGCGGGTCCGTTTCGCGGACGCAAACGGAGCTTGTACGAAGGAGGCGTGCGCGTCCCCGGCATCATTCGCTGGCCGGGTCACGTCCCGGCGGGTGTGATCGACGACACGTCGGTCGTCGCCGCAGTCGATTGGCTTCCGACCATCTGCAAGCTCGCGGGCGTAACGGTCCCAGTCGAGCACAAGCTCGACGGCGAGAACATGAGCGACGTATTCCTCGGCCAGCCGCGAGCACGCACGAACCCGCTGATGTGGGAATGGCGATTCCGCATCGCAGGCGAGCCGTTCCATCACAGCCCGCAACTCGCGATCCGCGACGGCGATTGGAAACTGCTGCTCAACCCCGACCGCAGCCGGATCGAGTTGTATGATCTGAAGCGAGACCTCACGCAACTCAACAACGTCGCGGAGAAGCATCCCGACGTTGTCACTCGGCTGAGCGAACGAGTGCTGACCTGGCAGAAAGAACTCCCAACCGGCCCGCTCGACCCAGGTGCCGGCCAGATGAATTACACGCTGCCCGGCGGAAAGCCGCGCGGACGATGACACGCCAACCACGAGGCGAACTTCTTGAGCGAACGATACAGTGACCGCGACTTCCACGACCGACGCCTTGTCCAAAGCCAACGATTCGATGCTCTCCAACTTCTTGAAACTCAGTGACCGCATTTGGGTGTTACCGGTGATTCACGGCAGCGGGGACTTCGCGATTGAAGTCCGCCGCGTGATGTTGGCTCAGGAGTTTGATTGTCTCGCCGTGCCGCTGCCGCCGTCGTTTCGGGAGCAGGTCGAGGCAGCGGTCTCCGATCTGCCAAACCTGTCGCTGGTCGTGCAACCGGAGCCGTTGTCGTTCGAGAGTTGGCAACCCGATGAAAGTGAAAGTGATGACGAACTGGCGGCGGATGCGTTCGCTTCGCAGACGAGCGGCCAGGACGAATTGAGGGCGTGCAGTTATGTGCCGATTGATCCGTGTCAGCCGGTGATCGCCTCGCTGCGGATCGCTCTGCAAGAGCGAATGCCGCGTGCGTTCATTGATCTGGAGACGGCGAATTTCGTCAGCCTCGCGGCGTTCTATCCCGATCCGTATCCGGTCAAGCAGGTGTCGATCGACCGATTCGCCGCAGCGTTGATGCCGACGGTGCCGCGAATCCCCGAAGGTCAGCCGGAGGCGCGTGTCGTCTGGATGGCCAATCGACTGCGCGAACTCGAACGGCGGCATCCGCGGATTCTCTTCGTCTGCTCGATGATGGACTGGCCGTGGATCAAAGATGCCTATCACGACCGCCGCGAGGATCTCGCCGAGGACGACGACGTCGAGTCGACCGAGACCTACGCCAACGATCCGCTCACGCATCTGTTTTGGCTGGGCGAGTTGCCGTTCATCACCGGCTTGTACGAACAAGCTCGGCAGTCGCTGGACGACGACGAGAACCTGTCGATCGACGGCGTAAAGGCGCTGGTGCTGGCGACTCGCGACCGGTATCGGCAAGAACTGAAATCGCGGGCTCGCAAGATCACGCCCAAGACGCTGCGGACGTTTCTGCATTACGTCCGCAACCTGTGTCTGATCGAACGCCGGATGACTCCCGATTTGTATTCGCTAATTCTGGCCGCAAAGCAAATCGCCGGCGACCAATTCGCGATCACGCTGGCCGAGGTGGCACGCGAGTACCGTTGGGAGGGCGAGGCTCCCGCAGATCTGTTCGGAGAAGACTCGCAATCCACCGACCCGGCTCGGCAGGAGCCTCGCCCTCCCACTCTGCGGATGACCAACGGGATCGCGCAGCTTCCGGATGGGGACGTCGTCCGTATGAAAAGCCGCTTACCAGGGCAGGCGATCGTCTGGCGGTCGCTGGAGCTCAAGCCGAAGGCTCCGAAGATTGATCAGGATCAATGGCGAATGCGTTGGAATCCGTTTCATCAGTGCTCGTGGCCGGAAGAGGATGTCGCGATTGAACGATTTCGGACACACGTCAAAGACGTTGCACTGACGCTGCTCGGTAACGATCTGGTCCGCACCGAGAAGTTTTCGACCAGCCTGAAAGACGGGCTCGATATTCGCGAGACGCTCCGCAACTGGCACACCGGCGGGTTGTACGTGAAAGTCTGCCCTCCGACGCGCGGGACGCTCGATTGCGTGCTGATGTTTTTCGATTCACCAGCCGACCCGCGCGACTATCCGTGGCGGATCACTTGGATGGCCGAGCATCACGACGAATCAACGCTGGCGTTGTTCGCGACCGACTTCGGGCGTGAGATGGTCGGCCCCGGCATCGGAGCCGCGAGCTACGGCGGCGCGATGTTCCTTTTCCCGCCGAGGCCGATCACAGAGGTCTGGTCTGATCCGCGATTCGACTTCACCGACACGATGGAAGAACGACTGCTCGCCGCCGCTTGCGTCTACAGCGAATGCCGTCACATCGCGGTGCTCAGCGAGTCGCCTCCCGGTCCCGGTTGGCGACGGCTTGCCAAGAAGCATGGCAAGAAGTTGATCCATGTCCCGCTCGGCCGATTCAGTCAGGAGACGATCCAACAGCTTCGCGTCGTGCATGTGCTCAACGGCAAGCAGGTCCGCAGCTACGCCGCTCACTTCATCCGCAAGGCGTGAGGTTGTGCTTCGTCAGATGGCCGCCCTCGGCCGTCCCGATTCGAGAACGCACCTCAAAAGTAGGACGGCCGAGGGCGGCCATTTGACAAGACTCATCCAGCCTTGTTGCTCAGTACGAACCCCCTAGAATCCCCGACCTGTTCAGGCTGGAGTTTGGTTGTCGCAGCGGCATAGCGGTCGATGGTCGCGGCTGACGAACGAAGCTCGCTGAGGCCAACGGAAAGCGTTCGGCGATTCTTCTCGCCACGAATTTTTTCAGGAATCGGCCTTCAAGGAGTGAGGGAACCATGAAGCGAGTTGGTGTCGCGTTGTTGGCTTCGGCGGATGTTGCTCTGCGGAGCCTGAAGCCAATCCTCTTTTGCCTTGCGGTGCTGTTGCTGACCGCGACCGCCGCGCCGGCGAGCGAAGCGGATTTGGCTATCCCCAATTTACGAGCGGGTACGTTCGACACGCTCGGCGGAATGAGCGCCTGGAACTTGCTCTTGTACGGAGCGTTCGTCATCTGCGGCACGCTGGGCATCAGCCTCTATCTGCGGGGGGAGATTCACAAGCTTCCGGCACATAGCTCGATGCTCAACGTCGCCGAGATCATCTTTCAAACCTGCAAGACGTACCTCATTCAACAGGGCAAGTTCCTGTTGTTGCTGTTCGTGTTCATCGGAGTGGCGATCACCTATTACCTGATCGGCTTCGGTCACGCGGTGGAGTTTGAAATCACGGATCGCTCCGTTCAGGAGTTCCGAATTGAGAAGGTCTCGGACGAGACCGTCAAAAAGCTGGAGGCCCTGAAAGGCCAGAAAGTCGCCAAGCAGGATGAATTCCTGGCGAAGCTCAAGGACGCCGTCACTCCCGAACAGTGGACGGCGGATGGCGACAAGATCACGAACATCGCCGCTCCGGTGGCAATTGACCCGATGACCAAAGTGCTGATGGTGCTTCTGTTCGCCGTCGTCGGCATGGGTGGTTCGTATTGGGTGGCGTACTACGGCATTCGCGTCAACACCTACGCCAACTGCCGCACCGCGTTCGCTGCTCTGCGTGGCGTGCCGTGGGACGTCGTCAACATTCCGCTCCGCGCGGGCATGTCGATCGGGTTGTTCCTGATCTCGCTCGAACTGGTGATGATGGTCGTCATCCTCTTGTTTGTGCCACGCCAAGTGGTCGGCATCTGCTTCCTCGGTTTCGCGATCGGCGAGTCGCTCGGTGCTTCCGCTCTGCGAATCGCCGGTGGCATCTTCACGAAGATTGCCGACATCGGCTCGGACCTGATGAAGATCGTCTTCAACGTCAAAGAAGACGACCCGCGCAACCCCGGCGTGATCGCCGACTGCACCGGCGACAATGCGGGTGACTCGGTCGGCCCGACGGCGGACGGCTTTGAAACCTACGGCGTGACCGGCGTCGCCCTCATCTCGTTCATCACGCTGGCAGTGCCCAGCATCGAGATTCAGGCCAAGCTGATCGTCTGGATTTTCGCGATGCGATTCCTGATGGACTTCATGTCCGGTGCGTCGTACTTCATCAACCAGAAGATCTCCGAAGCGAAGTACAAGGGGCTGAAAGAATTCGATTTCGAGCAACCGCTGACCCGCTTGATCTGGATCGCTTCGATTCTGTGCATCATTACATCCTACGGCATGAGCTGGTTCCTGATCCGCGACCTCAAAGTGGATGGCGCGGTGATCGAGGGACTGTGGTGGCAACTTGCCAGCATCATCAGTTTCGGAACGCTGGCAGCCGTACTGGTTCCAGAATTCACCAAGGTCTTCACCAGTTCGCACTCCAAGCACGTCCATGAAATCGTGACCGCGTCCCGCGAAGGGGGTGCCTCGCTGACGATCCTCTCCGGTCTGGTCGCAGGTAACTTCAGCGCGTTCTGGACCGGGATGCTGATGGCGGGCCTGATGACGGGAGCCTACTTCGTCAGCTTGCTAGGACTGGGCGCGGTCATGGGCGATCCGGCTCATGCTTCGGTGTTCGCCTTCGGTCTCGTGGCCTTCGGCTTCTTGTGCATGGGGCCGGTGACGATCGCCGTCGATAGTTACGGCCCGGTGACAGACAACGCGCAGTCTGTGTTTGAACTCGCGCAGACCGAGCACATCCCT
>SXKJ01000103.1 GCA_005778115.1 Planctomyces sp. | reverse complement strand
GCAACCCGTGCGGCCGTCGAAGAAGGTATCCTCCCCGGTGGCGGCGTGGCTCTGCTGCGAGCAACCGCCGGCCTCAAGGGTAAAGGTCTCAGCGACGACGAGACGGTCGGCTACAACATCATCCTCCGAGCCTGCCGTGCTCCGGCGACGCAAATCGCCGACAACGCCGGCGTGGACGGTGGAGTGATCTGCGAGAAGATTCTCGAACTCGACGGCAACAAGGGCTACAACGCCGCGACCGGCAAGTACGAAGACCTCGTGAAGAGCGGCATCATCGACCCGACCAAGGTGACTCGCTCCGCGTTGCAGAACGCCGCCTCGGTCTCAACCCTGCTGCTCACCAGCGACGCCCTGATCGCCGAGAAGCCGAAGGACGACCACAAAGACAGCCACCACGACGAAGACATCTACTAAGCCGTCTTCAACTGAGATCGACCACTGTGATTAAAACAGCCCTCGACGAGTCCGCTCGCCGAGGGCTGTTTGTTTTTGTCAGTAAGACGGCATCTTGCAATTTCAAATCGCTGTCGAATCGATTCGAGCCGACTAATCCACACGCTGCGGCGTTCGGATGATGACAAATGCCAAACGTCTTTGGCTTACAGTCGCTGGTTGACATCCGAATTCGCCCAATACACTGTGTCGTCCGAAGTAAGCTTTGTGATTCAACATTGCGACGAGTTCATTGAATACAAGGTTCTGGTCATGTTGGACTCAATTCCGATCGGTTTGATCGATCACTTGATAGAAATTGGTCGGCAGGAGGCGTTCGAGGATTTGGAGCAGATCGGGATGGTTTTTCCCGCTGCTAGCCAAGGTGCCTTTATGCGTTTGCGCTCCAATCCCTGGGACCAAATCGCTCAGGATCTCTCGGAGGAGAGTTTGATCTGCTTGATCAAGTCTCTGACGGTGCTTGAGCAACAATCCAATTTCAAAGCAGGAAGCGTCGCACCGGTAATCTGGCTTTACCGTCATGTGCCGAATGGACGCGAAAGAATTGATCTCATCGATTGGATTCTGAGTCACACGAAGAATGACTACTTGCCGTTTGGTTCTTCAAATCATGGTGCCAAATCGTTTGAAGAACTTCGGCTCCTGTCGGAACAAGTCGCCCACCGGACTCAAGCACGTCAGGACAGTGAGATTGAACGACGACGCGACGCAAAAGCGAGAAAGCAGAAAGAGGCATCACAAAGACTCTTTGGCGCAATTCGACGCCGAGACATCAAAGCAATTGATTCACTCTTGGCGCGAGGCGCTGATTGCAATGTGGTCAATGAACTTGGCCAAACAGCGTTTCAGTGTGCAGAGTCTTCTGGACTTGGTCATCTTTTTGCCGCAGCCTCTGACAAATCAGCCAAATGACAATCTACTTCACATCGAGCGTGAAGTCGGGATGTCCCAAGTCGTCGAGTTGGCGAGTGAGGCGGAAGGATTTGCCGAACACAGCGGACTTTCGCCAGCCGCCGGAGGGGCGAGTCGCCACGTAACCGCGAGAGGTGTGACGCAGAATTTGGAACTCGATCCGCTCGCCGCGAGCGTCCACCAGCCAGTACTCGCGAATGCCGGCTTTCCAGTAGAGGTCCATCAGCACGTCGTTGTCCTTCTCCACCGAACTGTCGCTGACCACTTCCAACACCATGTCGGGCGAACCTTCGATCTCGACGTAGCCTTCGATCGCTCCTTCGATCAACCGGACGCGACCGCTGCGGACACTTTCGCTGGTCACGAGCGTCCCGTCGGGATTTCCTGAGAGATCAGCGTCGGCGTTCGTGAGCAACAGGCCGTCCGGGAAAAAATCACCCAGGCGTTGCTTTCTCGCCAAGGGACCGAGCACCTCAAAGAACCGCTGCTTCAGTCTCACATGCGAAAAGAGCTGTTGCTTGCTCATGTCGATCCAGACCTCGCCCGCAAGAAAGAAAACAGGTGTTTGTTCCGGCGACTCGTCGGAAAGCATCCACCGCCGGAAGGACTCCAGATCGCTGACCCAAATCGGAATGTGGATCGAGTCGGAATAGAGATGAACTGAGATCATGGAGTGCTCACTCAAGGACGGTTTGTTGGCGAAGCGACTTGGTCATGAGCTACTTGTCCGATGTCTCGGCCGCACGCAACGTAATCCGAGCTTTCGCCTGTAAGAGATTCAACAAGCTGCCCACGCGCAAGTATCGTTCGAGCACGATTCGATCGGCCGCCGAAATCGTGCCACGCTGGTTTTGCTGAGCCAACTGCGTGATCCGTCGATCCGACTTCTTCGAAAATCGCCAGCGTAGAACCGTCGCCGCCACGTCTGGCACATGCTCGCCGCCATCTGCCGCGAGAACTTCCGCCAAGATGTCTGAGTCCGAAATGGATTGAGTCGCTCGCATGGCCGAGATGCTATCAGCCCCCAAAGAATTGGGAACTGCCAAACTTCAACTCACCCCAAGACGGGGCCTCGGCCTACCGGACATCGAGTGTGAAGTCGGGATGTCCCAAGTCGTCGAGTTGGCGAGTGAGGCGGAAGGATTTGCCGAACACGGCGGACTTCCGCCAGCCGCCGGAGGGGCGAGTCGCCACATACCCGCGAGCGGTGTGACGCAGAATTTGGAACTCGATCCGCGCGCCGCGAGCGTCAACCAGCCAGTATTCGCGAATGCCGGCTTTCCAGTAGAGGTCCATCAGCACGTCGTTGTCTTTCTCCACCGAACTGTCGCTGACCACTTCCAGCACCATATCGGGCGACCCTTCGAGTTCGACGTAGCCGTCTTCCGCCCCTTCGATCAGTTGAACTCGGCCGGTGCGAAAGCTGTCGTTGGTCACGAACACTCCGTCGGGATTTCCGGAGAGGTCTGCGGCTTCATTGGTCACGAGCATTCCGTCGGGGATGAATCGCCCACACGCTTGTTTTTCGAGGCCGGAGAGCACTCGAAAGATGACTTTCTTGAGCTGGTTGTGCGAGAAGAATTGCTCTTTGCTCATGTCGATCCAGACCTCGCCGGCCAAAAAGAAGAGCGGGACTCTTTCCGGCGATTCGTCAGACAACATCCACCTGCGAAACGACTCCAGATCGTTCACCCAAAACGGGACTTGGACACAATCCGAATAGAGATGGACCGTCATCATTGCTCACAAACCTCCGCCACCAAGTTGGCCATTACGATAAGCGCTTCCGCCTGGATTGGAAATCCGATCTCCGTCAGCCCCGAAGATTGCTGCGACCGTCCGGGGGCTGATGCCCTCCGGCTCGCCAATGAAACGGGATCCGTGGTCTTCTTTAGCTTCATTGACGACCTGCAAGCCGCTCCTGAAACTGTCGAGCGTCGTCAGGTCCTCCGCAATTCTTGGAAGGAGCAAGCAGCATGAAATCGGTGACGTTGTTCAACTCTCGGTTGGTTCGATGGTCCGGAACTGTTGTTGTCGCGCTGGTGGGATTGTCAGTCTCCATTAACACCGTTCGCGCGGAGAACTGGCCGCAGTGGCGCGGGCCGAAGAACAACGGCATCTCGAATGAGACGAACACGGCGACGAAGTGGTCGAAGACGGAGAACGTCGCGTGGAAGCTGCCGATGCCGGGGCCAGGGGGAGCGACTCCGGTGGTCTGGGGCGAGCGGATCTTTCTCACGTCGGTTGATAAGAGCTCTGGCGATTTGCTGCTGCTGTGCGTCGGGGCTGACGGCAAGGAAAAGTGGCGGCAGGTGATGTCGTCTGGCAATAAGGACGTTCGTGGCGACGAAGGGAATTCCGCGTCGAACTCACCGAGCACGGACGGTCAACACGTTTGGGCGATGATGACCAACGGCGTTCTCGGTTGTTGGACCGTGGATGGCAAAGAGGTTTGGAAATTCAATTTGCAGGACCGCTACGGCAAATTCAGCATTCAGTTTGGCATGACCTCGACCCCCGTGTTGGACGGGGATCGGCTGTATGTGCAGCTCATTCACGGCGAGGGAAACGCGAAGACGCGCGAGGCGGTTGTTGTTTGCTTGGAGAAAGCGACTGGCAAGGAAGTCTGGAAACAAGACCGGCCGAGCGACGCGATCCAAGAGAACGAGCACTCCTACGCCTCTCCGATGATGTATGACGATGGCAAGACGAAATTCCTGCTCACCCACGGAGCGGATTTCATTGTCGCTCACGATTTGAAGGACGGCCACGAACTGTGGCGTTGTGGCAATTTGAACGTGAAGACGAAGTACGATCCGACGCTGCGGTTCGTCGCTTCGCCCGTGGTCGCCGATGGCATCATCGTCGTGCCGACAGCCAAAGGTGCTCCGGTGGTGGCCTTGAAGCCGACCGGTAAAGGAGACATCACGAACGACTCGTCGTTGCAGTTGTGGAGACATCCCAAGACCCCGGATGTACCATCGCCGCTGATTCACAATGGATTGGTTTATCTCTGCATGGCGGACGGGCAGGTTCACCTCTTGGACGAAAAGTCGGGCGAGCAGATTTACGGCAAGCGAGCCCACAATGACCGCTATCGTGCGTCACCGGTTTACGCGGATGGCAAGGTGTATGTGACGGCTCGTGGCGGAATCGTCACGGTCATCAAAGCGGGCCGTGAATTTGAAGTGCTCGCCGAGAATGATCTGGGTGAGGCGACTTCAGCGTCACCGGCCTTCGCGAACGGGGTGCTCTACCTACGGACCTTTGACGCTTTGTGGGCGATCAAGAACAAGTAGAAGCGATTTCAAGACCGTAGCCGCACTCGCCAGAGTGCGGGTGATCGCCGAGAAGGCCCGCGTTCTAGCGAACGCGGCCACGTCCAAGTGCAACGCTCGCTTTGTGCGGAGAGATCATGGAAGAATTCCTGCAACTGATTTGGAAGCATCTGCATGACAAGATTGCAGGCGTGCTGATCGCGGCGGTGTTTACGTTTCTCGGTTGGTATTGCGGGAAAGCGAAAGGCCGAGGCCAAGTGGCAGCGTCATGAATTCTTCGATCGGCTCAACGTCTCGCTGAATACGATTCGCGACGGCACGCTCCAGATTCGGACCATCCTAGAGAAGGGGTGCAGTGAAGTCTTTTTGAACTCAGCGGCCACTGAGACGATCATCGCGTTGTCGCAGCAGACCACCGAGAACGATTCCCTCATCCCATTGCCCAAGAATGAGTATTGGTACTTTTTGAACTCGGTGCTCAACGAGATTGCTGAGAAATTCGCGCTCGGGCAAATCAAACGTGATTTGGGGCTGTCGGTTTCCAGTGAGCAGTATCTGATTTGTCTGACCAATGAGACTTCGGGAGAGATGAAGACTCGCAAGCTGCGGGCGATGTTGATTCAGAAGAAGTTGCTGACTCATCTGCCTGCCGAACAGCCAAAGCTGGAACGTCCGCACCACAGCACGCGGTGGAAGACGCTGACTCAGCTTGCGACGGAGTATCAAAAGAACCCGTCCCGATTTCTGGAGATGGAAATCGTTGTGTGAGCGGCCCATTCGAGGCTGGATTCATGCCAGTACCTCGTCGAGCAGCCGCTTTGGAATGCCGATGCCGACGACGTGAACGATGCCGGTCAAGGTCTGTGAGGCAGGGTTGTCGAATCCGCGTTTGCGGGCAACGAATGTCACGGTATGAGTCGCTCGAACGCAAACGGCTGAGCCTTCGGCGAACGATTCAATCGGCAGGCCGGTGTCGCAATCGAGGCCCGACGGGAGATCGACGGCAAGGGTTTTACGAGCGGACCGATTGATTGCGGCGATTGCGGTGCGGTAAGGCTCGCGGACTTCGCCAACGGTGCCGGTGCCCAGCAGTGCATCGACAATCCAATCAGCATGGCTCAGAGCGTGGTCGATGTCGGATAACGGTGGTTGACGGCCAAGAACAACTCGTGGCGTCTCGGCGGCTTCGAGGATTCGCCAATTCGCGGCGGCATCGCCCGACAAATCGGAGGGATTCGCAAAGAGCAGCACGCGCACGTCGTAGCCGAGCAGTTCGAGATGTCTCGCGATCACGAATCCATCGCCTCCGTTGTTTCCTTTGCCGGCACAGACGATGACCGTTCCGTCGATGCCGAGTTGAATCAGTCGCTCGGCCGCGCCTCTGCCGGCGTTTTCCATGAGCACGAGGCCGTTCATGCCAAACTCGTCGATTGCGTGCCGATCGACGGCGCGGACTTCTTCGCGAGTGAGGCTGCGGTCGGACATGAGTCAAATCCTGTAGGACGGGCACTCTTGCGCGTCGTCTTCCAGGGACGGGCAAAAGTGCCCGTCCTACGTTGGCAACACGACGGCGCAGCATAGCGAAACTGTGCGGGGGGCGAGGCTCACCGGAAGCGGCGAGGCGGCTTTTCTTTCGAGGTTGGTGTGTTACGATCCGCCCCGCAAATCCGCTGGGACAACGAGTTTGACAGCTTAGAAGAGGACCGACCAACGTGCTCGACGCGTACGCCGATCGCTGGGCACTGATCACCGGAGCTTCCTCCGGCATCGGGGCCGAGTTTGCTCGCCGGCTGGCGGGGCACGGCATGCACTTGGTGCTAACCGCGCGGCGGAACGAGCTGCTCGAAAAGCTGGCTGAGGAACTGCATACCCGGCACGGCACGAAGACCGAGATCATCGCTGGCGACCTCACCGATCCCGCCGAACCCCAGCGCCTGTTTGACACTATCGCGGCCAAGGGGATTCAAATTGAACTGCTCGTGAACAATGCCGGATTCGGCTGGGTCGGAACCGTCGACGAGACCGAGCCCTCTCGGATGCGGGATCTCGTGCAGTTGAACGTCGCATCCATGACCGATCTGACATATCGCTTGCTGCCCGCCATGCTGGAACGAGGCCACGGCGGAGTGATCAATGTGTCTTCGATTGCTGCGTTTCAGCCCGTGGCTTACATGCCGGTGTATTCCGCGAGTAAAGCGTTTTCGCTGCATTTTGCCGAGGCATTGTGGGCTGAGTGCCGCAACCGTGGTGTGACGGTCACCGCTCTCTGTCCGGGGACGACGCAAACCGACTTCTTCGACGTTGCCAACGTGCCCGGATGGCTGAAGAAACACGAGTTCTCAACGCCGGAACAAGTCGTCAAAGCGGCGCTCAGGGCCTTGGAGCGTCGCAAGCAATTTGTGATTCCTGGCTGGAAGAATTGGTTGATCTCGTTTGGCGTGCGGCTGGCTCGGCGAAAGATGGTCGTGTTGCAATCGATGCGGTTCTTCCGACCTCGCAAGAAGGACGATTCGGCGAGCGGGATCGAGAAGAAGTAAGCCAGACATCCGCGCAAACGTAGCCGCGTTCGCCAGAACGCGGGAGTCCCACACTCTGGCGAGTGCGGCGACCTCATAGATTCCCCACGAAAGGTTTATCGGTCATGGTTCGCGTCGCGATTGTCGGAGCTTCCGGGTACACGGCTTTGGAGTTAATCAAGATTCTTTTGCGGCATCCGCAGGTGAAAATCACGGCGGTCACTAGTCGCCAGGATGGCTCGCCACCGATCGCGACGGTGCATCCCAGTTTGACAGGGCGACTTAACCTGCGCTGCGAAGACCTCACGCCACAACAGATCGCCGACCGGGCGGATGTTGCCTTTGCCTGTCTGCCGCACGGAGCCAGCACGGCGGTCATCCCAAAGATTCTCGCCGCTGGCTGCAAGGTGATCGACCTCTCCGCCGACTACCGTCTGTCGGACCCGGCCATTTACGAGCAGTGGTACGGCGAGGTGCACACTGACCCGACGCGACTTGGCAGCACTGTCTACGGTTTGCCGGAGTTGTTCGCGTCGAAGATCCCCGGCAGCGAGCTGATCGCGAACCCCGGTTGCTACACCAGCACGTCAATCCTCGCGCTCGCACCGTTGCTGTGCTCAAAATTGATCGAGCCAACTGGCATCATCATCGACGCCAAGAGCGGCGTCAGCGGAGCCGGTCGCGTGCCGAAGCTCAACACGTTGTTTTCGGAGTGCAACGAAGGTTTGTCGGCGTACTCGGTCGGCAAGCACCGCCACACACCGGAGATCGAACAAGTCCTCTCCGACGCCAGCGACCAGAGCGTTCAGGTCATCTTCACGCCGCACCTGATTCCGATGGACCGCGGCATCCTGGCCACGATCTATCCGCGTCTGACTCGCAAGGCGACGCAGTCCGAACTGCTGCAAGTCATGCGTGACTTCTACAAAGGCAAGCCGTTCATTCGCGTTGTCGATCACCTCCCCTCGACGAAGGATTCGGCATTCACGAACTTCTGCGACATCACCGTTCGATTCTGTCGCGAGCAACTGATCGTGATCGCCTGCCTCGACAACCTCATCAAAGGAGCCTCTGGCGTCGCCGTGCAAAATTTCAATCTGTTGTGCGGGTTTGACGAAACAACCGCGCTGTTGCCGGCGTGAAAAAGGGATAGGTGATCGAAGACTGCTGGGCTAACATCGCGCGGACCAAACAGGGGTCACACGAAACTCGTCGAAAGGGAGTCGATGATCGATCTAGCCTTGGTGCCCGTAGCCGGTTGGGGCACGCGAATGTTGCCGGCGACCAAGTCGCAGCCGAAAGAGATGCTGCCAGTCGGTCGCAAGCCGGTCGTGCAATATGTCATTGAGGAGCTGGTCAATTCCGGCATCCGGCAGGTGTTGTTCATCACCGGCCAGGGGAAGACGTCGATCGAGAATCACTTCGACATCGACGCGCCGCTGATCACGTACCTCCGCGAGACCGGCCGCGAAGAGCAGCTTCAGGATTTGCAGTTCGAGCGGGAAGACGTCGAATACTTTTACACGCGGCAACGACGTCAACTGGGACTCGGCCACGCGGTACTGTGCGGCAAAGCGATGATCGGCCAGCAGCCGTTCGTTGTCGCGCTGGGGGACTCAATCATCGGCCGGCACGCGCAGTCGGACATCGTGTCGCGGATGACGACGGTCTTCGAGCGTGAGAAAGCGAACATCGTTGTCTGCTTCGAGGAAGTCCCCGCCGAAGAGGTCGTCCAGTACGGCATCGCCAAGCCGAAAGGGGCCGCCGGCGCGATCTTCGAGTTAGCGGACCTCATCGAGAAACCGAGCGTCGCAGAAGCTCCCAGCCGCTTGGCGGTCGCAGCTCGATACGTCTTCAGCCCGGAGATTTTCGACGCGCTCGCAGAAACCAAGCCGGGCAAGGGGGGGGAGATTCAGCTCACCGACGCGATTCGCATCTTGCTGAAGCGTGGTCGAAAAGTGATTGGCGTGAAGCTGGCCGCGAACGAACAACGATTCGATATCGGCAACTTTGAGAGTTACTTCCAAGCCTTCATCGAGTTCGCGCTGCACGATCCGCAATACGGTTCGGCGTTGCGAGAGCACGTCAAACGCTTGATCGGCTAAACGTCGTCATGACCTCCAGGCGAGCGAGGCGGCGTCAGCCCCCGGTCCTATTGCGAACGCACTGGGGGGCTGACGCCGCCCCGCTCGCCAAGATGTCATACAACACACTGGGCGAATCATCATGGAACTTCTGCGACGACGCGCTTACGCACGAGCCGGATTGGTCGGCAATCCGTCGGACGGCTATTTCGGCAAGACGATTTCGCTCAGCCTGAAAAACTTCTGGGCCGAGGCGGTCTTGTATGAGTGGGACGAAGTCGAAATCGTGCTCAGTCAGGATGACCGCAGCCGCTTTCAGTCGGTGAAGGAACTCGCACAGGACGTCCGCTTGCACGGCTACTACGGTGGCGTCCGATTGGTGAAGGCGACGATCAAGCGCTTTGTTGAGTTCTGCCAGCAGAACAACCTGTCGTTACACGACCGCAACTTCGCCGTGCGGTATCAAAGCAATATCCCCCGGCAAGTTGGGCTGGCCGGATCGAGCGCGATCATCGTTGCGACGTTGCGAGCGTTGATGGACTTCTACCACGTCGAGATTCCCAAGCAAGTACAACCATCGCTGGTGCTGAGCGTCGAAAGCGGAGAACTGGGTATCGCCGCCGGGTTGCAGGATCGGGTCATCCAGATTTACGGCGGCTTGGTCTACATGGATTTCGCGAAGGACCGGATGACCGAGCAGATGGGTTTCTCGTGCGGTGTCTATGAACCGCTCGATCCAAAGCTGTTGCCGCCGATTTATGTCGCGTACAGCGCGGACGTCAGCGAGCCGACCGAGGCGGTTCACAATCCATTGCGAGCACGCTTCCAAGCGGGCGATCCAGCGGTCATTGCAGCAATGCAAACGTTTGCGGGCCTGGCCGCTGAAGCTCGCGAGGCCATCTTGCAGCAGAACACCGCACGACTCTCGGCATTGATGGACGAGAACTTCAACACGCGCCGCAACATCTGCCAGTTGGCGGTGAAGCATGTTGAAATGATTGAGGTCGCGCGCCGTACGGGAGCCAGCGCGAAGTTCGCCGGTTCGGGCGGTGCCATCGTCGGCATTTACAAGGACGACGAGATGTTCGCGCGGCTGAAGGCGGATCTCGGCGCGATCGGCGGCCAAGTCATTCAGCCGATTTTGGATCTTGCGTAGCCGTCACCGCTCCGCGTGAAGGGCAGAATTTCCAACCATCGTCGTCGAAGCGTTCGGCTCGTCACGCGGAGTGATGACGGCTACGTTCATGCAGCATCGCAACTACTCGATGCCGAGGTTGCGTTCGATGCTCATAGCTTTGGGGGACAGTATCAACTTGCGAAAGGGGTCGTCGTCTTTTTCGACTCCGCGCACCGTGCTGGCCGTGCGACCGACGCTGGTCCATTCGTCTTCGACTTCCTGGGTTGTGTCGCGATAGTCGCTCGGCCGCATCTTCAGCGGCTTCATCGTTTGGCGCGTGACGTTCTTAGCCGTCTGCATTAGTCCGCAGCCTGGCACACTCACGCCGATGGCTAAGACGACGCAAAACCAACCTGTTCGACCCAACATTTTTAACTCCACAGCCCCCAAAGTGGGCGGGGTTGTGCCAGCTTTCCGGCGCTGCGTCCAGAGCAAATTCGGCTCACAATTGATCGGAATCCCCGCCGAATCGGCTCGATTCTGACGGAACGACCCGTTGTGCTGAAGTCGCTGAAGTTGCCAGTCGCAAGTCCCAGTTGTAGGCGAGGTGGGAATTCGCCGTTCGCGCTGAGCGTCCCAAGCCAATGACCTCTGCCTTTGAGAACTACGTTGATGCCGACACACCCCGTCTGGAACTGTTGATGGCTAAAGGTGGCCGATCGCCGTCGCGCCTGGTCACTTCCACAAAACTGGTTTTTGGCATGAAGCACATCCCCACTCGACAAGTCGTGCTCTGCGTTGGATCGCTGGTGACGTGGGTGTTGTTGTATGCGTCCGGATTGTTGTTGGAGTCGGTCGAGCATCGAGTCGTGCTGGCTCCGCACATGATGGAAAAGCAATTGGGAACGGCCGGCAAAGACATTTTCGACCAAGCGCGGAAGAACCATGTGCCCGGAGTCTTGTTGTTCTTCAGGGCTTTGATTTGCTACAGCCCCACCAACATGGCGCTGCTGACGCTGACCTCGGCGTTTCTCGGCGGATGTGTCAGCAATGCGATGGTGGCGAGCATGGAAGAACAAGAATTGAAGCGGCTTCCTACGCGGCGCTTCGCGTTTCTCTCAGAGAATCCACTGGCCGCGACGATGCGCGGTTTTGTGGCCTATCTGTGTCTGATCGCGGGGCTGTATGTGGCGATGGACGACCCCTTCAAAGACACCACTGCCGGACAATATGCCCGGTTCGCTGTCGCTGGTGGCGTTCGTCGTGGGCTACGACCCGTCACACATTGAGGGCTGGTTGCGAATGGTTCCCAGTCCGCAACCGATAGGGGGACGGCCCGCTCCAGAATTACCCAGATCGGAAATGCCCGCGAAGGAAACGCCTTTGACGCCGGCTCGACTGCCTTTCGATCCCGGCTCGCCGCCGGCCACAAAGTAGACGAGTCACTCCGTGACTCGAAGTTTCCGGTCACGGAGTAAACGGTCGACTTTTCAGTTCGATCGCTTCAGCAGTTCCGCGAACCGAGCATTCGCCGCTTGCCAGTCGGAGGCGTTTTGCGGTTCGTAGTGTTTGAGTTCACTCGATCGCCGCACAACCTCGCGGATGTCGGACAGTGAGCCGATCTCACCAGACGTGCGAGCTTGGACCAGCACGTTGCCCAGCGCGGTCGCCTCGACGGGACCAGTCACGACCGGGCGGCCGCAGGCGTTGGCGGTGAATTGATTGAGCAACTCGTTCTTCGTACCGCCGCCGACGATGTGGATGACTTCGACCGGCACTCCGGTCAGCTCTTCCATCCAGCCGAGCACCACGCGGTACTTGAGCGCGAGGCTTTCCAGGCAACAGCGAATGAGTTGCCCTTCGGACTCGGGCACTGGTTGATTCGTCTGACGGCAGAAGTTTTGAATGGCGGTCGGCATATCGTCCGGGCTGAGGAATTGCGGATCGTCCGGGTCGATGAGCGATGCGAACGGCGTGGCGGCGGTTGCCAGTTGCACCATCGGCCCGTAATCGAGCG
Organism: Planctomyces sp.; assembly: GCA_005778115.1. GTDB lineage: Bacteria > Planctomycetota > Planctomycetia > Planctomycetales > Planctomycetaceae > SXKJ01. The sequence continues at coordinate 26,033 of SXKJ01000103.1, read as the reverse complement.
GTCGGCCATGCCGCTCGAACGAGCGGCGGCATTCTTGCACCAGCCACAATCCCATGATGTTCTTCAGCAGCCGATACGTGCCGTCGATCCCTCCTTCGTTGGTCACGTTGAGTTCCAACGCTCGCGGCGTGAGCACCGCATGCTGAACTTCGACCCCCATCAGCGACCACGTTCCCGAACTGATATAGGCCCAGCTTGGCGAGCCGGTCTTGTCCGTCGGCACCGCCGCGACCGCGCTCCCCGTGTCGTGAGTCGCCGGCGCGACGACGTTGATCCGGCCGAGATTCGTGCGGCGTGCCACGTCCTCGCGCAACGCTCCCAATTTGGTTCCCGGTGCGATGACTTCGGGGAAGTAATGCGACGGAATCTCCAACCGCTGAAGCATGTCGAACGCCCAGGTTCGCTTTGTGGCATCGAAGCATTGCGTCGTCGTCGCGTTCGTGAACTCGACCACGCGGCTGCCGCACAGCAGCCAATTCACAAAGTCGGGCATCATCAGGAAGGCATCGGCCATCCGCATCAGGTCAGCGTTCGTCTGACTCATCGCCAGCAATTGGTAGAGCGTATTGATTTCCATGAACTGCAACCCGGTCGCCGCGAAGATGTCGCCACGAGAGACTTTGGTCAGCGCGTGATTGAGCATCCCGCGCGAGCGAGCGTCGCGGTAATGGTACGGCGCGCCGAGCATCTCGTTATTCTTGGTCAGCAAGACGTAATCGACGCCCCAGGTATCTACGCCGACGCTGGTGATCGCCGCTCCAAATTTCGTGGAAGCCGCGCTCAGCCCGTTCTGGATGTCGGCCCAAAGCCGGAGCACATCCCAGCGGAGTGTCCCGCCGATGTTGACCGCTCCGTTGGGGAAACGATGCAGTTCATCCAACTGCACCCGCTGCCCGTCAAACAATCCCGCGACCACTCGGCCGCTCTCGGCTCCTAAATCGACCGCCAGATAACACCGACTCGTCATGATGCTGCCTCAAGAATCTAAGACCTGACGCCGCCCCGCTCGCCTGTTTGGCTGGGATGCGCACAACCGCAGCGTCAGCATGACGAACCTGGCGTCGATCGGCCAGCGAATATCAGGCGACTTCGCGGGCAATGCCCAGCAGACAGGTATCGTCGGACGGGCGGCGGCCCGCGCGGAATCCCGCGATGTCGGCGATGATCGCGCTGATGCGTGCAAACAAGCTGGGCTGTGTCGCGGCAATCTGACTCTCCAATCGCGAGGCACCATACAAGCTGTTGTCGGGAGCCATCGCTTCGATCACGCCGTCGGTCAGCAGATAGATCTCATCGCCGGGTCGCAGCAGTGTGTGGATCGGATGGAACTTCTCCTGAGAGGAAATCCCCAGCGGGAAGCTCGACTTGCTGTTGGAGAGTGTTTCCACCTCACCCGTGTCGTGGTGCCGCAACACCGGCGAGGGATGTCCGGCGTTCATCACCGTCAGCAAATTCGTGTTCGCGTCGACCAGACACAGGCAGAACGTGATGAAGCCCTCGTCCATTCCGCAGACGAATTGATTCAGCGAGTGCATCGCCAGTTTGAGAGTTTCCGCCGCCGCCAGACAGTGTCGAACTTCGGAGGCACACTGCGCCATCAGCAACGCGGCCGGCAACGATTTTCCGCAAGCATCCGCGATCCCAATCATCACACGGCCATCCGGCAGCGAGTCCCAAAAGTAAAAGTCTCCTCCCACGCTTTCGGCCGCTTCATAATGACTCTCGAAGACATACCCCGACAGGTTTGGGCGATGGCGGGGCAGCATGCGCATCTGAATCTGCCTCGCGGTTTCAAGCTGCCGCTGAGTTTGATCCATTCGCAACATCGCCGCGTGAGCCTTCGCGTACTCGATTGCTTGGCCGGTCAGAACGCCGATAGTCCCGATCAGCTCGACATCGTCTTCCGTGAAGACGCGGTGATCGTCGTTGGTCTCCAGCAGGATCGTCCCCAGCTTGGCTCGCGACGGCCCGATGATTGGCACGCACAACGTATTCGAGCCTTCGACGGCCAGTACCGATTCCTCGTCACCCGACTCGACTGAATTCACCAACGGCTGCCCCGTCACCAGAACTTGCTTGGCTAAGTCATTGCCTACGGGAACGCGAGTGATGATGGAACTGTCATCGTCGCGGCCATGCTTCATGGCGACTGGCGTTAAAGTTCCCGTTGCATCTGCCAACTGAATCTCTCCGACCACCGCTTGCGGGAAGATGTCGACCAGCAAGTCCAACACGCGCGGAAACATGTCCTCGACCGTCAAGGTGCTGCCCAATCGCCGGCTGATGTCCATCAGACTGTGGAGGCGATTGCTGTAACCCAGCGCGGCGACCTGCGAGCGAGTCGGAGGCAACGGCGTCAGTGTCACAGTCTGCGTTTGCCCCATCACGAATTGAGACGTATCCACCAGCGGAGCTTCGACGGTACAGAACGCAATCGGCACGTCGAAGATGTTGATGCGGTCGCCGTCTTTGAGCGGCGTGGCCTTCGACACGCGGCGGCCGTTCAAGAATGTGCCATGAGCGCTACCTAAGTCTTCCACTTGGTAATGCTGCCCATCAAAAAAGACGCGGGCATGTTTTCGCGAAACCGTGCGTTTCATCAGCACGATGTCGCAGTAGCCTTCGCGACCGATCACGGCATCGCGTTGCTGATCCTAACGAATAACGAGCCCCCTGCGCGGGCGGGGCCAGCACAACCAGTCCAGGCATGATGTCACTGCCTCCGACAGGGTGTCTGTCATCGGAAGCTGCTGCGAATCCTTTCTGAACGTGGTCAATTCGTACCATCCCGCGAGCAATTCCGCCACCAATGACGATCCCGCCGTGCAAAACCGAAGAGGGTCCGTGTCGCATCGTCGTCCGAATCGTTCGAGCCCGGTTGTCGATCGTCCCGCGGCTCGGTACGTTGTGGCTCGGTTTCGCATTCGTGAAACGACTGGGAAACGTAGGCGAGCCGTTCCACGACTCACATTCCGCCCCAAACGCGAATCGGATGCGAACGCGGTTTAGATCAAACAGAGCCACCAGAGCAATCATGCGGGAAACGATCTTTCGCCAGTTACAGCCAGTGCGGCGACGCCAATGGACCGTCTGCGTCCTTCGTGCCGCAGCTTGGGGGCTGAGCGGCGGGTCGTGCGCCGCCGTATTCCTGGCCGTGTTACGACTGGCCGGCTGGCTGACCACCGCGTGGACTGGCTGGGGGGTGTTGCTGGGATTGCCGACCGTTGCAGCCGGGGTGGCTGCCTGGTGGAGTTGGCGGCACTCCGATTGGCTTCCGGCCGCTAGAGCCGTGGATGGCCACTACGAATTGAAAGACCGCACCGAAACCGCGCTGGCGTTGCTGCGTCGGCAACCGACGCGAACGCCCTCCGAGATCGAATCGCTGCAATTGGCCGATGCCCTGCACCACTTGGAACGAGTCGAAGCCAAACAGGTCGTCCCCTTCGCGTTGCCGAAGTCGTTTCGCTGGTCGTTGGCCACGGCGGCGCTGGCCATCGTTCTGCTCTGTTGGCCGACGGGACACGCACAGGTCAATGCCGGACCCGCTCAACCGCTCGACGCAATCGTCACCGAGGCCGAGATCGTCATGGATGATCTCGAAGAGTTGCTCGATCAATTGCCCGAAGACCATGACCCGGAGCTCGACGCGATCATCAAAGAGCTGCTCGCGAAAGCCGAAGAGATGAAGGAACCGGGTGTCGACGTTCGCGAGGCTCTGGCCAAGCTCTCCGAGATGCAGTCGGCTCTGCAAGAGGTTGCCGCGCAGCTCAACGTCGCTGCGACCGACGAGCAAATGAAAGCGATCGGCGAGGCACTACAATCGGCCGATGCACTTCAAGAAGCGGGACAGGCATTGCAAGACGCTCAGTACGACAAGGCAGCGAGCGAACTGTCGAAGCTCGACAACCCCAAGCTCGACCGGAAAGAATCGCGAGCAGTCGCTGACAAATTGAATAAGGTGGCGGAAGCGGCCGACAAGAAGGGGCTGAAAAAACTCAGCGAGGCTGCGAAGAAGACCGCCGAGGGACTCGATAAAGACAACGCATCGCAGACCAAAACTGGACTCAGCAAACTCGCCGAATCGGCCAAGCAACAAGGCAACTCCAAGAAGATCAGCGAGCTGCTCAAGAAGCAGGGAGACAAACTGGCCGAGTGCAAAGGGAACTGCCAGGCGAACGCACAGGGAGACAAACTCGCCGGCAAGCCCAGCCGGAAAGCCGGACGCGGAACCAACGAGACCGTGCAAGGCAGCCGCACAGAGCTGGCCTCAAAACGGGACGAGCAAAAGATCCAGGGCCTCAAAGGGGAGCAAGGAGACAGCGACAAGGAAACGCTCACCACGAAAGAAGCGGAAGAGGAATCCGCGAAGCGCGAATTCAAAGAGGTCTATCACAAGTATCGCAAGCTCAGCGACGCGGTCCTGGAATCCGAAGACATCCCGCTCGGCCACCGCCAAACCATCCGCCGCTACTTTGAAGCCATCCGCCCCACCCGCGATGATGTCGAAACTTCCGCTCCCAAGGATTCGTCGCGAAAGTGACCTCCCAACGACGAATGCCGACAGCAACATCAGCGATCCAGAAAATTCAGGTGACCCATTTTGAGTGCGGACCTTCGCCGTTTGGTGACTGATCAATTCGAACCGGGCGAAGCCGCGCGATATTGGGTCGAGTTGGATCTCGATGAGAGTTTGCGATTCGCGGCGGGCCTGTTAGTCGCGACGGACCGCCGACTGCTCGGCATGGCGAATCACTCCGCGACTCCGGTTTCGCTGCCATGGTCGGAAATCGGTTCCCTCGCTGCGAAAGAACACGGCGCGCTCGGCGCGCTGGAGGTCCGCGCGGCCAACGGTCAGACGCACGTCTGGCGTTACACCGTCGGCAAAGCGGCGGCGATCCACAAGCTGATTCAGCAGATCGAAAAGCTCAAACAGGGGATCGACGACGTCGAAGAGGGAGACGACAGCGAGCTCGAACCCGATGCGCCGCTTTCGGCGGTGACGAAATCGTTCGCGCGGTTGCTGCGGTTTACGAGACCACACACGCGGATGCTGACACTGGGGTTTGTGCTCACGTTGCTCGGCTCGTTCTTCGCGACGGTGCCGATGCCGCTGCTCGGCCGCGTGATGGACGACGTCCTTGTCCCCTTCGCCACGCAGACCATCGGCCGCAGTGAGGCCATCGCGAAGTCCACTTTATTTCTGGAACTGTTTGCCGGAGCGGTCGTGATTTCCTGGCTGATCGGCTGGTGGCGAATCTACGTGCTGGCGTGGGTCAGCGAACGTGTCGCCGCCGATCTTCGCAATCAAACATACGCGCATCTGCAACGGCTCTCGCTGGAATTTTTCGGAGGTAAGCGAACGGGCGATTTGATCTCGCGTATCGACACCGACACCGATCGCATCTGCTACTTCATCGCAGTACATCTGACTGACTTCGCCTCCGATGTGGTGATGCTGTTGCTGATCGGCGCGTATGTCATTTGGCAAGATACTTGGCTGGGAATCGTCACGTTGCTGCCGTTGCCGCTGATCGGCTGGCTGGTGCATGGCGTGCGAAGCAAACTTCGGTCGGGCTTCATCGCCGGCAGCCGCGCCTGGTCCGAAATGACCAATGTCCTGGCCGACACCATTCCCGGCATCCGAGTCGTGAAAGCGTTCGCTCAAGAGCAGCGCGAGATCGAACGCTTCCAAGCCCGTAACGATCAAGTCTTCAAGACGAACAACCACGTCAACAAGTTGTGGTCGGCGTTCAGTCCGCTGTTGGCGCTGTTGTCGGACTTTGGCCTGCTGCTGATCTGGGTGGTCGGCGTCTGGCGAGTGCTCGGCCAGAACCTGACGGTCGGCGTGCTCTCGGCCAGCGTGTTGCTCATCACCAAATTCTACGGCCGTTTGGAAGCGCTCAGCCGCATCGTCGAACCAACGCAGCGCGCGGCGAACAGCACGCACCGCATCTTCGAGATTCTGGATCGCGTGCCGAGCATCGCCGACCCACCGCACCCGATCCGTCTCGGCCGAGCCACCGGAGCCGTCGAATTTCGCGACGTGCAGTTTCGCTACGGCACGCGCCCGATCCTGCGCGGAGTGAACTTACAGATTCGCTCCGGCGAGATGATCGGCCTTGTCGGCCCCAGCGGAGCCGGCAAGACGACGCTGATCAACTTGGTCTGCCGCTTCCACGACGTCGCGGAAGGGGCGGTCCTGATCGACGGTCACGACGTGCGGCAACTGGCCCTCGAAGATTACCGCCGCAACATCGGCATCGTGCTTCAAGAGCCGTTCCTGTTCTACGGCACCATCGCCGAGAACATCGCCTACGGCCGCCCGGATGCGACTCGAGAACAAATCTTCGCTGCCGCGAAAGCCGCTCGCGCTCATGAATTCATCCTGCGACAACCCGACGGCTACGACAGCTTCGTCGGCGAGCGTGGCATGTCCCTCTCCGGTGGCGAGCGGCAGCGCATCAGCATCGCCCGCGCGCTGCTCATCGACCCGGCGATCCTGATCCTCGACGAAGCCACGTCCTCGGTGGACACCGAAACCGAACGCGAAATCCAACTCGCGCTGGAGAACCTGACTCGTGGCCGCACGACGATCGCCATCGCCCACCGCCTCAGCACGCTCCGCCGAGCCGACCGACTCGTGGTCCTCGAACAAGGTCGAGTCACCGAGATCGGTCGCCATGACGACCTGCTCGCCCGTAACGGCACCTACACCCGCTTGCACAAAGCCCAACTCGACATGGCTCACGGTGAAGTGAGCGAGGAGACCAAGTAGAACAACAATGTCTGTAACCTTTATTCTCGAACATGACGCACAAGGCCGGCTCAGCGTGACTGACTCGCAGGGGCGGCGTCACGAAAATGTCGAACCCATTCGAGCGTTTCCGATCTCCGATCCGGAGCAATGGATTTCGCTGTGTGATCCGATTGGCCGTGAGGTCGCGCAGGTGCGTGACTTGAATGAGTTGCCGGCCGAGCAGCGAGAATTGCTGCGAGCGGAACTGACTCGGCGCGAGTTCGTGCCGGTGATTCGGCGGATCGAGAGCATCTCGTCGCTGGCCGAACCGTGTGAGTGGTTTGTCGAAACCGATCGTGGGCCGACCAGCTTTGTACTCAACAGCGACGAACACGTTCGTAAGCTCAGCCCGGACAAGGCGCTGATTTTGGATTCGCACGGACTGCGGTATCTCGTGCAGGATGCGAGACAACTCGACTCGCACAGCCGCAAGCTGATGGCAAGGTATTTGTCGTGATTTCATCTCGTGGGGCAGGTTTTCAACCTGCCCGTCCGGAATGGCAGATTGAAAACCTGCCCCACGTTTATGTTGCCACCGATCGAACAGATTGTCGCTTCCGACGGCTACCGGCTGAGGACTCGGCATTGGTTGCCAAAACAACCACCGCGCGGGTTCGTTGTCGCGCTGCATGGCATTCAAAGCCACGGTGGCTGGTACGAATACTCGTGCCAGCAAATGTGTGACGCGGGATACGACGTGCTGTTCGTGGATCGTCGCGGATCGGGGATGAATGCGGCGCGTCGTGGTGATGCTCCGCATGGAGACCGGTTGATCAACGATGTCCTGCAAGTCCTGGCAGAAGTTCGACGGCGACGCGATCAAGTCGGATCGCAGATTCCGGTCGTACTGCTCGCCGTCAGTTGGGGCGGGAAGTTGGCCGCGATCACGGCGGCTCGGCGGCCGGAAATGGTCGATGCGTTGGCGTTGCTGTATCCCGGACTTTGCTCGCGGGTGCAGCCGACTGCGGTGCAGCGAGCACGGTTGTGGTTGGCGAGGAAACTCGATGTCCGCAACAAGCGGATCGAGATTCCGCTCAACGATCCCGCTCTCTTCACGGCCGAGCTTCGCTGGCAGGAGTTCATTCGTCGCGACCCTGTGACGTTGCGTGATGTGACTTCTGGGTTCTTGCTGGCTCATCAAGATCTAACACGCGAGTCGTTGGCGGCGGCTCCGTCAATTCACTGCCCGACGCTGCTGATGCTCGCGGGTCGAGACCGGATCATCGACAACGATGCGACGAGAGATTGGTCGCATCAACTCGGCACGCGAGAATTCACGCTGCACGAATATTCGGGCGCGCAACACACGTTGGAGTTTGAGCCGCATCCAGAGCAATTTGTGGCGGACCTGTTGGCGTGGTTGGAGTCGGTTTCATCGCGCCGGTCATTGGCTCCAATAAACCAACCCGAAGCGTGAGTTTTGAAGTTGCACTGTTGAGTCGCGAAGCGACGTCAGCAGATAGCTGCGGGCGTCAGCCCGCAGAGAACTGGTGGAATTTCTCGATGAGCCGCGAAGCGGCGACAGAAATGGTTGACGCGCAAAGTTGCTGTCGCCGCTTCGCGGCTAGGAGAACAACTGCCAACAATTCCTTGGGCTGACGCCCAAGGCTATTTGCTAACGTCGCTTCGCGACTCCAGAAAATCGCAACTTCAAAAAGCGTCAGCGAGGGCGAACGCTTCACAAGACAACGTTTCGGAGTGCAGTTGATTGTGAAGCATTCGCCCTCGCTGAAGCGTCGGGATACTGGCGGAAAAATGGCCGGTGGCGTTCTCGGAAACTCGCCGATAACATCCCCGCCCCGCTGACGGATAGCGGCAATTGTTGGGAGTAAACAGAGGGCACGGAGGTCACCATTTCGGATCACATACCCGGTGGGACCAGGTGCGATGAGCCAGACAACAACGGCGGCACACGAGACGGAAAAAGACCTCATTCAGCGAGCTCAAACGGCGGTCAGCCAATGCAATTGGACCGTCGGAGAATGCGCGGTCCAATGGACCAAAAAGTTTGCTCGCGGGCGAACCGACGCCGACTTCGGGGAATTGGTCGGCATGTCCGGCGATCAGGTTTATCAGCGGCGTCGCGTCTGCGAGACCTTCGGCGACGCCAAAGAACAATACTCGGCGTTGAAGTGGTCGCACTTCTATATCGCGCTGAACTGGGACAACGCTCCCGAATGCTTGAGCTGGGCTCACGAGAACTCGGCCACGATCGCCGAGATGAAAGCCTGGCGGCGCCTGCAACTCGGCGAGGATGTCACTGCGATGGCCTCGGACGATGTCCCGTTTGGTGATGATGGCGCGGCGGCTTTGGATGCTTATGACTCGGATCGCCCCGGTGTTGTGCGGGCCGAGGGAGATCTTGATCTTCCCGCGTCGCGTGCCACGATGTCTGGTGGAACTGCGAGTCGTAGTCGTGAGAATGCTGATGCGGCGACCTTGTCCGCTTCCGAAAGTGAATACAGTCCGTTCCGCACGGGAGCGGTGACGCCTCCGCGCGAGATTCTCGAAGATGTCCCCGGCGGCGGCCCTCCGCTGAGCACCGAGCAGACGATCAAGCGGCTGGCCACGATGCTCGAACGTTGCTCGAAGTCGATCACGCCGGAAGTTCAACGCCAATTCGTGAAGCTGCCGGAGAAGGTCCGCGTGCGATTCGTGGCGGCGATGCAGGAACTGCGTCAACGAACGGTGGACTTGAAATAAGCTGACACGAAAGCGCGATCGCTTGTAGTGACCCGATTGATCGGGTCTCGATCGCGCTCTCGACCCCATCAATCGGGTCACTACAACCACGAGGGCTCTCATGGAACCTCGCGATGAATTCTCTGCCTCGCGTCCGCGAGTTCCGGTTGGCACGAGGGTCAACAGTTCGCTGGTGATGATCCTGTTGGCTCTGGTGGCCGCATTGATCTATCGCGACTTCGCGCGGCAGGACCGAGCGATCGTTGCGCGGGGCGATCTGGCTCAGGACGAAGCGGCGACGGTCGAGCTTTTCAGACGGATCTCGCCATCGGTCGTGCATGTGGACAATGTCGTTCGGAAAGTGGATTGGAGGACCGACAACTTGTTCGATGTCCGACAAGGCTCTGGCAGCGGGTTTGTGTGGGACAGCGACGGTCATGTCGTCACGAACTTTCACGTCATTCAGAATGCGAACGGAGCCTGGGTCACGCTGGCTGACAACACTCGGCTGGAAGCGAAACTGGTTGGATTCGATGAATCCAAAGATGTCGCGGTGCTGAAAGTCGACTGTCCGGCGAGCAAGCTCAAACCGATTCCGCTGGGAACGTCATTCGATCTGGAGGTCGGCCAAAAGGTGTTCGCCATCGGCAGCCCGTTTGAACTGGATTTGACGTTTACCAGCGGCATCATCAGTAGTTTGGGACGCGAGATTGAATCGGTGACCGGTCGCCCGATTCAGGGGGTGATTCAAACCGATGCGGCGATCACTCCCGGCCACTCCGGCGGGCCGCTGCTTGACAGTGCCGGTCGTCTGATCGGTGTGACGACGGCCATCAAGAGCCTGTCGGGAGGCTCCGTGGGGATTGGTTTTGCGGTCGCCGTCGATACGGTCAAACGCTCGGTGACGCAGTTGATCAAGACCGGTCAAGTGGAACGCGCTGGGTTGGGCGTCAGCCTGCTCGACGACCATATCGCGGCCCGACTCGGCATTCGTGGCATACTGATTCGTCGCGTCACCCCCAACAGCGCCGCCGCGAAGGCTGGCCTGCGCGGTACGGACGAAGTTCAGCAGACTCTCGGAGATATCATCGTGTCCGTCGACGGCCACGAGGTTCTGAGTCAGGACGCCCTGTATCGAGTGCTCGATCTGCACGAGGTCGGGGATACGCTGCGACTGAAGGTGCTGCGCGACCAGAAGACTCTAGAAGTTTCGGTCACGCTGCAAGCGCTCAACGCGACGGCTCCTTAGCGGCAGTGCTTTTTTGTCCGAGAGTGGCCGGCAAGACGTAGGGTGGGACCAGCGGCGCTTCGCCGCGCCGGCTCACCATTTTCGTCGTCAATGAGCGCGATGATGATCCCTGCGAGGTGGGCCAGCGCTCGACGCGAGATTGTCCCACCCTACGAGACAGCTTTCCAAGGGCTGATGGTATCTCTGTGGCGCGGCGGGTATCATCTCGTCCTCTTGTCGATTCCCACCAGTAGGTTCCCATGAATCAGAAAAAGCCAGCGCCGATGCATGCCGCAGTTCCTCGCAAGGTCTGTCCGGTGTGCGGTCAACCCTCTTATTCCATTGCCGGGATTCATCCGCAGTGCGCGGAGGCTCAGGCCGACGAAAAGCGGATGAAAAAGGTCAAAGCCAAGAAGGCCGACAAGCCGGTGGTGCTCGACGCGACCCCTTCCGCTTGGCGTAAGCCCTGCCCGAAGTGTGGGACTCATGTGCATGTCCGAAAGGCCCAATGCGAGTGCGGGCATAAGTTCGTCGTCCAGAAGACGAAATCGGGCGTGGGCGACGACGAGTAGTCTGCCTACGACCTTGCCCGCGATTGCCCCCTCTTTAGGCGGGCGGACTTCGTCGGCACTGCTTTCCGCGCCAATCTTCAGAATCTGCCAAGGCTCCGGGCCATCCAAAAGTTCTTGAGAAAATCCGCATTGCAGCAGAGATTCCACGGCCCAACTCGTCCTGGAGCCCACACGTTGTTCACCACATGTGTGTGGCTCGGCACTGAGTTTGCTTGATCCAGAACGGCCTCCGTGGCTGGCGCTCGGCAAGTCGGAGAGCCAATCTGCTCGACTCGTTCGAGGTTTGTCGTCGGCACTTTTTGTTTTGTGGCGCAACGCTCCGCGTCGAGATTCGCGACGCGGAGCGTCGAGCCACATTCGAGACATCGAGTCAGGTAGCAACGTTATGGATTTATAAGCAACACCCATCGGCATCCGTGGTGCCGCAATGAGCGCTGAAGTGAAACCCGTCACAAATTCGTTATCGACAAACTTGCCGAAAAAGACAGTCGTCGTAATCGGCAACGGCATGGTTGGCCAACGCTTCTGCGAGAAGCTGGTTGAGTTCGACAAAGCTCAGCAATATCGGATCGTCACCTTTTGCGAAGAGCCCCGTGCGGCATACGACCGCGTCGGTTTGACGAGCTTCTTTGCTCACCGCAATGCCGAGAAGTTGATGATCGCGCGGATGGATTGGTTTCGTGAGCACGGCGTCGAGATCCATCTCGGCGACCGCGCGTGCGCGATGGACTTGGCGACCAAGACCGTGCGATCTCAGAAGGGGATCGAGATCAAGTACGACGTCGCGATCATGGCGACTGGCTCGTACCCGTTCGTGCCGCCGGTGCCGGGGTTCGACAAGCAAGGGGTTTTCGTCTATCGGACGATCGAAGACCTGAATTCGATCATTGAGTACGCGAAGAAATCGAAACGCTGCGCGGTGATCGGCGGCGGGTTGCTCGGTCTGGAAGCGGCGAAGGCCGCGTTTGATTTGGGGCTGGAGACGCACGTCGTCGAATTTGCTCCGCGACTGATGCCGCGACAGATAGACGACGCCGGGTCGCGCACGCTCGTGAAGAAGATCGAGTCGCTCGGAGTGAGGGTGCATCTCAACAAGTCGAGCAAAGAGGCGCATGGCAACGGTAAGATCGAGCAATTGGAATTCAATGATGGCTCATCGCTCGATTTGGAAATGATCATCGTCTCGGCCGGCATTCGCCCACGTGATGACCTCGCGAAGGAGAGTGATATTCACGTCGGCCAGCGAGGCGGGATCACCGTCAACGATCAACTGCGGACTTCCGATCCAGATGTTTACGCGATCGGAGAGTGCGCTCTGCATCGCGGCATGATTTACGGACTGGTTGCTCCCGGCTATGAGATGGCCGAAATCGTCGCAGCGAATCTGACCGGTGACGAACGGCATTTCACCGGCACGGATCTCTCGACGAAGCTCAAGCTGATGGGCTGCGATGTCGCCTCGTTTGGCGACTACGAAGCGCCGGCCGAGCGGGCTGTGCCGCTCACTTTTGAAGACCCGTTTGGCGGCGTCTACAAGAAGCTGATCTTCAGCCTCGACGGGACGAAATTGCTCGGCGGCGTGCTGGTTGGCGATGCGTCCGAGTACGGTACGTTTTCGATTCTCGCGAAGGGAACGCAGCCCCTGCCCTGCAAGCCTCACGAGTTGCTGGTGGGCAAGTCCGGCGGAGCGTCGCTTGGCGGCGTCGAGTCGATGCCGGATGACGCACAGATTTGCTCGTGCAACAACGTCAGCAAGGGGGCGATCTGCCACGCGATCCGGGAACAAAGTCTCGATTCGGTCGGTGCCGTGAAAAGCTGCACGCGAGCGGGCACCGGTTGCGGTGGTTGTATGCCGCTGGTGACGGACCTGTTCAACGCGGAACTCAAGAAGGCGGGCAAGGTCGTCGTCAATCATCTCTGCGAGCACTTCAAGCTGTCCCGAACCGAGTTGTTCGCGGTCATCAAAGTCAAAGAGCTGAAATCGTTCGACGCGGTCATCAAGCACTGCGGTAAGGGCAATGGCTGTGAGATCTGCAAACCGGCCGTGGCGTCGATCCTCGCGAGCCTCTGGAACGAAGTCATCGTCAAAGACGAGCATGTGACCTTGCAGGACACAAACGATCGTTTCCTCGCGAATATGCAGCGCGGCGGGTTGTACTCGGTCGTGCCGCGCGTTCCTGGTGGCGAGATCACGCCGGACAAAATGATCGCGATCGCTGAAGTCGCGAAGGACTACAGCCTTTACACGAAGATCACCGGCGGACAACGGATCGACTTGTTTGGTGCTCAGGTCCAAGACCTGCCGGACATCTGGGAACGCCTGGGAGCCGCGGGACTCGAAAGCGGTCATGCTTACGGCAAGGCGCTGCGAACCGTGAAGAGCTGCGTCGGCACGACATGGTGCCGGTATGGCGTACAAGACTCGGTCGGTTTCGCGGTGCGAGTCGAGAACCGGTACAAGGGAGTGCGTGCGCCCCACAAAGTGAAGATGGCGGTCAGCGGCTGCGTGCGTGAATGTGCTGAGGCTCAAGGGAAAGACGTCGGACTCGTCGCGACTGAGAAGGGCTACAACCTCTACGTCTGCGGAAATGGCGGAGCGAAACCTCGCCACGCGGATTTGCTCGTGGCGGACATCGACGAAGAGACGGCAATCAAATTCATCGACCGGTTCTTCATGTACTACATCATGACCGCCGATCGTCTGACGCGTACGTCGGTCTGGTGCGACAAGCTCGAAGGGGGCATCGAACACATCCGCGACGTCGTCGTGCATGACAAGCTGGGGCTTGGTGCGGAACTCGAGGCGATGATGCAGCGACTGGTCGATACCTACGAATGCGAATGGGCGGCCGTCGTCAAAGATCCCGAGAAACGCAATCGCTTCACACAGTTCGTCAACACCGACGAAACGGAATCGTGCATCGAGATCGTCCCGGAACGCGGGCAATCGCGGCCGGAGTTCTGGCCGAACGAATTCGTGTCATTGGAACAGTTCCGCGAGATGAGCTCCCCGAATATCGAAACTGTCAAAGATTCGCCCCTCACCCCTCCGACCGATTGGGTCTCTGTCGGCAAAGTCTGGGACTTCCCGAAGGACGGCGGTGCGACGATCAAGTACGGGGCCGTGCAGATCGCGGTCTTCAATTTCTCGACACGCGGCGAGTGGTACGCGACTCAGAACATGTGCCCGCACAAGAAGGCGTTCGTATTGGGACGCGGCATTCTCGGCGATGCGGCCGGAGTGCCGAAGGTCGCCTGCCCGCTGCACAAGAAAACGTTCTCGCTGCAAACCGGCGAATCGCTGCAAGGCGAGGAATATCATATTCGCACGTTCCCGGTGCGCATCGACGGAGATGATGTGTTGCTCGAATTTCCGCCAACCGAACTGCTCGACCGCGAGTTGGCGACGGAAATCGGCTGCCGCTTGGCCACCTCGTGTCAGACGACTCCCTCGCAGCCGCGTGAATTGTTGGAAGTGTAGGTCGCATGATGTCTGTGACACTTCCGGAGACCACCGAAGCCGGCGGGCGAGCGGGGGGCGTTAGCCCCCCGGTAGAGCGTACGGCTTTTGACGATGAACCAACCGGGGGGCTGACGCCCACCGCTGGCCAAGGGCTGGTTTTGACGGGCGAGTCATTGCTCGCGCGATTACTCTCAGATCAGCAACAGCTCACCGCCGTCGAAGCCTTCTCCCGACAGCACGACGGCGGTGAGTTGCCCGCTCAGTCGCGGTACTACAAGTCGCTGATCCCCGCGAGCCCTCCCGGTCCCGGCCAGCAGTTTGCGTTCGAGGTCGATCTCGAACGCTGCTCCGGCTGCAAGGCATGTGTGACGGCGTGTCATTCGCTTAACGGACTCGATCAGAGCGAAACATGGCGCGATGTCGGCATGCTTATTGGGGGCACGACCGAGCTGCCGGTGTTGCAACATGTCACGACCGCCTGTCATCACTGCATCGAGCCGGGCTGCATGAGCGCCTGCCCGGTGGACGCTTATGAAAAAGATCCCGTCACCGGCATCGTGAAGCATCTCGACGACCAATGCTTCGGCTGTCAGTACTGCACTCTGGCTTGTCCGTATGACGTGCCGAAGTATCACAGCGGACTAGGCATCGTCCGCAAATGCGACATGTGCTCGGATCGGTTGGCTCACGGCGAGGCTCCCGCTTGCGTGCAGGCGTGCCCGCATGAAGCGATCGCAATTCGGATCGTGAACCTCTCGCAAGTCGTCGAGGACTCCGAAGCGAATGTCTTCTTGCCGGCCGCTCCGGATCCTCAGATCACGCTGCCGACGACAACCTACAAGTCGAAGAGAGTCTTTCCACGCAACCTGCTGCCGGTCGATTTCCATTCGGTGTCGGCTCAGCATCCGCACTGGCCGCTGATCGTGATGCTGGTGCTGACGCAGTTCTCGGTCGGAGCGTTTCTGGTCGGACTTGGCTTGGAACGGCTGCTCTCGGCGGAATTGGTTTCCGCGATTCGCCCGCTGCATTCCTTGAACGCCTTAGTCTTCGGGTTGCTCGCGCTGGGCGCGAGCACTCTGCACCTTGGCCGCCCGCAATACGCCTGGCGAGCGGTCATCGGACTGCGGCACTCGTGGCTGTCACGCGAGATCGTCGTGTTCGGGGCCTTCGCTGGTGCCGCGATTCTGTACGCGATCGGAAGTTGGTTTGGCCTTGAATCGGTGGGGTTTGGGCCGCTCCTCTATGAAGCCGTCGGTTGGTCTGTCGGAGCATTCGGACTGATCGGCGTGTTCTGTTCGGTGATGATCTACGCCTTCACGCAACGAGCGTTCTGGAGTTTCCCGCTGACGGCCACTCGCTTCGTGCTGACGACTGCTTTGCTGGGCATCGCTGCCACTTGGGTGACGCTGCTGGCTCTGGCTGTCATCAACAATGGGCCGGTGACTCGCTTGCTGGTCCGCCGCGGCGATCTCGTCTGCGAAGCATTGATCATCGTGGCCGTGACCAAACTGGCGTTCGAGGCGTTGATCTTCCGGCATCTGCTGCGGAAGCAAACGACTTCGTTGAAGCGCTCGGCTTTGCTAATGACCGGCCCGCTGGTTCGTTGGACCCAGTGGCGATTCGCCTGCGGATTGATCGGTGGCCTCGTGATGCCGGCGATCCTGAGATCACTGATCGGCGATGTGGCCCCCTCATCGCCGTCGATGCTGGTGACCTCCGCCGCGCTGTTTGCTGCCTGTTTGGCCGGAGAGTTGTTGGAACGATATCTGTTCTTCGCGGCGGTCGCGGCACCACGGATGCCGGGGACACTGAGAAGTTAAATCCGTTACCCAGAATCGCAGGCGAGCGGGGCGGCGTCAGCCCCCCGGTGGATGAAGTATTCGAACGCTTTGGTTCACCGAGGGGCTGACGCCCTCCGCTCGCCTAGTCTGAATTATTCATGGGTCGCAGTTAGCACGACGCGCAAGCGAGTGGTGCGCACCGAGATCACTCGCTTGCGCGTCGTGCGAATTTCGTCACACACCGCGACGAATTTCCCCCGACCCATGAATAATGTGGGCTAGGCGATTGAAGATCGAGGAATTGATGAGCATTGCGACGACACCCGAGCCGCCGAATCAAGTTGGTGATGAATCACCGCAATCCAAAGGATGGCTGCGCGCATTCGATGGTCCGCTGACGCGAGACTTGTTGTTATCGCCGGGTGGATTCGGCTTGGGGCGAGTCCCGTCCAAGGACAAACCCGATGCGACGACAACGTCCGTCTGCGGATACTGCTCGACCGGATGCAGCCTCAACCTGCATCTGAAGGATGGTGAGGCGGTCTCGCTCTCTCCGAACACGAACTATCCGGTGAACCTCGGCATGGCCTGCCCCAAAGGATGGGAGGCACTCACGGTGCTCGACGCGCCGGATCGAGCGACGACCCCGTTGCTGCGCGATGCGGGCGGAAAGCTCCAGCCGGTGAATTGGGACACGGCTCTGAAAACATTTGTCGCGCGGATGCAGGGGATTCAGTCGCGTCACGGGCCGGAATCGGTGGCGTTCATCAGCACGGGGCAGATGCCAACCGAGGAGATGGCACTGCTCGGATCTCTGGCGAAATTCGGCATGGGGATCAAGCACGGCGACGGGAACACTCGGCAGTGCATGGCGACGGCCGTCGTCGCGTACAAGCAGGCGTTCGGCTTCGACGCTCCGCCTTACACCTACGCTGACTTCGAGGAGTCCGACACGATCATCCTCGTCGGCAGCAATCTGTGTCTCGCGCATCCCATCATGTGGGAGCGAGTGATGCGCAACAAAAACAAGCCGGAGATCATCGTCGTCGATCCGCGCCGCACCGAAACCGCGATGGCCGCGACACTGCATTTGCCGCTGGCGCCGAAGTCGGATATGGATCTTTTTTACGGTATTGCACGGATCTTGATTGAACGTGACTGGATCGACCGCGAGTTCATCGACGCGCACACGAATGGCTTCGCCGAGTTCGCCGAGTTCGTGACCTCGTTCACGCTCGACCGCGTCGTCGCCGCGACTGGCCTGTCGGCTGAAACGATCGAACGCTTTGCGACACTGATCCACGAAGGCAAGCGTGTGTCGTTCTGGTGGACGATGGGAGTCAATCAGAGCTATCAGGGAGTCCGCACGGCTCAGTCGTTGATCAACCTCGCGTTGATGACCGGCAACATTGGCAAGCCGGGAACGGGAGCGAACTCGATCACCGGCCAATGCAACGCGATGGGCTCGCGATTGTTTTCCAACACAACGGGCCTGCTCGGCGGGCATGATTTCGCGAATGCCGATCATCGCGCGAAGGTGGCCGGCGTGCTCGGTATCGATGAGGCTCGTATCCCGCGCGAGGCATCGTGGGCGTATCACGAAATCCTCGAAGGGGTGCTCAAGGGGAAGATTCACGGCTTGTGGATCATCTGCACGAACCCGGCGCACTCGTGGATCAATCAGAGGCTGTGTCATGACATCCTCGACCGCGTCGAGTTTCTGGTCGTGCAAGACATGTATCACTCGACGGAGACGGCTCAGCGAGCACATCTCGTCCTGCCGGCTGCCGGCTGGGGCGAGAAGGAAGGGACGTTTATCAACAGCGAACGCCGCTTCGGAGTCCTGAAAAAAGTGCGGCGTGCTCCGGGACAAGCGCTGTCCGACTTCTCGATCTTCCGCCTGATCGCCGACGCCTGGGGCTGCGGAAAAATGTTCGAACGCTGGGATACTCCGGAGGCGGCGTTTCAGATTCTGAAACAGCTCACCGCTGGCCAACCGTGCGACATTACGGGGATCGACGACTATCGGATGATCGAAGAGTCGGGAGGGATTCAATGGCCGGCGAAAAGTGGGGAGTTCGGAGTTCGGAGTGCGGAGAAAGATGGACATCTCGCCTCACTCTTAGCCGCTGATTCCCCACTCCCCACTCCCCACTCCCCACTCCATGAGCGCCGTCTGTTCGCCGATGGTCGCTTCTATCATCCCGACGGTCGCGCGAAGTTCTTGTTTGAAGCTCCGCGACCGGCACCCGAACCGGCATCCGCGAAGTATCCCTTTGTGCTGTTGACCGGCCGCGGAACGGCCTCGCAGTGGCACACGCAGACGCGCACCTCGAAGTCCGATGTTCTACGGAAGCTCTATCCGCAGCACTTGTATGTGGAGATCAATCCCACCGACGCACGCTCGCTGGGAGTTCAGCCCAAAGACATGGTGTCGGTCGAATCTCAGCGCGGTCGAGTGGACGCTCAAGCGTTCCTGACGCCGAGCGTTCCGATCGGGCAAGTCTTCATACCGATGCACGAGGCCAACGCCAATCAATTGACCGATGCGGTCTTCGATCCGTACTCAAAACAGCCGAACTACAAATCGTGCGCGGTGCGAGTCACTCGGATCGGGGCCTAAACGTGGCCGACGCTGCTAGCCGCAAGGTTGCGTGAAGCTAGGAAGCGTTAGAACCATTCGCCCCCTCACCCCAGCCCTCTCCCCCGAAGCGGGGGAGAGGGAGCCGGAATGCGACACTCGTTGTCCGATCAAAATAGCTCGAAGATCGGCTCGGCGCGATACAGCTCGAACGGGCGGCCGTCGATGTCGTGCCAGTCGGCGTTGCGCGGGACGCCGAGCGTGTTGTAGATCGTCGCCGCAACATTCTCTGGAGTCATCTTGTCGGCAATCGGATACGCGGCCAGCTTGTCGGTCGCTCCAATGACATTGCCACCCCGCACACCGGCTCCGGCGAACAGCGCGGAGTTCGCCGGATTCCAGTGATCGCGGCCGGCGTCCTTATTGATCTTCGGAGTACGGCCGAACTCGCCCATCACGATCACGAGCGTGGACTTCAACAAGCCCGTCTCGGCCAGATCGTCCAACAGCGCGGAGATGGACTGATCGAAGTACGGCAACAGGTTGTCTCGCAGGTTGAGGAAGTTACGACGGTGCGTGTCCCACGACGAATTCTTGCCGAGGTTCACCTGCACGAGCCCGACGCCGGCCTCAATCAGTCGCCGAGCCATCAGCAACGAAAGGCCGAACTTGTTCTTACCGTATTTAGCGAGGATCGCCGGATCGGCCTGCTCGACATCGAACGCGGAGCGCGTCTTCGGTTCCGCGAGCACCGACAGCGCCTGCATCCGCTGGCGGTCGATGCGATCCGCGTCTGCCGTTCTTTCGAGATTGCGCTGCTGACGCTCGATCTCAGCCAGCAAGCCGACTCGGTCGTTTAATCGCAGCGAGCCACCTTCCGGCAGTGTCAGCATCGGCGTGTCGAAGATCGTCGGTGACCCGTGCTGATAATCCTCAGTGTCAAATCGAAAACAATGCGGACACGCGCCGTTGCCCAACGCACACGGAGCGGCGATGTCGATATGCCACGACTCCCACTTCGATCCGAGCCGCCCGGCATATTGGCCGGGCCGGACACTGTTGGCTTCGTTGACGCTGGGCTGCGGCAGCACGACCGCCGCCGGAACATTGTTGCGAGGTCGTGTCGCGTGCATGACCTGCGACGGGATCGACGGCCATTCCAGCGGACTCGGCACGACGTTGATATTGAACCCTGGCGGAATATCGAGCCGCCCGGCTAACAGCGCATGACACGCTTCGCCATGCCCGCTGCTATCCGTGCTAATCGAACGAATGATGGCGTACTGGTCGGTTCGCTGAGCCAACTTCGGCAAGTGCTCGCAGACAAAATAGCCGGGTGTGCGCGTCGGGATCGGATTGAATTCACCTCGCACTTCCGCCGGCGCATCCGGTTTCAAATCCCAGCTATCCTGGTGCGATAAGCCTCCGGTCAAAAACACGAACAAAACGGACTTCACTGGAGTCACCACTTGAGGCCCCGCAGCAAGACTGCGCATCCGCAGCACGTCGGCCAACCCCAAACCCATCAGCCCCAGCGATCCGGCTTGCAGTGCCGCTCGGCGGGAGAACACTGGATGCGAACCGTGATTCGTGTGTGAGCAACTCATCGGTCTTCTCCTGGCGGGATCGTAGCGCACGCGGTTCGCGTGCGATTCCTCGGTAAGGATTCGTGGCAACTTCTCTCAATCGCACGCGAGCCGCGTGCGCTACGATCGCCGGTGCTCGCAATTGGGATTGTTGAGGCAGTCGGGGCTGATGAGCAAATCGTCCAGAACTCGATTGTGCAAGACCGTTTCTTCAATGATGCGAGGAACATCGTCGATTTTGACGTGACCGTAGAAGATCCCTTGCGGGTAAATCGCGACACACGGCCCATGCTCGCACTGATCGAGACAGCCGGCGGAGTTGGCTCGAACGAGCGGGCCAAGTCCGCGTGATTTGACCTCTGCCTTAAATGCATTTCGCAAGGCTTCGGAACCATCGGGATCGCAACAACCGCGCGTGTGACCAGGAGCACGTTGATTGCAGCAGACAAACAGATGATGAGTAAATGCAGGCATGGGCGGTGTTTACTTTTCAAACTTGATCCACGAAATCTGCGTGACCAACTGATTGAGTGACGCGAACGACAAGTGGGCGTTGGTCGCGAAACGCGGTGTGTTGTTGGCGGGGAACGTGGCGAGCGAGGCGTCACCGACGAGGAACACGTTGAAGTCTTTCGACAGATTCTCGTAGCCAGCCGTCGTTTTGCAGAAGCACATGTCGGTGGCGTAACCGGTCAGAAGGACGTGGCGGATGCCGTTCGCTTTCAGGAATTTCTTGAGCGGCTCGTAACCTTCCAAGTCGTAGATCACGACGTCGTTCGAATCGACATCGATGTCCTTCGTGACCGGGATCGGCTGTTGCCAGAAACCTTCATTGTTGTACTTCGCGCTGGCGTCGAGGCCGGGGAACTGGCGGAAGTAATCTCGCACCGGGTTCTCAGCCGACAGTGAAATCGTTTCGACGAGCGGTTGCCCTTTGTATTCAAAGCTCTTCAGTTTGGCGGTGAGTTCCTTCTCGCCTTGCTTGCGATCCACATCGCTCGGCTTCGCTCGCAGCGAGCGATACAGCTTCTTGCGGATTGAGTCTTCGCCGCCGGGGAGGCTGTACATCACGAGCGGGACTTTGCCGCGAGCCTTCTTCAAGAAGGGATTGATGACCTCATGCGTGTGCCTCGCCGCGAGGTGGTTTTTGTCTGGCGTGCAGAAGTCGCAGACTCCGGCGGGTTCGGGCGTGTTCCAGCCTTGACCGTCGTCGATGCCCCACGGATGGACCATGATGACGGCGGTGGCTTTGGCTTGCAGACGATTCGGCATTTCGACGATGCCGCGCGCGTTGTACGAAAACCGCCACGCTCGGACCGAGAGATTGGCGTCCGGTTCGTTGACGAGGATGGGAGCCTCAAAGCGGCGCAGTTCGCGAACGGGCTCGACGAATTCCGGATAGTCGGCCAGCAACGGCGGCGGATCTTTGAGCGGCGTCAGTTTGTTGGCGTAGGTGCGTGGTTCGGCTTTGTCGTCCGCAGCCACGGTGGCGATCAACGTGGTCGTCAGCAGAGACAGTGCATACCAGGAGCGCAGTTTCATCACGGGACACCTCCGGGAACTCGACGTCGAACGGAAGACGCTACGGCCGACGATCAGTCAGACCGACGGGCGAGATGTTGTCGCGGTCGCATTCCAGAAGGCAAGCGTTGAATGGTTACACGAAGCAGCGATCAGCTCCGTAACCACCACCGTTTCCCTCGTCGAACTCGGCCCACTGACCTCCGGCGTCACCTACCAGTTCTGGCTCGTCGGCCACAACTCCCAAGGCGATGGCCCGGAAATCAACCACGTCACGCATGTTGCGACGTGATCATCAGCACGGCGCGCAAGCGAGTGGTCATCCCCCGAAAAACCATTCGCGCGTCGTGAACGATGTCGGAAAACATTACTCTTTCACGCGTCGTGCTGGTGTATCGAGTTGGAATCGTTAAGACGGTCTCACGATGGCTCTCTCTCTTAAAGACTTGGTCAATCGGATTGTCGAGTCCAGCTTGCTCACCGAGGCTGAGACGAGCGAGCTCATTGGACAATGGTCCGCCGACCAGCCGGCGTTGGACGGCGAGCAATTCGCTCGCGAGTTAGTCCGGCAGAAGAAGCTGACCAAGTTTCAGGCCGAGCAGATTTACGCTGGCAAAGGCAAGGCGCTGACGCTGGGGAATTACGTCATCCTCGACAAGCTCGGCCAGGGGGGCATGGGTGTGGTGCTCAAGGCCGAGCACAAGCGATTGAAGCGGTTGGTGGCACTCAAGGTGATGTCGCCAGCGGCGGTCAAGTCGGCGGATGCGTTGAAGCGGTTTCACCGTGAGGTTGAGGCGGCGGCGAAATTACGGCATCCCAATGTGGTTGCCACCGATGATGCCGATGAGGCCAAGGGGACGCACTTCCTGGTGATGGAATTCGTCGAGGGGAGCGACCTTTCGGTGCTGGTGAAGAAGAACGGCCCCTTCCCCGTCGATCAGGCGGTGCGGTGCATCATCCAGGCGGCGCGAGGTCTGGAGTACGCTCACAAGCGCGGCGTGGTCCATCGCGACATCAAGCCCGCCAACCTGCTGCTGGATCGCGAGGGGACGATCAAGATCCTCGATATGGGTCTAGCTCGAATCGAGGGAGCGGTCGGCGGCAGTTCGGAAGGGGCGGGGCTGACGAACACCGGCACGATCATGGGGACGGTCGATTACATGTCCCCCGAACAGGCGATGGACACCAAGCACGCGGATGCGCGGAGCGACATCTATTCGCTGGGTTGTTCGCTGTACTACTTGCTGACCGGCAAGGTCGTGTTCGACGGCGACACGATCATGAAGAAGCTGATGGCGCACCAGAACACGCCGATTCCGTCAATCGTGGAAGAGCAAAGTAGGTTGGGACTCCGTCCCGACCCCCCTAGCGTGGCGGCGGGTCGGGACGGAGTCCCAACCTACGACTCGCTCGACGCGGTCTTCCGCCGCATGGTCGCGAAGAAGCCGGAGGATCGGCCGCAGACGATGACGCAGGTGATTGCTGAGCTGGAGCGTTGTCTCTCCGGTGGTTCGTCAACGGTGGCGTTCGAGCGGAGTGCGGACACCTCGACGAGCGGGCTGAGTGCGGGGAGCGGCAACGAGCTGCAACAGTTCTTGCAGCAGATCAGCAGTGGAGAGGGTTCGACCGCGACGAGTGCGGCTCCGGCTGGCTCGAAGGGGGCGGTCGTTTCACCTTCGTCGGGCGAGGCCGAGACGATGATCTCATCGGCGGGTGAAGGCGGGACTGATCCGCGCAACGAGCAGTCGCTGACCATCGAGCAATCGGAGCGGCTCCGGTTGTCGAAAGCTGGCACGGGCAGCGGGAAGAAGTCGCGAACGGCGGTTCTGGTCTCGGTGGTTGCGGCGGTGGTGGTGTTGCTGGGGATCGTGTTCGTCGTGCGCGGCAAGTCGGGCACGCTGCATCTGGAGATCACAGACGACCTCACGGAAGTGACCATTGGCGAGACAGGCCGCGTCGTGAAGGGAGTGGCCGACGAAGAGATCCGGCTGGCGCTGGGCGAGCATGTGTTGCACATCCAACGAGACGACCTCGCGTTCGACACGGATCCGTTCGAGGTGACCAAGGGAGAGAACGTCCCGATCAAAGTCGAACGAGTCGGCCGCCGTGTCCGAGCCATGCAGGGTAAGACGCTGCTCGGACACAAAGAGAGTCCCAAGGGCAAGCTGCCGAGTGAATCGAAATCGGCGACTGCGAACGATTACGCATTGCGGTTCAACGACGGGGACACGGTTCGGGGCGAATCCCTCAATTTCGATCCCAAGAAGTCGTTGACAATCGAAGCTTCTATCAAAATCGAGGAGCAGTCTGACAAGGACATCGACGTGCTCTCGCTTAGTGGAAATCGCCTGTTTTGCAATCGCGGCCGCAGTTGGAGTCTCACAACTGATGGTAAAACTAACCGCTAAGGAGCAAATTTCGCGAAACCTTGGATTGGACAATGAGTCCATGTGGCCTTCGTCAAAGTTGGTGGCCAATCCCGACTTTACGTCGATGGCAAATTAGTCAGTTCCGGCAGCGGTGGGCTCGGTTCGGCCGACACGTCTCCTGGTTTGACCTTGGGGGGAGCTGGGCCGGTAGTACTCGATGAGGTCCGAATTTCCGCGACGTCCCGATATACGGGACCGAAAGGCGAAGTGCTGGAGTTCACGCCGCAATCGCGATTCGAGCCCGATGCCGACACGCTGGCTCTCTACCACTTCGACGAAGGTCAGGGCGACAAGCTCATCGACTCCTCCGGCAACAACCATCACGGCAAGATCGTCGGGGCGAAGTGGGTATCCGTCGGCGGCGGCTCACCCGTCGCTCCGGTTTGGCGGCCGACGGCTCAGCAGCAGGCGTTCTTGGAGGCGGTGGCGAAGCTGTCGGTCGAAGAGCAAGTGGAAGCGGTCAAGAAGAAGTTGAGCGAGGTCAATCCGAGCTTCGCCCCTGCAAAATCCACGACGAAGATCGATGTCGGAAAAGTCGTCAGCGCGACCTTTGATCTAGGGGAAGTCGGCACGGAAGTTTGGCCTCTCCGAGCATGGCCGAATCTCGAATCTTGCCAATTAGGTGGGAGACAGCTTAAGGACTTGTCGCCCTTGGCAGGCTTAAAGTGGAAGGAACTGAAACTGAACTCCACTGTCGTTGTGGACCTCACACCAATATCCGGAATGCCGCTGTCGACATTGTTGCTCATTTTCAATTCCAAATTGAGCGACCTCTCCCCTTTGGCGGGCATGCCATTGACGACGCTAAGTCTGTGGAATTGCAGTGAAGTCTTCGACCTGAAGCCGTTGGCGGGAATGCCATTGGTTTTATTGGACTGCCGCGGTACGAAAGTCTTCGACCTATCGCCATTGGCCAAATTGCCCCTGACGAATCTCGAATGTTTCGGGTGTCGTGTGTCGGACCTCTCGCCACTCAAGGGGATGTCGCTGACAAGCCTGGGTCTCGGAGGAACGGACGTTCGTGACCTTTCGCCACTGGCGGGCATGCCGCTCACGAAGCTGGAACTCGCAAAGACGCGCGTCGCGGACCTCAAGCCACTGTCCGGCATGCCGCTACAGTGGTTAGGACTTAGCGAGTCCGCGGTTTCCGATCTGACACTTCTGACCGGAATGCCGCTCACGGATTTGAACTGCAATGACACCGTTGTGACGGACTTGGTCCCGGTTGCCGGGGCACCGTTGAAGTCTCTCTCTTTCAGCCGCACAAGTGTTTCGAGTCTGGCTCCATTGTCAGGACTCTCGCTCAGCTCGATGGATCTTGATGTGCCGCTGTTCCATGAACCGGACGAAAAGGTAGTCCGGTCGCTGGCCGCGACCACGATCATCACTCAAGG
>SXKJ01000102.1 GCA_005778115.1 Planctomyces sp. | reverse complement strand
TTGGCGGCCGGCGGCACGGGCGTGGCGCGCCCTTTGACAGAGCACGAGTGGCTAATAGCCCGCACCTGGGGTCCACAACTCAACCGCGCCATCGCCGACGGCATCGGCTTCACGTCGCTGGCCACTCAAGAGATTTGGCCCGATCACCCGGAGAAGGTCTGCGCTTTCACCGCCGAGTTTGCGGAGAAAAATCCCAAGACGGTCAAAGCGGTCCTGAAAGCTTTGCACGAGGCGAGCGTCTGGCTCGACAACATGGACAATCGAGCGGAGCAAGCCGATATCGTCTCAAAGGCGACGTACATCAATTGCCCGAAGGAGATCATTCTTGGCCGATTGCAGGGGCACTACGACATGGGGGACGGCCGCTCGGTGCAAGACAAGAACTACATGATCTTCCACGACCGCAACTGCAACTACCCGCAGCTCAAGTACGCGACGTGGTGGCTCTCGCAGTTCCGCCGCTGGGGCATGGTCGAAGGGACTCCCGATTACGCTGGCATCGCCAAGCAAGTGATGCGTCCGGACCTCTACGAAGAAGCCATGAAAGAAATCGGTTTCGTTCACGGCGGAGCGAACAGCGATCCCGAAACATTCTTCGACGGAGTCACGTTCGACCCCACCGATCCGGAGAAGTACGCGACGTCCTTCGCGATCAATAGTTTGAAGTAAGGGAAACATGGCCAGTCGTTTTTTTACGTTTGTTGGAGGAAATACCGGTCGATGGCGTGTTGACGACATCAAGACGGTTGTCGGGCACGGAATGTAGTCGGTGTCTCACGTGGAAATCATCAACGAGAATCTGATTCAACCGCCATCACAGGCGACGTGGTCCCTTCGCGGCGTCACCAGCAATCAACGCTACACAAACCGATCCGAGTTAGATTCTTTGAAAACAGTTCAACCAACAATTGGCCGTAAAGGAGCATCGTGCGCGGCCTTAATTCCGATCACGAAATCTCTCGCTTGGTGGGATCTGGCCCAGGATAAACGCCGCGAGATTATCGAGTCTCGATCGGCACATATCGCCACTGGACTGCGTTATCTGCCGGCGATTGCTCGGCGGTTGCACCACAGTCGCGACCTTGGCGAAACGTTTGATTTCTTGACCTGGTTTGAATTCGCTCCGTCAGACACAGCAAGCTTTGATGAGTTAGTCGCGGCACTTCGCGAAACGGAAGAATGGCGATACGTCGAACGGGAAGTCGAAATTCGCCTAATCCTTGATCGAGAGTAGAAATGAGTTGCTCAAAATGAACCAACGCAAATTTCGAGGGGACTGGTTGCTGCTGCCGATTGCCGGCATGGCAGCGGTCGTGGTGCTCTGGGCAATATCGAGCAAGACGTGGGCACCGAACTTGCCGACGCCGTGGAAAACGTGGCAAGTCAGTCAGCCATATCTGGCGCAGCCGTTCGAGAAACGGGGCGAGCTGGATCAAGGCATCCTGCGCTTCACTTGGTACTCGTTGATCCTAGTTGCGAAGGGCTACACGATCGCGCTGCTGATCGGCACGCCACTCGGCTTCGTGCTGGGGATGTCCAAACTCTTTGCGAAGACGTTCGACCCGATCATTCAAATTCTGCGGCCGGTCTCACCACTGGCGTGGCTGCCGCTGGGACTAGTGCTGTTTCAAAAGTCCGAACCGGCGGCGCTGTTCACGATCGCTCTCTGCTCGATGTGGCCCACGGTGCTCAACACGGCGGTGGGTGTGCGAGCGATCCCGCAGGATTATCTCAATGTGGCTCGCGTGCTGAATCTGTCACGCACCAAGACGCTGTTGAAAATTCTGCTGCCCGCGACGCTGCCGTACATGTTCACTGGCTTTCGGCTGAGCCTGGGGATCGCGTGGCTGGTGATCGTCGCAGCCGAGATGCTGACGTGAGCACCCGGAGTCGGCGGCTTCTTGTGGCAGGAATACAACAGTCTGATCTACGAACACATCATTCTCTGCATCCTCACGATCGGAGTCGTCGGGTTCATCTTGGATCGCTTGATGGGCCTGGTCGAACGCCGCCTGCAAGTGGCGAAGGCATGATTCTTGTGTCCGGCTGATGGCTGTCGGCTGAAAGCTGATGGCTGTCATCTCAACCCTCGCGACTCGATTTGGAATGACAACCGACAGCCAGCCATCACAATCACCGAAAGTGAATCAACCATGTCTGCACTTCTGGAAGCGCCACGAACCGCCGCTCGATTGATCGAGCCCGACTATGTCCGGATGTCGTCACTCCCTTTTGTGAAACTCGAGCACGTCTCGAAATCGTACGGCACCGGCGAGCAGCGGCGCGAGGTGCTCAAAGACCTCGACCTAGAGATTCACCGCGGCGAGTTCGTGGCGATCATCGGCTATTCCGGTTCGGGGAAGACGACGTTGATGTCGCTGCTCGCGGGTTTGACTCGGCCGGATTCCGGGACCGTGACGATGGACGGCCGCGAGATCACCGGTCCCAGCCCTGAGCGCGGGCTTGTGTTTCAGAATTACTCGCTGCTGCCGTGGCTGAGCGTGTATGACAACATCGCATTGGCTGTCGACCAACTCTTTCCCGGCTGGCCGAAACAGAAACGCCGTGAGCACATCGAAAAGTACATCGCGATGGTGAGCCTGACGCCGGCTCGCCACAAACGTCCTCACGAGCTGTCTGGCGGAATGCGGCAACGAGTGTCCCTCGCACGGACGCTGGCGATGAATCCGGAGGTGTTGCTGCTCGACGAACCGCTCAGCGCGTTGGACGCTTTGACGCGGGCCACGTTGCAGGACGAGATCGAAGACATCTGGGATCGCGATCGCAAGACGGTGCTGCTCATCACCAACGACGTCGACGAAGGTTTGTTGCTGGCCGACCGAGTGATCCCGCTCAGCGCCGGCCCCGGAGCCACTCTGGGGCCGTCCGTGACGGTCGACCTCGACCGTCCGCGCGACCGCAAGTCGATTCAACGCGACCCGCACTTCAAACGACTGCGCACTGAGGTACTGGACTACCTGCTCGTCGCGGGAGCACGACAGAAACCCAAACGCCGCGAGCCGATGTCGGTCGCGAGTTGATTTCAGGCCACGTTTTTTCAGAGCCAGTCTAAGGTTGAACGAGTTGTCTTTACTCCGAAGGAGTTGTGTCACATAGCCCAGGGTTGCCGCGCTTCGCGGCTACCCTGGGTTCAAGTGGCGATGACCGAATCTACCCTGAAAGGGTTGCGTCATTTGGGAGCATCGAGTCACGGAACCCCGTTGGGGTACGGATCAATCATTTATCCCTGACCCAGGGTAGCTCGCTGCACTCGCAACCCTGGGCTATGTGACGCTACGCCTTCGGAGTAGACGCAAACGCAGACACCGCACTTCAAAAAGAACAACCATGAAACATCCCGAAAAATACCTCGAAATCTGGAAGCTGCAAAAGGAGTATCCGACGAAGAGCGGCCCCCCAGCCGTGATCGTCGAGGACTTCACGCTGAATGTGGCCGAGGGAGAATTCGTCTCCGTGATCGGCCATTCGGGCTGCGGCAAATCGACGGTGTTGTCGATGATCGCCGGGTTGAACACACCGACCGGCGGCGGCATCATTTTGGCCGGTTGCGAAGTCGTGGAGGCCGGTCCAGATCGTGGCGTCGTGTTTCAAGCGCCTTGTTTGCTGCCGTGGATGACCGCGTTGCAGAACGTCACGTTGGGCGTCGAACAGGTCTCTCCGCAAAAATCGCGAGCGGAACAACGGGACATCGCGGCGTACTACTTGGATCTGGTCGGCCTGGGCGATTCGCTGCATGTGCATCCGAACGAACTCTCCGGTGGGATGCGGCAGCGTGTCGGCATCGCACGAGCATTTGCGTTATCGCCGAAGATGCTGCTGCTCGATGAACCGTTCGGAATGCTCGACTGCCTGACTCGGTTGGAACTACAACAAGTGCTGCTCGACCTGTGGGCGACCGATCGCAAGACGGCGCTGATGGTGACTCACGACGTCGATGAGGCGCTATTCCTGTCGGATCGGATCGTGATGATGACCAACGGGCCGGCCGCTCGCATCGGTGATATCCTGGAAGTCCCGTTCGCTCGACCGCGCGATCGCTACGATGTCTTTGAGCATCCCGAATACGACCGCTTGCGCCAGCATTTGATCTCGTTCCTGGAAGACCACGCGACGAACGGAAAGGAACCGTCTGGGGGCGGCGGAGGGAATCCAACAAACTTTCCATCCGCTCTTCCCTCTTCTGTCACACCCTCCTCCCATCCTCCGCCGATCAATGTCGCTTGCGGAGTACCTCCTGGGCAGTTCATGGCTTCGTAGCCTGTGTCGCCTTTCGGTTTGCGAATAAACGGCCTTTCGCGGAGCGAAAGGGGACATTTCTCGATCAAGGACTGATGCAATGACTCACCTCACGAAACCTCCTCGATTCCGAGGCGATCCTGCGCATGGTCCGAAAGACGATCTGCCCACCACGATGTTCATCGAACGTGGCAGTTCACCACGGTCCGTCAACGGAGCCAGCCGCGCACTGCAACGACAGTTCGAGTCAATTGTGAGTTCCGACGATGTCCGTTGGAGCGTGCGTTATCGGCTGATCGAGCGGCTCGGCTCCGGCAGTCAGGGAGTCGTGTTTCTGGCTGACCGAATGGGAGCACACAACATTTCGTTGCCGGTGGCTCTGAAAGTCTTCTCGCCGCAGAATCACGCGGACTCGGGGGCCTACCGCCGCGATATGGAACGAGTGGCTCAAGTCGCCATGCTATTGGCATTGATCCAACAGGACCATTTGCTGGACATGCACAATGTCATGCAATGCCGAGGCATCACCGTGCAGGTCATGGAGTGGATCGACGGATTCGACCTGCGGCATCTGCTGCAACTCGACACGTTGAGAAGCGTGCAGAGCCGTCTCAGCCCCGAGCGTTGGGCCCATCTGACGAATGTGATCATCACCGATGGCCCGACACACTCGCGGTTGAAGCCGGGTGTGGCGATCGCCGTGCTGCGCGAGTGTCTGGCCGCGCTGGCGGCAATGCACCGGCATGGCATCGTTCATGCGGACATCAAGCCGTCGAACATCATGCTGAAGCGAACTGGCAACGCGAAACTAATCGACTTCGGCTGTGCCTTTGAGATTGATGACCAAGCCGCTCCGCGCGCCTGTACGCCAAAGTACGCCGCCGTCGAGGTGTTGATGGGAGGCAAATGCTCGCCACTGTCGGACCTCGCCAGCCTGGGATACTGCCTGGTCGAGTTGTTGTCCGGTCGAACGCTGTTTGCCGGCCAGGAACGATTTCAGGATCTGATCCTTTCCAAGCGGGAACTCCCTGAACTGTTGCCGGACCTATTGCCTTCCGAGATCACCGATGACGAACGCATGCTGGCACTGATTCGCGGCCTGATCGCGCCCAACCCGTCCGATCGCTTTCCCAACGCTGAGGCCGCCGATTTCCTCGACCACGGAGCGGCCAACTTTCAACGCGAACTCGTGAAAGGCGATCTCTCCAGCGAGTACGAAAACGAGATCCGCCTGTGGTTGCAGGAAGTCGAGTGAAACCGAATTAGTCACGGTTCCGTAGCCAAGCTCGCCAGAGCTTGGGGTGCCGTTACCGACAGCACCCAATCTCTGGTGAGCTTGGCTACGAGACGAACCTAGAAAGCCTCCTCATGATTAGCGAGACCCTCACTATCCTGCTGGCGGGCGGCATTGGCTCACGGCTGCATCCGTTGACGGCGGATCGCGCGAAGCCGGCGGTGCCCTACGGCGGCAAGTATCGCATCATCGACTTCACGCTCAGCAACTGTCTGCATTCCGGGCTGCGCCGAGTGCTTGTGCTCACGCAGTACAAGTCGCACTCGCTGCAGAAGCACCTGCGCGACGGCTGGTCCATCTTTAACCCGGAACTGCACGAGTACATCACTCCGGTCCCGCCGCAAATGCGCACAGGCCAGTCGTGGTACAGCGGCACGGCAGATGCCATCTTTCAGAATCTGTATCTCCTGGAACGGAGTGGGGCCGCGCATGTTCTGATACTGTCGGGCGACCACATCTATCGCATGGATTATCTGGCGATGTTGGAGTTCCACCGTGAGCAACAGGCCGATTGCACCGTGGCTTGCATGGAGGTGCCACTAGCCGAGGGGCGTCAGTTCGGAATCATGGCCACCAACACCAAACACCACGTCATCGACTTCCATGAAAAGCCGAGCAATCCGCGGCCGTTGCCTGACGACCCGAACCGGACGCTGGCCTCAATGGGCATCTATGTCTTCTCGCTGCCGCTGTTGTGCGATTTGCTGAATCGCGATCATGACGATGAGCTGTCGACTCATGATTTCGGCAAGGACATCTTGCCGAACCTGATCCACTCGCACTCCGTCGTCGCGTACCGTTTTGGCGGCGAGCGTGGCCGCGTCTCGTGCGACCGCTACTGGCGCGACGTCGGCACGATTGATGCCTACTTCCAATCCAACATGGATCTGTTGACTCCTTCACCGCCGCTCAACCTCGACCAAACAAATTGGCCGATCCGCACCTACGAGCCGCAAGTTCCACCCGCCCGCACGGTCCTCGGCCCCTCCGGCCAGCGAGGTGAGCTGGTCAATTCAATGCTGTCCGCTGGCGTCGTGATCGAAGGTGGTTACGTGCGGGATTCCATTCTGGCGAGCAGTGTGCGCATTGCCGAAGCCGCGATCGTCGAACGCTCAATCTTGTTCGAAGGCGTCACGGTTGGTGCCGGTGCTCGATTGCAAAACTGCATCGTCGATAAATTCGTCCGTATTCCCAACGGCGAACGGATTGGCTTCGATCTGGA
Organism: Planctomyces sp.; assembly: GCA_005778115.1. GTDB lineage: Bacteria > Planctomycetota > Planctomycetia > Planctomycetales > Planctomycetaceae > SXKJ01. The sequence continues at coordinate 402 of SXKJ01000102.1, read as the reverse complement.
ACAAGACGCTGCTCGCTTCACGGTCTCCGAAGGGGGAGTTGTGGTGGTGCCCAAGAACTTTCAGTTCGCGACAACTCCGGCCACACAGGAAGCGCCCTCTCGCGTGACCTCTAAAGGCGGAATTCCGTCTGCGCAGGTCACCGGGCTGAGTCCTTAGTGCTTATTCAAGACTAGAGGTGATTGGTTGCCGAGGGACTGAACTTGCGCCCTGTTCGCGGGGATTGTAATCTCCGCGAATCATGGAAGAAGTCGAGCGATTGCGGCGGCGAGTTGCTGAGGTCGAGGCGTTGGTGGAGAAGCTGACGCGGACGGTCGAGCAGCAGGCACGAGTCATTCAGCAGCAAGCCAAGACGATTGAGAAACTGACCGCCGCGTTGGACGAAGCTCGACGGGCGGGGAAGC
>SXKJ01000101.1 GCA_005778115.1 Planctomyces sp. | reverse complement strand
TGGCGAGCGCGGCCAAATTGACTCGCAACGTTTGCAGTCCATCCTGCAACGGACATGCGGGGGCAGTGCCCTCTTCGACGGCCGTCAGGAATTGATTGGCTTGGCGAACAAACAGCGTGTCCCGTTCGAGTGGGGTAATCCGGTCTTCATGCCATTCACCGCCGGTAGCCATCATCGAACTCAAACGATTGAGATGCGACTCCCAGCGGATCGCGCCCCGTTCGCAGATAATCGTCAGAGTGAATTCGTTCGGGGCTTGATGCTGATTCAGGCTGTAGCTGGCCATGACCCCGCCGTGCCGAGCCAGCAGGTGCACGGTGTCTTCGACGGTGACTCCTTCCAGCACCTGATGTGCGGCATCGGCCACCAAACGCTCGACGGGGCCGAGCAGCCACTCGCCCGCGTTCATGACGTGCGTCAGCGCGTCTTGAATGGCACCGCCGCCGGTTGCTCGGTCCTTGTAATAGATCTGGCGATACGCCGGGCGATACGTCGGGAAGTGCTGGCCGGAGACGGCGATCAACTCAACCGGCTTGCCGAAGCGACCCTCTTGAATCGCCGCTCGCATCGCGGTCAGCAGCGGATGACTTCGATAGACATAGGCGACTCCGGCAGTGAGGTTGCGCTCTCGCACGATCTGCTGAAGTCGTTCGACGCCTGTCGTCGAAGTGCTCAACGGCTTTTCGATAAGCAGGTGCAATCCTCGCTCGGCGAGTTGCGTGGCGATCTCGATATGCAGATGCGCGGGGACAGCAACAACGGCCAGTGTCGGGTGAGTCGCCAGTGCTTCTTCCAGACTGGCAAATCCCGGCACTCCGTAACGCTCGGCAATCGTTTGACGCAGCGTGGGATTCACTTCGACGAAGACCGCCTCAACCCGGCCGGTTGTGAGAAAGCAGCGCAAATGTCGCTCGCCAATTGAGCCGACACCGACCACGAGCAATTTGTGAATGAGATTGGGCATCACGAATACCGTACCGCGACCGTGAGGGAGCGGCCTGCATTGGACACCGTGGCCGCTCCCTGACGGTCGGACTCTCAGCATGCACGCTCGCAGGTGACACCCAGCGGAGCGAATCGCTTCTGAATCTCTGCCAGCCCGTTCTTGACGATCAAGATGTCCGCGCTGTGGCAGAGGAATCGGCCGCCAAGACTCAACACCTCTTGAGCGTGCTCGGTGTTGAAGATCGGCATGCCCCAATTCTTACCCGCCTTCTGACACGCGGCCGAGACTTTGCGCATCGCATCTTTAATCAGCTCATGATTCATCTGACCCGGAATGCCGCTGAGGATGCTGAAGTCTCCAGGACCGAAGAAGACGATGTCCACGCCGGGAACGGCCGCGATCTCATCGACTTGAGCCAACGCGCTCGGATCTTCGATCTGGATGACAATGAAAGTTTGCTCGTTGGCCGCCTTGAGATAATCGACTAGCGGCATCATGCAGTACGGATTATCGGGATTGGCCGCGTCGATCCCGCGCTGTCCTAGCGGAGCGAACTTCGACCAGCGGACGACTTCGCGAGCCTCGGCCGCGTTATCGCAGCGAGGATACATGATCCCGGTCGCTCCCGCTTCGAGGATGCGCCCCATCCGCATGAACTCCCCTTTGGCGGGCCGCACCATGACATCCGATGTCCCCACACGAGCCGCTCGCAGCAGCGTGTTCGCGGTCTCGACGCTGTGATGATGATGCTCCAGATCGAGCCAAATCCCATCGAAGCCCATCAGGCTCGTCATCTCATAGAGAGACGGATCGGAGTAGTGCAGACTCGTGAGCAGGACAGGCTGATTCTTACTGAGCTTGGCTTTGATTCGGCTGGTTCGCATGGTGGGTGAGTCTTGGTGAAAGCAGTTACGGGGGCGTTTCCATAACGACGGCTACACTCGCGCCGGCGCTCACAGTCGGAAACGTTTGCAACACGATGACGAGGCCAGTGTAGCGGGACTCGATTCGTTCAGCACGTTGGCTGAGCACGTCGCAAACAGTCCCGATGAGGTCACCGATTCGGACTCGCTGGCCAAGAGCAACAACAGGCTCAAAGAACCCCTCGCACGGCGACGGGTGATTGATCTGCATGTGTCCCGCACCGGGGCGGTGGTCTTCGACGATCAATGGCGGACGCGGGATCTCCGGTGAGCCATCGAGGAGTCCAAGTTCGATCATCACGTTTCGGCAGCCACGCACATAAGCGTCGATGCCGGCGGGATCGCAGCGGCCTCCGCCGAGGTACTCGCAATAGATTGCCGGCACGTTGGCATCGCGAGCGACCGACAACGAGCGGCCATCCAAGTTCGGATCGGTGCCCCACACGACGTCCAAACCGAATACTTGAGCCATCCGCCGCTGCACGGCCAACACGTTCGGGTCGGCGTGCAACGTGTAGCCGCTGAGCGGCAAGACCGTGTAGGTCGTCCCGCCAGTGTGCAGGTCGATGAAGTAGTCGGCTGACCGAATCAGTTGCGAAAGCGCGAACGCAACTTGCTCGGTGAGACTGCCGTCTTCGCGGCCGGGGCATGTCCGAGCCAGATCTTTGCCGTCTTCGCCGGCGCGGCGTCCCATTTGAAACGCAGATTCGCTGACGACTGGCACCAGCGTCAGTTTGCCGCGTAGATGTCGCGGATCAATCTCTTTCATCAACCTGCGCACGGCCGCCATCGGCTCGAATTCATCGCCATGCACGCCGGCCGTGATCAACAGCTTCGGTCCCGGTTGATGTCCGTGAATTTCAAACGTCTTGAGTTCCATCACAACTCCAAGTTGAAAGCAGGGTCGCAGAACATCGTAGACGAGTCACTCCGTGACTCGAACATTCCGGTCACGGAGTGACCGGTCTACTTTCGCGCCATCAGCGACAGCAGTTCGAAGGCCAGATTCGCAGCCAGGATCGCGGTGATGTGTTGAGGATCATACGGCGGAGCAACTTCCACCACGTCGGCCCCGACAAGATTCAGTCCCGATAGTCCGCGCAGCAGTCGCAGCATTTGATGGCTCGTGAAGCCCCCCACTTCCGGAGTCCCCGTGCCCGGTGCGAACGCCGGATCAACCGCATCGATGTCGAGCGTGACGTACAACGGACGCGAACCAACTCGCTGTCGCACTTCCGTGAGGATCGCCGGGACTCCCAGATCGTTCGCCTCATCAATGGTCATCAAGCGGCCGCCAAGCTGACGCGCATCGATATAGTCCTGTGGCCCACTCGTCGGACCACGAATGCCGATTTGCAGGTACGCCTCGGTGTCGATCAGTTGTTCTTCGATGGCGCGGCGAAACGGCGTTCCGTGGCTGTATTTGTACGTCGGGTATTCCTCGTCCCAAGTATCGGGATGCGCGTCGAAGTGGACGACCGCCAGCGGGCCATGCTTTTTGTGATGTGCTCGCAGCAGTGGCAGGCTGATGGAGTGATCGCCTCCTAACGTGATGAGTTTCGATCCGGCATGAAGGATCGTCGACGCCGTGAGTTCGATCGCGCGATGCGTTGCACTGACATCGACGGGAATGACATCGACGTCACCGTAATCGACAACATTGAGTACCTCGAACGGCGAGACCTGCTGCGCGTTGTTGTAGCCCCATAACAGCAACGACTGCTCGCGAATCGCTCGCGGCCCAAAGCGAGCACCGCTGCGATACGACGTCGAGCTGTCATAAGGCACGCCCAGGATCGTGACATCCACGCCCGCCAACACGCGCGTATGCGGCTGACGCCCGAACGTTGCGATCCCTTGATACGGCTGAGCCAGAAAAGGTGAGCCAGTCGTGGCCATCGCGAATTTCCACAAACCCCACCGGCCTTGTGCCGGTGGCTCGCGGGCTTTTGCACTACGAGCGTCTTTCCAAGGTGTAGTGCAAAGGCCCGCGAGACACCGGGGCAACCTCGGTGGTTTTGATTCAAAAAGGACTACTCCAAATACGTCGAACCGCTGACGGCTTGCTCGTACTGTTTCACAGCGGACTCGGCGTGCGTTTGGTCGAGCCGACCACCGGCAACTTGCGCGGTGATCTGCCGCTGAAAGCTCTCGACGCACTGCTGCTTATCGTACTTCGCGAAGCTGAGCATGTCGGCGACGCGGCTGCCGTTGATCAGCTTTGTGATGTGATAGCTGCCGCCAGTGTCGATCACGACCTGAGCTTCCGTTGGCAGACCGAACAGGTTGTGGAAGCTCCCCATGACCTCTTGATACGCACCGGTCAGGAACAAGGCCACGAAGTACGGCTGCTGATCGTCGAACTTGTGCAGTTCCAGAACCTGCTTCACGTCCTTGAGATCGACGAAGCGATCGATGCAGCCGTCGGAATCGCAGGTCACATCGGCCAGCGTGGCAAAGTCGGTCGGGAGTTCATTCAGCCGGTGAATCGGCATGATCGGGAAGAGCTGATTGATCGCAAACGAATCGGGAGCCGAACGAAACACCGAGAAGTTGCAGAGATATTTCGCCGCGAGAATCCGCTTGAGTTCGTCGAACTCCGGCTCATCGGCGTCCGCCTCATGGGCCAGTTGCGAAGCCTTCGCACAAATCTCCCAGAACAGCACCTCCCCCTTCGCGCGGTCTTCCAAGCTGACGAGGCCGAGGTTGAATTGCGTGTGCAGCTCATCCTTCTGGTCGAGCGCGTCGTGGTAGTACTCGCGATAGTTCTTGCTGTTGACGCCGTCGAGCAGCGACTTGAGTTCGTAGATCACCTGTGGATCGTCGTCGTCGACGGCAGCCATCGGAATGTCGTCGGCGAAGGTTTCAATCTCGTCACGAATCTCAGTGACGAACAACGTGTGATAGGCCGTCATCACTCGGCCGCTCTCGGTGACGAGATGCGGATGCGGCACCTGCTCGTCATCGCAGACCGTCTTGATCGTGTAGACGACGTTGTTGGCGAACTCCTCGATCGAGTAATTGACCGAGCCTTCAAACGTCGTCTTCGAGCCGTCGTAATCGACACCCAGCCCGCCGCCGATATCGAGGTATTCGACGTCGATCTGCATCTGCCGAATCTTGGCGTACACGCGAGCCGCCTCTTTCATCGCGTTCTTCACCCGCTTGACGTCGGTGATTTGCGAGCCGATGTGAAAGTGCAACAGCTTCAGCGAGCCGATCTTGTTGGCCGCTCGCAGCAACCGTACGCATTCGAGGATCTCCGACGTCGTCAGCCCGAACTTCGCCGACTCACCGCCGGACGACGCCCACTTGCCGGAACCTTTCGAGTACAGCCTGGCTCGCAATCCGATCCACGGCAGCGCGCCGGTTTCTTCCGCTAGCTTCAACGCCAACTTCAACTCGTTGAGCTTCTCGATCACGATGACAACGCGCTTGCCCGACTGCACCCCCAGCAGCGCCAGCCGCAAAAACGTTTCGTCTTTGAAGCCATTGCAAACCAGCAAACTGTCAACCGGCTGTTCGAGCGACAGCGCGGCATACAACTCCGCCTTCGAGCCGCACTCAACGCCGACAGCCTGCCGTTTGCCCTCACGCAAGAATTCCTCGACCACTTCGCGGCGCGGATTGACCTTCATCGGAAAGACCGGGAAATGGCCGCCGGAGTACTCGAACTGCTTTGCCGCCGATTCGTACGCCGAACAGAGCCGCTGCAACTGAGCTCCCAGGATCTGCGGGAACCGGAGCAGAAACGGCGGCGCGAGCTTCCGCTGATCGATCAGCTCACGCACCAGTTCATAAACATCCGCCGAGCGAGCGTCTCCCTTTTCCGGGTGGACTGCCAAATGCCCGATGCGATTGATCGAAAAGTATCCCGCTCCCCAGTTTTCCAAGCTGTAAAGTCGCAAGACCTCGTCGAACGTGGCAGCATTCATGCTTTCGGCCATCTACAAAGCAAGACGTCGTTCGCCGTCATCACGGCGAACGACGTGTTTTTGGGATTCACGACGTTTAAGCGAACAAACTCGTCACAGCCTGAGCCTTCACCAACTCACGCGGCTGATTCAGGTGGTTGTAGACGATCGTCTCCGGATGAATGCCGAACGAGTGGTAAATCGACGCCAGCAACTCGATCGGGTGGACCGGGTTTTCGAGTTGGCTCGACGCCGTCTTGTCGCTCTTGCCGTAGACGACTCCGCGCTTCACGCCGGCACCGGCCATGACGCAGGTGTAGCAGTACGGCCAGTGATCGCGGCCGTCGGCCGTGTTGCTGTTGCCGGAGGTGCTGACTCCGCGATTCGGACTGCGGCCGAACTCGCCGACGCACAGCACGAGCGTGTCGTTCAACATGCCGCGTTCATCGAGATCGCTGAGGAACGCCGACAGGCCGGTGTCGAGCATCGGACCGGACTGCTTCTTCATGCGGTCGGGCAGACCGGCGTGATGGTCCCACGAGTGATTGTCGCTGTTGGCGACCTTTGGCCAAACGACTTCGACAACGCGAGTGCCCGCTTCGACCAAGCGGCGAGCCAGCAGCAAACTCTGGCCGAACGTCGTGCGGCCGTAGCGTGCTCGCATCTCCGGCGCTTCGGACGAGAGGTTGAACGCTTCGCGGGCTCGGCCGGAGACGATCAATCGCAACGCTTGGTCATAGTAGGCGTCGAGGTTGTAGTCCTTCACCGCCGCGTCGATCTGCTTCATGCTGGCGTTGATCGTGTCACGCAAGCGGGCGCGACGTTCGAGCCGAACAGAGAAGACCTCCGGACGAAGCTGGAGATCATCGACCTTGATCTTCTCCATCTTGTTCATGTCGAGGTCGTCACCCTCCGGGTAGAGCGTGTACGGGTCGAAGGCTTTGCCGAGGAACCCAGCGGTGCCACCCTTGCCGACCACGTTGCTCTCTTGCAGCGGCCGAGGCAGCATCACGAACGGCAGCATTGGTTCGGTCGGCGGCTTGAGGCGGATGATGTTCGAGCCGAAGTTCGGGAAGTCCTTTGGACTCGGAGGCTCCAACTGGCCCGACGCGCTGACCTTGTCGGTCGTGTAGCCGGTCATCATCTGGTAGATGGCGGCCGTGTGGTTGAACAAACCGTTCGGCGTGTAGCCCAGCGAGCGGATCATCGTGAACTTGTCGTTGATCTGCGCAAGCTTCGGCAGAATCTCGGTAAAGTTCACGCCAGGCAACTTGGTGGCGATTGGTTGGAAGATGCTCTTCACGTTATCCGGGGCATCCGGTTTTGGATCCCACAGGTCCAAATGTGAAGGCCCACCTTGCAGGTAGATGAGTACGACGCTCTTGGCTTTCCCCCAACCCGGCCCACCAGCGATCTTGGTTTCTTCGGCCTGAGCCTGCATCTTCAGCATCGAGCCGAGCGTCAGCCCGAACATCCCGCTGCCGCCGACTCGCAGCACATCTCGGCGAGACATCCCCTGTCGGCGATCACACAAATCTTTCGCACGTTGTCCAAGAAGAGAAAGCATTCGTCGTCTCCGTTTGTTTTGAAGCTCTGAGAGTTCAGTCAAAGTCAGGTCAAGAAGGATCGTCAACGGGTGGATTATGCCTGTTGGTGATTTTGCAATCCATCCAATTTCACCGATTGAAGAGGAATGACGGGGTGTTAATCAATGCCCAAACCACGTCCTGAGCTGCAGTCAGCCGCTTGTTGCCGAGTTGGGCTTCGCTGTTTTTCACGTCCGCTTGGAGTTGCAACAGCCGGCCGTCGGGCCGGAGCGGCTGGTTGACGAGTTCGAGTTTGCCTTGCAGTTCGACCAGTTTTGGGTCAACCGGTAGCGGTTGGCTGGCGACTCCGAGGGCTGCTTGCAGGTTGCGGAGCTCCTGATCGACGGCTTTGTAGTGCTTTGCGAGGAGGGCTGTTTGCTCCGGCTTTCGTTGAGCAGCAGGGGTGGTAACGATCGCCTTGTATTCGTCGGCGAGCGACAGACCGACGTCGGTTTTGTCGACGGCGACCGAGATGCGGAAGCGGCCGAGGACATAATCCGGCTGGTTGAACTTGTGGTGCATCACGATCTTCAAGTGCGTGCCACCTTCGATGTTGATCGGCTGCTTGGTTTCAAACGTGGCCCAGTGAGTGACGCCGTAGGCCGGCGAGATCGCCCAGCCTTTGTTGCCGTCGTTGGGGTTTCCGTTGACCGCTTTCGCGATCTCGAAGTTGGCCTGACTGAAGTCCGCGAGCGGCTTGTGCAGATCGACCTTCTTGGCTTCTGCCGGTTTCGCTACGGGTGAGGCGAAGACTTCGAATTCGCTGAGCACGAAGTTGCCGTCACCCGCTCGGCCGGGGCCGCCGCTCGGAGCTTTCGCATCGGCGATCGCTTCGAGACGGAACGCGGTGATGTTTCGCAAGTTCGTCGGGAACGTCATCGTCAGCACGGCGTTCCGAGCACCCTTTGCCTCGACGACGACTGAGCGATCCGATTCGACCGAGAGCGTGGTTTCCTTTGAGCCGGTCGCGGAGGTCGGCAGGAGTGAAATCCATTCGACGTTGCTGGTCTGCGTCTTCTCCCATTCGCCGATCTTCGCGGCGAGCCGATCGTCGTACGCTTTGATGTCCGCTTGCCGTGCCGCGATTCCTTCCTGGCGTTTCTTTTCGATTTCGGCGATGCGCGGAGCGATTTCCTTTTCGAAGGCGGCGAGTTCCTCCTTCGTGCGAGCGATTGACTCGTCCCGCTTCTTCATCAAGTCGGGAAGGCGCGCGGCGACATCCGACTCGCGTTGCTTGAGCGCGGCTGCCAGTTTTTGGTGATCGCCGTCGAGTTCAGCGAGCGCGTTCGCGAACGCTTTGTGTTCTGCGTCGGCGGCGGGTCGATTGAGGACTCGCAGTGCGAGTTCGTTGACGAGTTGCGCGTCATCCGGCTGAGCGGCGACGAGCTTCGTCAGATCGTTCGTCGGATCGGCGATCGCGTCGGCAATGGTGGCTCCGCTGATGAGCGCCATGACCGGGCCGAGTTGCAAACCGCCGGAGCGTTCGCATTCGCAGGCGCTCTCGCGAACGGGACGGCCGAACGTGGCGAAGAATCCGCTCGGCAATTCGATGCCTGAATCGGGCAGCGCGGCGGCTCGTGAGCCAGGAGCGACGCCGGGGATCTTCGTGACCGTGCCGGTCGCTCGGTGAACGGTGTCGAACAAGACTTCTGCCGGAAGGCGGCGCGGTTGGGCGTGTGAGTAGTTGATCTTGTCGTCGACGTTGAACGGGTTCGATTCGACCGACAACTGATACGTCCGCGACTTGCAGATCAGCTTCATCACATGTCGCACGTCGAAGTTACTGGCGAGGAGTTCCTGCGTCAGATATTCGAGCAGTTCCGGGTTCGTCGGCGGGTTGCCGGCGCGGATGTCGTCGATCGGCTCCATGATGCCGACACCGAACATGTAGCCCCACAGGCGATTGACGTAGCTCTTCGCGAAGTACGGGTTGTCCTTCGACGTTAGCCAGTCGGCGAATTCCATGCGTCGCGGACGTGGCGGCTGCCCGGCGGCGGGTGCGACCGGAGTCACTTGGTTGACGAGAGCATACGGAAACTTCGGCGGAGTCGGCTGCGAAGTTCGTTCGTGCAAAACCTCGCCGGCGCTGCGATCGACGACGATTTCATACAGCGGCTTGGCTCCCTCGACCGCAGTGGCACCAAAAGCAGACCTGTCACCGCTTGCCGGGTCTTTGTCGAGGCCGTACTGAGCGAAGTACGCGGCCGTCTCGTAGTATTGGTCCTGAGTCCAACGCTCGAACGGATGGTCGTGGCACTTGTTGCAGTTGAAGCGAATCGCGAGGAACAGGTGCGTCGTGTTCTCCATCGTCGCTGTCGCTTCGCGCAGGATTTTGTAGTACGCCGCCTGCGGGACATCTTTGTTGGAGCCAGTCGCGGTGACGACCTTCTTGGCGAACTGGTCGTAGGAGGTGTTCGCGGTGATCTCGTCGCGAATCCATTTGCGGAACGAGGTCGCTCCTTCGCGAGCGAGGAATTTTCCGTTGACCTGCAACAGGTCGGCCCACTTGTTGGACCAGTACTCGACGTACTCGTCCGAGCCAACCAGCTTGTCGACCAGTTCGTCGCGCTTGACCTTCGTGTCGCGAGTGTCGGCGAGGAACGCTTTCACCGCGTCAACGGTCGGCGGCAACCCGGTCAGGTCGAGGTACACGCGACGAATGAACTCGGCATCGCCTGCGAGTCCCGACGGTTGAATCTTCATCCGCTGCCACTTGGCGGCGGCGAGCGTGTCGATCTTGTTGTTGGCCGGAGGCTCGGCCCAGACGAAGCCGGTGCGGTCACCCATCACGGTCAGCGTGGTGGCGGCATACGAGCCTTCGTAGCGGACGAGCATCGGAGCTTCACCACGTCGAAGCGACTTCAGGATCCCGCCTCGTTCGGCGGCGGCGACTTCGGTGTTGCCGCTTTCGACGAACGCTTCGCGAGTGACATCGCGAACTCGCCCGTCGGCGTAGGTCGCGAGGACTCGGAGTTGCTGCTTGGCTCCGACCAGTTGCACGACCGGGTTCTGCGGCATCACGTCGATCTTGATGACGCGCGGCGTGTTGAGATCCAGCTTCACGCCATCGGCGACCCAGCGGCGGATGACTTCGTAATACGGTTCGCCCGGTTGAATGACTTGGCCTCCCATGTGCGGCACAGCGGCGGTCGTCTTCAACAGCATCAGGCTGTCATCCGGCGAAGCGAGGTTCACTCGGCGCGACGACAAATCGTCGGTCAGCGCGCGGACGTCGTAGATCGGGTCGTAGCCGCGCAGCGAGAGTTTGAAGCCGTTCTTCCCTTTGACCGCTCCGTGACAAGTGCCGGCGTTACAGCCGACTCGTGAGAGGACCGGGTTCACGTCCCGAATGAAGTCAGGATGAAACTCGGCCGCAACGCCAGCCGCTTCGACGGGGACAGTCGCCGTCTGATCGCCGAGCTTCAAGCCGATAGCAGATGCTCCGTCGGCGGTCGCCTTGACGATGCCGGTCGGCGAGATCGCGACTGTCGCGGCGGCTGGCTGAGCCTGCACCAGTCGTGTCGCATCGACTCGGTCACCGTTATCAAGCTTCGCCGTGACGAGCAGTTGAGCGTAATCAAACGGGCTGGTCAGCTTGATCGAGGCCGGGACAACTTCCAGCCCGACGACCTTCGTTCCAGGGGGCAGCGATTCGGTCTCCAGCTTTTCGACCGCCGGTTTGAAGTTCGCCGCGAGCTGACTGGGAGCCGCCGCATTCGTCGGCTTGATCGGAGCGGGCGAGAACTCTTTCGTGATCGCTCCGGTGTTCGCATCGATCAATCGAACGATGCCGTCCGAGCCTGCCGCCGCGACGATGTTCCCGTCAGGGCGGAAGGCGACGGCATACACGTTCGCTTTGACTTCCACTTTCGATTCCGTCAACGCGGCTGCTTTGAAGTGATTCTCGATCGCGTCCTTCTCGGCCGGAGCGCGCTCAGCGAACTTCTTCGCGAGCATCGCTTGCACGTTCGCCGGGACTTGCGCCGGATCGAACCGAAAGACAAACACCTGACCGGTCCCGTCGAGCGCGCTCGAGGCGGCGAAGCGGAATCCATCGCGACTGGTTGCAACGCCGAAGATTCGGCCGCGCATCGCAGACAACGAACGCAGCATGTTCGCGTCATCGCCGATGACACGAGCCGTCTTGCGATACAGCCGATAAATCTTCGGCACACCGTCGGAGCCGCCAGCGAGAACCTCATCGCGATTCGGCAGCGAGGCGACCGCTTGAATGCCCCCCTTTAGAGCACCCGGCGTGATCGATGTGATGTTGTCGACGAACCGCTGCGTGCCGACTTCGGTCAGTTTCGCGGTCATGTCCCGGCTGACGGAGACCAAGTGGCTGCTGTCCGGCGAGAACCCAGTGTCGAGCACCCAATCCGAGTGTGCCCCGTTTTGCAGGACTTGTTGTCCGGTGGTCGTGTCGATCGCTCGAACGAGGTTGTCCGCGCCGCCGAAGGCGATCAGCTTGCCGTCGGACGACCAACTGCCTCCGTAGACCGTGTCGAACGTCGCCGTCACCGACATCGTCAGTTTCTTCGTGGCGACATCCCAAATCTGAATCTCGCCCATGCGACCGGGCAGTCCACCCGTCACAGCGAGCCGCGCTCCGTCCGGCGAGAACCGCACCGATTCAATGCGTTCCGCCAAGCCGACTAGCCGGCCGATCAATTCGCCGGTCTCGGCCTTGGCCAACAAAACTTCGTGGAAACCAGAGATCGCCAACGTCTGTCCGTCCGGCGAAAAATCGAGCGACGTGACAACCGGCGGCCGGGTGTATTCGGGCGGATGATCTTGGTCGTAGCGCTGCTTGGCACCGGCAGCCGTGTCATCTTTCGCTCCTTGAGCGATCCACTTCTTGACGATCTCGATCTCAGCGGCCGTCAGCGGAGCCCTGCCTTTGGGCATCTCGGCCTTGCCGTCCTTCGGCGTGATGAGTTGCAGGAGGTAGCTCCCCTCCGGTTTTCCGGGCACGACTGCTGCCGACCCACTCTCGCCACCTTTGACGAGCTTGGTGAAGTCGGTCATCACATATTGCCCACCGGCTTTGGCGGGCTGATGGCAGCCCTGGCAATTCGCCTGGAAGATCAGGCGGATCTGCTTGTCGAAGCTGACCGCATCGGTCGCCGGTGTCTCAGCCGCGAACAGCGTCGAGCCAGCCGACACACCGATCAAACTCATACACACAACCACGAAACGATGCCCAAGCGCACGCATCGCAACACCTCATTCTTAAAGGGCCGTCGTTGAACTCCGCATCCGATGCGAAACGCTCAACCGGGAAATTGATTTGGCGGGACTAGGTGGCGGGGTTCCGGAAAGGCAGCTCAGTTCCGCCGAGCCACCTCAGGAACATTGAGAACCAGAGTACCCGAACCCGCAACGAGAAAGCGACTGTCGAGCCCAGGATTTTTCAGCAATCGACCATCCAGAAGCCCCTTATTTGGAAGAATCGGCAGCGGCCGGTTTTTCTTTCGGAGGCTCGATCTCCTTCAACACGATATTTCGCAGTGCGGCCTTCGTGGCATACGAGCAGAATCCGAGCGGCTTGCTGGGGTCAACCTCGCTGCGGATGCCGATTTTCTTGCCGGTCAGGTCGACGTCAATAATCTCCTTACCGTCGATCCAGGCGGTGAGCCGCTTCTCTAAGACTCGCAGGCGGATCTTGTACCACTGACCGTTTTTGAACTCGCGAAACAGCGTCGTCTCGTTTTCCGAGGCGTCTTTGAAGTCGAGGCTCGATATCCCGCAGACCGTCCCGCCCCAACCGCCGAGGATCAGGCTGCACGGGTCGTCCTTGATCGGAAACGTCAGCCCACAGAAAAAGTCGCTGCCATCAACACGCTGAGCTTCCAGCGAAATCTCATAGTTGAACTTCGGCAGCGTCTTCCCATCTTTCCAAGTGACTCCGGTCAGTTCGTTGCCTCGGTCGAGGATCAACTGGCCGTCTTCCACCACGATCTCGCCGTCGCCGCCGAACATCGAGTTCTTCCAGCCGTCGAGATCCTTGCCGTTGAAGAGCTTGACCTCGCGCTTCACCTTCGGATCGGCTTTCTTTTCATCCTTCTTATCTTTCGCATGCGAGGCGACGAAGCCGCTTAAGACAACGATTGATAACACTGCAAACAGCGCACGATTCCGAATGGCGAACATAATGAATTCCTCCCAAAGCAAGGTTCTCTCGAGCCTGACATTCGTCGTCTCGCTCGATTCGTCGGGCACTCAAAGGAACGAGCCTGACGAATGGCCGACAGGTCGAATGGTTGCTATTCCGGTTTCAACAGCGGGAACGCGATGACGTCGCGAATAGTATTCGTGTTGGTCAGCAACATGACCAGTCGGTCGATTCCGATTCCCATGCCTCCGGCCGGAGGCATTCCGACTTTCAAGGCGTAGACGAACTCGTGATCCATCTTGGCCATCGAGTCTTCTTCCGCTTGGCCGGCGAGCTGCGTCCGAAAAGTTTCCTCTTGCAGGCGAGGGTCGTTGAGTTCGGTGTAGGCGTTCGCGATCTCGCGGCCGTGGATGAAGAGTTCAAATCGCTCGGCAATGGCCGGATCGGATTGCTTGCGCTTTGTTAGCGGACACATGGAAGCCGGGTAGTCAATCACAAAGACCGGGCCTTCGAGCGCATCTTCCACGGTCGCCTCGAAGACTTCATTGACGAGCACGTCGGGGTGCTTGCCTTTCGTGTCGATGTGCAGCGACTTGGCCTTCGCGAGGACTGCGTCGGCGTCGTGCATGTCGCAGCCGGCGTGCTCGCGGAAGAGGTCGGCGTACTTGCAACGCTTCCACGGCGGAGTCAGATCGACGGTCTTGTCTCCCCAAGGCACAACGAGCGACTCGTTGCCAGCGGCCTTCGAGGCATCGAGGGTAATCTGCTCGCACAGGTCCATCATCACTTCGTAGTTCGCATAGGCTTGATACAGCTCGATCATCGTGAATTCGGGATTGTGCGTGGCGTCGATCCCCTCGTTCCGGAAGACGCGGCCGATCTCGTAGACCCGTTCGATGCCGCCGACCATCAGCCGCTTGAGATGCAGT
>SXKJ01000100.1 GCA_005778115.1 Planctomyces sp. | reverse complement strand
GTGAAGCTGTCGTTGCCGACGTAGCCGCCGTTTGGGGTGTAATCGAACGAGCCGTCGGCGTTGAAGGTGAGCGTACCGTTGGCAACGTCATCGACCAGAATCGCGGTCACGGGATCGCCGTCCGTGTCCCCTGAATCGTTGCCGATTACACCGGGAGCCGCTTCATTGAGCGTCTGGTCGTGAGTGACCATGTAGCTGTCGTCCGACGCACTGGGCGCGTTGTTGAGGACGTTGATCGTGACCGTCGAGGTGTTGCTGTCGGTCAGGCCGTCACTGAGTTTGTAGGTGAAGCTGTCGTTGCCGACGTAGCCAGCGTTTGGCGTGTAATCGAATGATCCGTCGGCGTTGAAGGTGAGCGTGCCGTTGGTCACGTCATCGACCAGCATCGCAGTCACGGGATCGCCGTCTGTGTCCCCCGAATCGTTGCCGAGAACACCCGGCGCAACTTCGTTGAGGGTTTCGTCGTGAGTCACCATGTAACTGTCGTCCGACGCACTGGGGGCGTTGTTGAGGACGTTGATCGTGACCGTCGCGTGTTGCTGCCGGAAATGTTGTAGGTGAACGTGTCCGCTCCCACAAAACCCGAATTCGGCGTGTACACAAACGAGCCATCGCCATTGAGAGTCACCGAGCCGTTTCCGGGACCACTGACCAGCGAGGCGGTCATCGACAGCGGATTCCCGTCCGAGTCCGTGTCGGCAGTGTCATTATTGAGAACTCCAGGGGTGGATTCGGTCAAAGACTGATCATGCACCGTCATGTAGGCGGAATCGTCATTGGCCGTGGCGGACAGCAATGCGCGAACCTCCAGCAATTCAACCGCGATCCGCGGGAGTTCATGCCGTCGTCGCCGCGCAGGCTTGAATCCTGATTTCAGTGATCGCAATTGCCGTTGTAGCGGGCGGCCTGACACGGAAGAGGACAGGTTCGCGAGAGATGACAACCAAGAACCGAATCGCATGATGACTCCTTCAGAGTTGAGTATTGAGGAGTAGCCTTCAAGTGTCAGAACGACACTCATTGCCGAACGGCGGGGCACACAATGCCAATCGAAAAAGCATTCGTCAAGAAACATCTGGCAATTATTTTCACCGGTGATCCGCTGACGCAGTTCACCGACAAGCTCGCGAAGCACACGGCTCACGAAAACAAATATCCTGACGCGGCCAGATGAACGACGTACTCGAAGAGTTCTTTCTTCGAGTTGCGTTTGTGGATGGCTTTCCAGCCGACATCGGTGAGGGCGGCGTCCTCGAAAAGGACGGCGTAGATTTCTTCGACAGGGATCAGCATGTCGTAGAACTTCGAGTTGCCGACGAGGTATCATTGGGCCGTGAGAAAACCTGCGAGAGTGTTGGAGTGAAAAAGCATGGCAATCGCAGTGACAACATCATCAAAATTCACACGCCGCAAGGCGCTCCGGGCGTGTGCGGAAGCATTGCGGCTCGCGGCGAATTACCGATTACCGACCGCTCTTCAGCGTAAATTGCGAAAAGTGTTGGACAAGAAAGAGCCTGTTAGTCCGTCGCAACATCGGACGTTTTTAGTCTTGGCTGAGGCGGCTCAGGAGCAGTCGCTGCAAAAAGTGAAAGCGCAGGTCGCGCTCCAGCGTTGTTCCAAGCGTTTCCTGAGCTGGCAGGCTAACCGAGACTCGGAGGATGAATTATGAGCACACTTCTCGAAATCGAAGCGGCGGCGGACACACTACCGCCCGAGCAACAGGCGGAGTTGGTGACGTTACTCTCCGCGCGGTTGGCTCGCACGAGTGGCCCGTCAGAAACCGGCGGCGATGACCGAGTTGATGTGGAACAAGAGTTCTCGCGGATGACTCATCAGTGGCGGGCCGAAACAGCGTTTTCGTCGTCGCTGACCGAGATGGCGGGGCATCCGGCGTATCAGCGCATCATCGGCATGGGGCGTTTGGCGTTGCCGATGATCTTTCGCGAGTTGGCGACGGAATCCGATCATTGGTTTTGGGCTTTGAAGGCGATCACCGGCTGTGATCCGGTTCCGCCATCCCATCGTGGGAATATCGAGTCGATGGCTGCCGACTGGCTCGCCTGGGGGCGGTCGCGCGGATACGTCCAACCGTGAGTCATCCCTTCGACACCAATTTTCCGCGATAGGGATCGACAAGATGGAAGCATTTATTCGACGTGATTTTCTTCGCGTGTGTGCCGCCGGGAGTGTCGCAACATGGCTTCCAGCGGTCGCGAGCGCGGCGACGCCTAATGACGTGATTGAGCAGGCTCGGTTGCTCGGCATGGACGTGCTCAAGCCGAGTACACGCGATTTGGAACACGGTTTGGCATTGCACGCGAAGTCGGTGGTGTTCGATGTGTATGGCTTCTCGCCGAACGCCGCCGTTGATGGGGATCGTCTGGCCGATGCGGTGAAGGCCGGGGCGTCGGATATCGAACTGCAAGACCTCGAAGAAGACATGCGGATGACTCGGTACGTCACCGACGCGGCCGAGCGGGCGGAGTATTTGCAGGCGTGGGAAGCCTCCGGCGTGACGTGCGTGTTTCAGAATGCCGGCGAAGAGGGATCGAGTCCGCTGCGTCTGCTGAAACGGCTCGCGAGGTTCACCTACGCGACCGATCATTTGCGAGACGTCGTTAGTAAAGCCGTCACTCCGGATGACATCGTGACGGCGAAGGAGCAAGGGCGGCGGTGTCTGTACTTCACGGGCAATGGAATGCCGCTGACGGGCGATGCGGTTTCGGTGGCAGATGAGTTGCGGCATGTGCGGACGTTTTTTGAACTCGGCGTCCGGATGATGCATGTGACGTACAACCGCCGGAACTTGTTGGGCGACGGTTGCGCGGAGACGGCCAACGGTGGACTGAGCGATCTTGGCCGAGCGGCGGTTGCCGAGATGAATCGTGTCGGGGTGATCGTCGATGTCGCTCACAGCGGCTTGCGGACGAGTCTCGAAGCGGCGCAGGTTTCCAAGAAGCCGATGGTCGCCAGTCACACGAGTTGTGCCACGCTGCAACATCACATTCGCGCGAAGCCGGATGAAGTGGTCAAGGCGATCGTCGATGGCGGCGGTTTGATTGGCATTTGTGCGATCCCGCATTTCCTCGGCCGGACCGGTGACATCGCGGCGCTGTTGGATCACGTCGATTATGTGGTGAAGAAATTCGGGATCGACCATGTTGGCATCGGGACCGACATCGGGTATCGCTCGCGAAACGATGCCGCCGAGCTGAAGAAGATCCCAACACGTGCAAAGCGTCGCACACGCTACGAAGCTCTCTGGCCGGACGATGCGTTTCTGTCGGGGGCCGAGGAGGCGAAGCGGTATCCAAAGTCGAAGTCGCTGGCTTGGACGAACTGGCCACTGTTTACTGTGGGCCTCGTGCAGCGTGGTTACTCGGACGAGCAGATTGAAAAGATCCTCGGTCTCAACATGCTGCGTGTTGCACGGGCGAATCACAGTAGACCGGTCACTCCGTGACCGGATCGTTCGAGTCACGGAGCGACTGTGAAGAAGATGGTAGCTGAACTCGTGAGAGTTCAGTTTTCTCGGCGAGCCCTGAAGTCTCACGACTCCAGCTACTAAGAAGGGGCACCATGCGACCACAACTTGATCGTCGTCAGTTTTTGATCGGTTCAACGGCTGGTCTGAGTACCTGCCTGTTGTCACCGCTATTGGCCGAGCCGGTTCGGCGGCCGCGTGTCGCGGCGATCTTCACCGTGTTTCGGTTTCGGTCACATGTCTTCAATCTGCTAGAGAACTTTTTTAAGCCGTATCTGTTTCGCGGCAAGCTGGTCGATCCGGGGGTCGAGGTTGTTTCGATGTACGCCGACCAGTTTCCCGAAGGGGACATGGCCCGCGACGTCTCCAAACGATTCCACATTCCGTTGTGTCCGACGATTGAAGATGCGCTGACGCTGGGAACCGGTGGGTTGGCGGTGGATGCCGTGCTGTCGGTGGTCGAACACGGTGAGTATCCGACGAACTCGCGGGGCGTCGTGATGTACCCACGCAAAGAGTTCTTTGACCAAGCGGTGCGTGTCATGCAGCGGTCGAATTGCTTTGTGCCGTTCTTCAATGACAAGCATTTGTCGTATCGCTGGGACTGGTCGAAAGAGATGTACGACGTCGCGCGAAGCTGCGGCATTCCGTTGATGGCGGGGAGTTCGGTGCCGTTGGGGCAGCGTCGTCCGGGCCTCGAGTTGCCGCCCAATGCCGACATCGAAGAGGCGGTGGCCGTTCACGGCGGCGGGATCGAGGTCTACGACTTTCACGGTTTCGAATTGCTGCAATCGTTCGTCGAGGCTCGGCGTGGTGGCGAGACCGGCATCGCTTCGGTCGAGTTCTTAACCGGCGAGGCGTTGGCTCGCGCGGCAGCTTCCGGCCGCTGGTCGCGCGAACTGGCTCAGGCCGCGATGCAAGCCGAAGTCTCGATGAGCGAGCAGCCGCGCGGGCTCAACAAAAGCAACGGCCCGGCGGTTCCCGACATGGAACCGAGCCACGGTTTGTTGCTGACCTACCGTGACGGACTTCGCGCGACAGTCCTCAAGGTGGGAGGCAGTGCGAACCGCTGGAATCTCGCCTGCCGGCTCAAAGGAGATCCGAAGATTCAGGCGACAGCGGTCTTCAACGGGCCGTGGGGGAATCGGAATTTCTTCAAAGCTCTCTCGCATTCGGCGCAGCATTTCTTTCGCGAGCGCCGAGCGCCTTATCCAGTCGAGCGGACTTTGCTCGCCAGCGGAGTCCTCGACGCGGCGATGTGGTCGCGTGAACTGAACGGCCAACGGATCTGCACGCCGAACTTGGAGTGGTCGTACTCGCCGACGGATTTCTCAGCGTTCCGAGAAAGCGGCGCGAGCTGGCAGGTGCTGACACGCGACACGCCGGAGGTGAAAGTCTTCGAGCCGGGCGATGCGGGAATAAAATGATGCAACTTGGCGAGCGGGGCGGCGTCAGCCCCCCGGTGTATTCGCTGATGAACCGGGGGGCT
>SXKJ01000099.1 GCA_005778115.1 Planctomyces sp. | reverse complement strand
TCGCACATCCGCACATTCCGGCGACTCCTTTGAGGTGCCCCGTGATTCTCGCCGTTCACTTCAATTTCGCGACCAAACTCGAAGAACAGATTCCCATCGCGAGCGTGTCGCATGCGATGGAACTGGTGGATGCGACGGCAGCCGGCCGATTCTGGTGGATTGATTTTTCGGGGGACATGGTCGATCACGGAATGAAATTGTTGGAACAGTTGGGATGCGAACGACCTCAATTGGTTTCGCTGCTCTCCAACCGTCCGACCCCCTATTTCGCGGATCTGGAGGAATTCGTCGCGTTCACGTTGCTCGATGCCGATTGGAGTGTGTCCGGCGTCAACACCCATCCCCTGGCGGTGTGTATTGGAACCAAATGCCTCGTGACGATGCATCGCGAATCCTCTCCCGTCATCGAGGCGATGCGTCAAAGTTATGCGCGGAGTTTTCGTCGGATCGCGCTCTCCCCCGGCTTCCTCTTGTATGCGTTAGCCAGCCATCTTTGCGAGAATTACACGCAGATCGTGGGGCGGATTTCCGACGACAATCAAGCGGTCCAGGACAATTTGTTTAAGCAGGCCAACGAAGCGATGTTCGAGCGAGTTGCCGAGTTGTTGCGTGCCGTCAGTGAATTTCAAAAGGTCGTGGTTTACGCACGAGAGATTGTGCATGACTTGTCGCTACGGCGTTCGCCCATGATTCCGGAGACGACGCAGCCGTATCTGGAGAAGAAGGCCAGCCTCCTGGATCGCCTGAGCGCGGACGTGGCTTCAGAGCGGGAGCTACTTTCGGAAACCGTTGGTCTATACCTGGGTATTGTCACCCACCGAACCAATCACACGCTGTCGAGGCTGACGGTGCTGGGCACGATCATGTTGCCGCTCACTTTTCTCACCGGCGTTTACGGGATGAATTTTGACTACATGCCCGAGAAGTCATGGCGGTATGGCTATTTCTTTTTTTGGGGCGTCGTCGTGACCTTTGGGCTGGGTTTGCTGGTCTTGATGAAACGCAAGCGTTGGTTCTAAGCGGCACATCACTGCTGTGTTTTCCCTGACGTTGGTTTTCATCGCCTGGTTGGCGTGTGGCGAAACAATACAGAGCTTTCTAAGTTAGTGGTCCACGGCTGAACTCAATTCGATATCGCAAGCATTTCACCACGAGAGCGCATCATGTCACGAGCAATGACCGAGACCCTGATGATCGACACCCCCACGACGACCGCCGAAGAGTTGCGGCTGACGGCGGCTCATTCTCGGAAAGAGGACTGGCAGCGTTGGGGACCGTACCTCTCCGAGCGACAGTGGGGGACGGTGCGCGAAGACTATTCGGCTCACGGCGATTCCTGGGGATCCTTTCCGCACGATCACGCTCGCAGTCGCGCGTATCGCTGGGGGGAAGACGGGCTGATGGGAATCAGCGATCGGCAAGGGCGTTTGTGTTTCGCACTGGCGCTTTGGAACGGTCGCGATCCGATCTTAAAAGAGCGGCTATTCGGGCTCACCGGGCCAGAGGGAAATCACGGCGAGGACGTGAAGGAGTTGTATTACTACCTCGATTCGACTCCGACGCACTCGTACATGAAAGCGCTCTACAAGTATCCGCAAGGGGCGTTCCCGTATGAGCAATTGATTCAAGGGAATCGTCATCGCGGGAAGGATCAGTTGGAATTCGAGTTGGTCGACACCGGTGTGTTCAATGACGACCGCTACTTCGACGTCGTGGCGGAGTACGCGAAGGCCTCGCCGCAAGACATCCTGATTAAGGTCACCGTTCACAACCGCGGTTCAGAACCGGCAAGTCTGCATGTCCTGCCGACGTTGTGGTTTCGAAATACCTGGTCCTGGCTCGGACATGATGAATTGCCGGAGCGTTATCCCAGCATGCAGCTCCAGCCAGACGGAACGGTCTTCGTCTGGCACGAGGCGCTCGGTGAAATGTCCTTTGCGTCCGATTCGTCCGTCTGTGCTTCCCAATGGCTCTTCACCGAAAACGTCACGAATTCCGAACGGCTGCACGGCGGTCCGAACGAAGGAAAGTATGTGAAAGATGCGTTTCATGATTTGCTCATTCATGGCGATCAAGAGGCTGTTTCGCCGTATGGAATCGGCACGAAAACGGCCGCTTGGTACGAGCTGAACATTGAACCGCATTCCTCGAAAGTCATCCGCATGCGGATGACGAATCACGAGGAGAAGAAATGGAAGCCGGAGACGGCGTTCGGCCCGGAGTTCGAGGAAGTCTTCGCCGCTCGTCTGGAAGAGGCGGACGAATTCTATGGCTCGAAGCTCTACAAAGAGTATTCGCCAGAGGCGGCGCGCGTTGCTCGGCAGGGCTACGCGGGACTGCTATGGACGAAGCAGTTTTATCACTACGTCGTGCCGCAGTGGCTCAAAGGAGATGAAGGGCAACCCCCTCCGCCGGAGTCACGCAAGCAGGGTCGCAATCGTGATTGGCCGCATCTGTTCAACCGCGATGTGATCTCAATGCCGGACAAGTGGGAGTATCCGTGGTACGCCGCTTGGGACTTGGCATTTCACATGGTCCCGTTCGCGCGGATCGATGCCGAGTTTGCCAAGTCGCAACTGCTGCTGTTTCTGCGCGAGTGGTACATGCACCCGAACGGACAATTGCCCGCTTACGAGTTTGGATTTGGCGACGTGAATCCTCCGGTCCATGCCTGGGCCTGCTGGCGCGTTTACAAGCAGACCGGCGGACGGGGCAAACGGGACCGGCTGTTTCTCGCCCGCGCTTTTCAAAAACTGTTGGTGAACTTCACCTGGTGGGTCAATCGTAAGGACATCAGTGGGAACAACATGTTCGGTGGCGGGTTTCTCGGCCTGGATAACATCGGAGTGTTCGACCGATCCCAGCCGCTGCCCACCGGTGGGCATTTGGAGCAAGCGGACGGAACGGCATGGATGGCTTTCTTCTGCTCCACAATGCTGGCAATTGCGCTGGAGTTGGCGTCGGAAGATCCCAGCTACGAGGACATTGCTTCGAAATTCTTCGAGCACTTCGTCGCCATTGCCGACGCCATGAACACACTCGGCGGCAGCGGACTGTGGGACGAGACTGACGGCTTCTATTACGACCAGCTCCGGATGGGGGACCACGGCCAGCCGATGCGCATTCGCTCGGTGGTCGGCATCATTCCGCTGTTTGCATCCGAGATTCTCGATCCGAGAACGCTCGACAAGCTGCCTGGTTTCAAGCATCGCATGAATTGGTTCTTGAAGAATCGCAAAGATCTCGCGCGGCAGATCACCATTTGCGAGAAAGACCCGGCGGCGGTGGATGCCAAAAAGAGCCGTCTGCTATTGGCGATTCCGTCCAAAGAACGCTTGCGGCGCGTGCTGCAACGAGTCTTGGACGAATCCGAATTCCTGTCTGATTATGGACTGCGAGCTTTGTCCAGAGTTCACTCGGCCGATCCGTTCGTCTTCCGCACCGATGGACAGGAACTGCGAGTCGATTACGTCCCCGGCGAATCGAACACCGGGATGTTCGGCGGCAACTCGAATTGGCGCGGGCCGATTTGGTTCCCGGTCAATTACCTGCTGGTCGAAGCGCTGGAACGCTATCACCACTTCTACGGCGACGACTTCAAAATCGAATGTCCGACCGGAAGCGGTGTCTGGATGACGTTGAAAGAAGTCGCCACCGAGTTGTCACGCCGGATGTCGAACCTCTTCCTGCCGGACGCGGAGGGACGCCGCCCCTGTCACGGTGATGATCCACGCTATCGGGACGATCCGTATTGGAAGGATCTCGTGCTGTTCTACGAATACTTCCACGGCGACACCGGACGCGGCTGCGGTGCCTCTCACCAAACCGGCTGGACGGCGCTAGTCTTGCGGCTGCTGAAGTAACGAGGGATGGGTGCGGGAGTCTATTTCAGGTTTGCCTTAGCCACGTCGCGACATTGAAAACGTGTGGGGCTGACCTGAAAAAGACTCCCGACCCCTTGGCGTTCCCGGAACACCGCGTCAGACTCCGCTCGTCTTTGCCGCCTGTTTTGATAGCCTCACGGACGAAGCGATGCCCGAACAAATTATTCACACGCATCCGTTGACCAACGGATTGACGGTCGTGATTGAGCCGATGTTGGATGTGCAATCGGCCGCGTTTTGCTTTCTGATCCCCGGCGGCAGCGCATTCGACCCTGCAGGACAGGGGGGAACGGCGGCGGCTCTGACCGACTGGATCACGCGCGGAGCGGGCGACCTCGACAGCCGCGACTTGTCGAATGCCCTCGACAACTTGGGCGTGCAGCGGAATGAGAGCACCGGGCTGAATCACATCGCTTTCACGGCCGCCACTCTGGGCGAAAATGTTCCAGCGGCGTTCGCGCTTTATGCGGATATCATTCGCCGCCCGCAATTGTCGGAGGAGGAATTTGAGGGGGCGATCGCGGGGATCGAACAGTCGCTGCGAGCGATCGAGGACGAACCGCAACGTAAGCTGATGATCGAACTGCGCCGTCGCTGCTACGACGCCCCGTGGGGATTACCGACCGAAGGTTCGCTCGAAGAATTGCCTCGACTCACTGCGCAGTCGGTGCGAGCACATTGTGATCGTTGCCTGCGTCCGAACGGTGCGATTTTGGGGATCGCTGGGCAAGTCGATGTTCCGCGTACGCTGGACTTAGTCGCACAGTTGTTTGGCGATTGGAAAACGAAGCCGGAACCGTCGATAGTTACTGGCCCGCGCGGTGAGCGAATCGGGCACATCGCTCACGATTCGACGCAGATGCACATTGGCATCGCCTACGATGCGATCGAGTACTCGCATCCCGATTACTACAAGGCGTGGGCGGCGGTCGGAGTGCTCAGCGGTGGCATGAGCGCGCGACTCTTCACTGAGGTCCGTGAGCGGCGTGGGTTGTGTTATTCGGTCAGTGCGTCGCTCAACAGCCTGTTGCACGAAGGGCGAGTCCTGACCTATGCCGGTACGACGGTCGAGCGTGCCCAGGAAACGTTCGACGTCACGCTGCACGAACTCCAGCGTCTGGGGGACGGCATCGAATCGCATGAACTCGAACGCTGCAAAGCCCGCGCGAAGAGTTCGCTGATCATGCAGCAGGAATCGACCACCAGTCGCGCGACCTCGATCGCTCGCGATTGGCATTTTCTGAAACGCATTCAAACGCTCGACGATATTCGGCGAGACATCGACAGCCTGACGGTTGCGGGTGTGCTGGACTATGTGCATCAGCATCCGGCTCGCGACTTCACCGTGCTGACGATTGGGCCGAATCCGCTGAAGATCCCGTAGATCAGCCTTTCCAAGCTGACCCGAATCGTCACCAACCCTCCATTGGCTCAGGCTGGAAAGCCTGACCTACGAGATGCCATGAAATTCCATCAGACAAAACTCGCCAACGGTTTGACGGTGATCGCGGAACTGAATCCCGCAGTGCATTCCGCCGCGCTGGGGTTCTTCGTACGCACCGGTTCACGGGACGAGACAGCGGCCGTGTCGGGTGTCAGCCACTTCCTGGAGCATATGGTCTTCAAGGGAAGCGAGAAGTACTCGGCCGACGACGTGAATCGCATCTTTGATGAGGTCGGAGCCAAGTACAACGCGGCGACTGCCGAAGAAGGGACGCTGTTCTACGGAGCCGTTCTGCCCGAATACTTGCCCCAAGCGTTCGATCTGTTTGCGAACATCCTGAGACCTTCGCTGCGGCAGGCGGACTTCGACATGGAGAAGAACGTCATCCTGGAAGAGATCGGGATGTACGACGATCAGCCCAGCTTCACGGCTTATGAAAATCTGATGCAGACACACTTCGCTGGGCATCCGCTGGGACAGAGTGTGCTCGGCACCAAAGAGAGCATTACCGCTCTGACGTGCGAGCAGATGCGCGAGTATCACCACAACCGCTACCTCGCCGGCAACGTCGTACTGGCTGTCGCGGGGAATACCGATTGGTCGCAAATCGTCGCGCTGGCCGAGCAGCATTGTGCTCATTGGCCAGCGGGGGTGTGCGGCCGGGCGACGCATGAAGCGAAACCAGCCGGCGGCCTGAAGGTCATCGCTCGGCCGAAGAGCCAGCAAGAACACATCATGCAGATGACTCCTGCACCTTCTGCTCAGAATCGATTGCGATACGCGGCGGAGATCTTGTCGGTGATCGTCGGTGACCACAGCGGCAGCCGGCTGTTTTGGGAGTTGGTCGATCCAGGACTCGCGGAAGCGGCCGACCTCGACTTCACCGAGTACGACGGCAGCGGCAGCTACATGACGTACTTGTCGAGCGAACCGGAAGCGATCGCGGAGAACCTCGAACGCATCCATGCGATCTACGCGGAAGTCAATCGCGACGGCATTCGAGAAGACGAACTCGAAATGGCGAAGAACAAAGTTTCTTCGCGAGTCGTGCTGCGCAGCGAGCGGCCGATGGGTCGGCTGTCCTCGTTGGGAGGCAACTGGATCTATCGCGAAGAATACCACTCGGTGGCTGACGATCTCGCCACTCTGCGCGGGATCACGAGTCGTGACGTACGCGAGTTGTTGGACGTCTACCCGCTTGGAGCAACGACCACAGTCGCAGTGGGACCGCTGGAATCGCTCGCATAGTTCCTTGGAGTGCGCCGGCTTGACGGAGCCCTCCATTCATTGCGGTCTGTAGGCAACGAGTGGGCATTGGCCATCATCGTGATCGTCGCCGATTCGCTTCGCTGTTCCACGAGTAGACTCAACGGCCATCCGCATCATTTGCCGTTAGGAATGGAGGGCTGCGTCAAGCCGCCGCACTCCAGGGACTACCGTGTCACGCCAACCGAGAAGTTGAAGACGCGAGTGTCGTCAAACGTCTCTTTGAGAATCGGGAAGCCGAAGTCGATGGCGATGGGAGCCGGGCCCATCAGTGGGATCGTGACTCGCAAACCGGCACCGACGGTCAACCGTAAATTCCTCAGACTGACACTGGAGGACTCGACGGTACCGAAGTCGGTGAAGCCCACGACACCCAGTGATTCATCGGCGGTGACCGGAATCAGGTATTCGGCTCCGCCCAAGAACATCCACCGGCCGCCGATGCGGACACTGCCGTCAACCGGGCTGATGCCGCGAAACGAGAATCCGCGTAAAGACTGGAAGCCGCCGGCGTAGTAGCGTTCAAAGATCGGGGTGTTGTCGCCGGACCAGGCGGCCTGCAAACCGAGCGACAGGATATGTCGGCCGCCGCCATCCGGGCGGCTGTAGGTTGTGAAGTATTGATGGGCCTCGGCGTCCACGCGCGGGTAATTGTACTCGCCAAAGGCTTGTTCGAAGCCGGCGGTCACATAATGCCCCTCGGCCGGCTGGAACTGCGAATCGCGTGTGTCGTGTGCGAGTGCAATGCGTCCCGTCGAGAGGAAGCTGGTTCCCAACGATTGAGCCAGCAGTGCGGGAGTCGGCACGGTCGGATCCATGATGTCGACGGACTCCAGGCGAATCGATCCGATGATCGACCACTCCTGCGTTAATTGCCGGCCAACGGTGACGCGGCCACCAAGTCGGTTTTCGCGCCAGTCGCGGTAGAAGCGATTGAAGAAGAAGCCACTCACACCAACGCTATAGGGCGTGTCCATGAAGTACGGATCGGTCCAACTGGCGAGGTATCGACTGACGATATTGCCAGGGACCGCCTCCAAGCGGAATTGCTGGCCGGCTCCACGAAACGCGGTGCCGTTGCGGACATCCTCGAAGCTGCGCGGGAAGCGTGTGATGTCAAAATTGTTTTCTTCCAGCACGATCGAGCCAACAACGCCGGAGTTGCTGTTCACGCCCACGCCGAAGGACAACCGGCCGGTTTGAGCCTCGGTGACAAAGACGTTGCCATCCGCCTGGCCAGGAGGCAGGATCTGCTGTGCCTGGGGATCAGTCGCCGTTGCTCCGAAGGGATACTCGGGCGGCGGATTTTGAGCGATCAGAGTGGACGAGCTGGGATCGACCCAATCGGTATCGGACGGTTCTGGACTTTGGCCTCGCACCACGGGTTTCGTGCCGAAGATCAGCGAATCGGAGCTGAGATTTCGCCAAGTGATAATCGCGGGTTCCTGCTCTTCATCAGGGGATTGTCCGCGAATGGTGCTCGCCTGCGTGATTTGCGGCCGATTGGAATTCGGCTTCTCGGGGACCTTGGAGAGCTGGATGCGCGGAGCCGTCGGGCCCGCTCGATCGAAGATGGCGTTTTCCAATCGTCGTTCGCTCTGCTTGAGCTTCTTGGGATCGGCCAGGTCGCCGGGGTGCAGCAACATGCGGTTGCGAACGACCGACTCGCGAGTATGCGGGTGATCTCCCTGGATATGCACGTTGATGTGCCGAATCGTGTAAACGCGGTCTTCGTCAACTTGGTAGACGAGATCCATCTCGCCCGTCTCCTCCAGGAACCGAGGAATCGGCTCGACGTTGGCGAACGTGCGGCCCAGCTTGCCGTAGCGATCCTTGATCGCTTCGACATCCTTGTTCATGAACCGCGAGTTGTACGCGTCTCCCGACCGCATCTTGAGATCAGCGGCCAGTTCCTCGTTCGTGAAGATCTTGTTGCCTTCCAAGATCAAATTGCGAACTTTGAATCGCGGACCTTCCTCAATGCGGTAGGTGATGATGGCGTGCGCCGCCTTGTAGCTCAGCGGATTCCACGGGCTCTCGTCGATCGTGACATCCTTCTCGATATTCACATCGAAGTAGCCCAGACTGTGGTAGTACTGCTTGAGGGCCGCGACGTCATCGGGAATCTGCTCCGGCTTGTACTTGCTCCAGAACGGCAGGCCGAGAAACGCCGGCTTGAGCGACAGCTTCGTCTTCAGCAAGCCGCTGGTGAATGATTCGTTGCCGTCGAACCCGACCGAGCCGACGATGACCTTCGGCCCTTCGTCGATCTGGAAGACGACTTGGCGATCCTCGCGCTTGTTGCCCTTGTCGAGCGTGACCTTCGTGTACGGGAAGCCTTTGGACTTGTAGTGCTCTTCGATCCGTTTGATCGCCTCGCGATTGACGCTGACGTCGAACGGACTGCCCGGTTTGAGCCCCGTGAGCTTTTCGAGATATTTTGTTTTGATCCGTTCGTTACCGTGGAACTCGACGCTTTCGACCATCGGCCGTTCGATCACCCGAAAGACCAGGACCAGTTCTTTGTCCTTGCGGCGATAGCGTGGCTCGACCGCGAAGAACCAGCGCGTGCTGAAGAGTGCTCGGACGTCTTCGCGAATCTGAGATTCGCTTGGCGGCCGGCCAATCGCGGAACGAATCAGCTTGCGGATAGCAGTCGTCTCGATCGTGTCGTTGCCTTCGATGACGATGTCGGCAATCGGATCGGTCAAAGCATCCGGGTCTTCGTCGCTCGAAGGCGACACCCGTTCGTGAATCTCTCCCGGCACGAGTTCTTCGTCCGGAGTCTCCTGCTCAATGGGGCGGAAGGGACGGCGTGCGGATGCCGCCGATTGGTTGTAGCTGGGTGTCTGACCGCGAATCGTCGGAGACGATTGGCAACCGGACATCCAAAGGGCCAGACCGCACAGAGACACGCCGACCCAAGGGGCCACGCGGACCTCGCGCTGGACACGACAGGTGCCGTCCTTGACACCGCTCATTTGGTTGGATTTCCGGTTGGAGAGTCGGATTTTGGAAGGGATTTCAGAGGACAGGAAAACTCCTCTGCGGAAGGGAGCGGGGATGTATCGCAAAGCGTGAATCGAGAGCAAGACGTGTTTTCGTGCTTCGTAGGATGGGCACTCTTGCCCGTCCCGCATTGCGACCGGAAGACCGGACGGCAAGAGTGCCCATCCTACTTGAACAAGCCCAACGAACCGGTCGAAGACAACGCCCCCTCTGGCGGCGGATCTTCCGCTTCGGTGACGTGCGGCAGGATGACTTCGGCCAGCCAATACTGCTTCAGCTCTTTGACCAGCCACAAAAACTTTTCGAGATCGACCGGCTTCGTGAGATACGCCGCGACATCAAAGTGCTCGACGTCCGCCCGATCCGCGGGGTCCGTCGAGGCGGTCAACACGACGATGGGAATGGTCTTTAGAGATTCGTCATCCTTCACGGTCGCCAACACATCCTTGCCACCGATCCCCGGCAGTCCCAGATCGAGCAAAATCAAATCCGGCCGCGGAGCACGCGTGAACTTGCCGGCCCGACGCACAAACTCCAGCGCATCCTCGCCGGTCTTCACCCAGGTCATGTGGTGCGCGATTTGTCCCTTAGTCAACGCTCCCATCGTCAGCTTCGCGGCAGTCAAGCTGTCTTCGACCATCAAGACTTCCATCGGGCGGCCGACCGTTTGGCTCTCGCTGTGCATGATCGAACCCTTGTTTGAGGAGACATCGACGGTGATTCTACGACATGCCACCCGAAATCCGAAACTCGAAATTAGAAAAGCCCAGACTTGCTTGACGGCTTCGTGAGTCGCCGAAAAGCTGTCGCGCATTGATCCTCCGCACTCAGCCGAAAGCCCAACCATGAAAATCACGCATCTGGAAGTCATCCCTTTGACCGGAGCCACCGTTGATGGCGGTTGGCCTCAAGGGCACGAGCCGCAAGAAAACCTGCACACGCTCGTCGAGGTTCAGACGGACGAAGGCTTATCCGGCTGGGGCAGTTGCTTCACATCGGGCAAACTGGTCGAAGGGGCGGTCGAGTTGTTGTGGCCGTTGCTCAAAGGGGAGTCGGCGGTTGAGCCGGAGCGAGTTAGCGAGAAGCTGCGGCAGGCATCGTTCTGGCAGGGGCGTGGCGGTTCCGTCGAGCACGCGATTAGCGGGATCGACATCGCGCTGTGTGAGTGGTTCGGCAAGGTCTGCGGACAGCCGGTGTCGCGGTTGCTCGGTGGGAATTATCGGCAGCGGATCAAGCCGTATGGGTCGATCCTGTTCGATGAACCAGATGCGTTGCGGGACACCTTGGAAGCGACGGTCGAGCGCGGGTTCAAGGCGATTAAGATGGGGTGGCGGCCGTTCGGGCGACGCGATCGGAAGTTCGATGAGTTGCTGATCGGCACTGCTCGTGAGACGGTTGGTGGCGGAGTGGATTTGATGGTCGATGCCGGGGGCAGCGAGCAGTTCTGGCCGCACGGCGTCAATTGGGCTCGCGAGACGGCGCACATGCTTGCCGATTACGGCATTGTCTGGTTTGAAGAGGCGCTGCCGCCGGATGACATCGAGGGGTACATCGAACTGACGCGCGTCTCGCCGGTGCCGATTGCGACGGGTGAGGTGCTGACTCGGCGGCAATCGTTCCGGCCGTGGCTGGAGCGTCGCGCGGTGGACATCATTCAGCCGGACTGCACGAAGAACGGTGGGTTGTCCGAGTCACGCCGGATCGCGTGGATGGCTTACGACCACAACATTCAGATGGTATCCCACGGCTGGAATACCGCGCTGGGTTTGGCGGCCGATTTGCAACTGGCGGCGGCGATGCCGATTGCTCGGTATGTCGAGTACCTGACCCCGTGCGCGTACATCGACTCGCTGACGACCGAGCCGTTCCGCATCGACGCGGAAGGGTATTTGGAGATTCCGACGAAGCCGGGGCTTGGCATCGAGATCGACCGCGAGAAGCTCAAGCGTTTTGACGCTCGCAAGTGACAGTAGTTCCAAGTTCGTGGCGGACGCTGCCAGCGTCCGTCAACAGATCCCGGCAATGGTTGACGCCGACGCTAGCAGCGTCGGCCACGATGATGCGAATCGGGAACTACTAAGTGAGGTTGATTCGACGTGTGGTCTTCTCGTTTGTTCTGGCGCTTGTTTCTGACGTATGCCTCGCTGACCGTCGTCGCGGCGGTTGTGTTTGTTGTCATCTTCTTGAAGTGGCAGCATGAGGCGGTGGAGGTCGAGGTACGGCAGCGCATGCAGGATGAGGCGGAGGTGTTGCTGCACGTCGCTGATCCGTCCTGGGCCGCATCGGAAGTACCACTGGAAGAACTGCGGGCGACGTGGCAACCCAAGTTGGAGGCTCTCGGCCGCGAGGTTGGTACTCGACTGACGCTGGTTCTGGCGGATGGGACGGTGCTTGCCGATTCTGCGGCGGATGCTCGGCGGCTGGAGAATCATCGGGACCGGCCAGAGATCGCCGAGGCGGCAGAGGACGGTGTCGGCTTCTCGAAGCGCGGCAGCCGGTCGGTCGGCGAGCCGTTTGAATACTGTGCGGTTCGTGTGGGGACACGCGAGGAGCCGCGCGGATTTGTGCGGGTCGCGTTGCCGTGGACTCCGTTTGAGTCGCGGCTGCAGGCGACTGCTCGGTTAGTTTGGAGTACAGCGGTCGTCGTTCTAATTTGCACGTTGGGACTGGCTTATTGGCTGGCTTGGCGGTTGGTGCATCCGTTGGAGACGCTGACCGCTGCTGCTCAAGCGATTGCCGCCGGGGATTTTACGCAGAAAGTGGGCATCACGAATCGAGACGAGATCGGTGCGCTCGCAGGTTCGTTCAATGCGATGAGCAGTGAGTTGTCTCGGCGTTGGGAGCAGCTTCAAGCCAGCCGCCGCGAACGGGACGAGAACAGCGAGTTGATGGAAACCGTACTCGGCTCGATGCGCGAAGGGGTGGTCGTCATCGATGCGCAGCAAAGGATCTTGTACGCGAATGCTGCTGCGGGGCCGTTGCTCGATCTGCCGACGATGCAGGCGCTGGGACGGTCGTTGTTCGAGGTGGCTCGGCATCCGCGCGTGCAGAAGGTTTTTGAGGACGTGCTCGTCGGCCGTGTTCCAGAGCGAGTCGAGTATGAAGTTCCTCGGACCGGAGCGATTGTCGCATTAATTGCTTCGCCCTTGCCGGGGTACCCACCGGCGGGAGCCGTGTTGGTGTTGCAAAACGTCACGGAATTACGGCGGCTGGAAAATATGCGGCGCGAGTTCGTCAGCAACGTCTCACACGAATTGAAGACGCCCCTGACAACGATCCAAGCCTACACGGAAACGCTGCTCGACGGTGCGATCGACGATCCCGACAACAATCGCAAATTCCTCGAACGGATCGACGAACAGGCCGACCGACTGCATCGGCTGATTCTCGATTTGCTCAGTCTGGCCCGCATTGAGTCGGCTGAGGACGCCTGCGAGCTGATACCGGTGCCGATCCTGGACATCGTGCAGACTTGCTTGGCGGAACATCAGCCGGTGGCTGAGTCGAAGGGAGTCACGTTGCAATCGGAACTCCCGCCGGAGAACGTGGTCGTTTGGGCGGACGAAGAGGGTTTGCTGACGGTACTCAACAATCTGGTCAACAACGCGATCAAATACACCCCAGCGGGAGGTCGCGTGTCGGTGCGTTGGCGTATCGAAGGCCGCCGCGCGGTGATCGAGGTTGAGGACACCGGCATCGGCATCCCTAAGGCGCATCAGGTCCGCGTATTCGAGCGGTTTTACCGGGTCGACAAGGCCCGCTCGCGAGAACTCGGAGGCACGGGACTGGGCTTGTCGATCGTCAAGCACTGGGTGCAGGTTTTTGGCGGGACGGTCGAAGTCGCCAGTGAACTCGGCCGCGGCACCACGTTTTCCGTGCGACTGCCTGCCGCGAGCAATGCCCGATCATGACTCGCGTCGGCGAGGCATTCCCTCTTGGACAGAGCCTGGGCTGCTGATCACGGATTCCACGCCCAAAACTCTTTCTGAAACTGACGGCCGACAAAGAAGCCGAGCAACTCGATCGCGCGTTTCGCAGCCATGATGTGCCTTCAATCTTCATTGATTCTTCATGAAATGATGGTTTCCTTCTTCTTAAGAGGGATCTAGCGTTCCGCCACTCAAATTCCGGCATCGATATTCGGGCGGCTTGACGCACTTTCATCTCACTTTCCGGGGAAGCCATGACCTTTTTCTGCCAACGAATCCTACCGCTGTTGTCCTTGAGCCTGGTTCTCGCGACCGGCTGTTCTGTCGAAAACAAACCCTCCAGTGCTACTCCGGCCGCAAAGACAACCGCGAACGAGACCAGCCCGCCGGAAGGGAATCTCGAGCCGGCAGCAGGTGAATTCGCCGCGATTCTGGCCCCCTCGGCTGAGAAACAAAAAGGCGAAGTCCTCGCGGATGGGTCGAGCACCGTGTTTCCGATCACGCAGGCGGTCGCCGAAGAGTTTATGAAGGTGCATCCCGACGTGAAGGTCAGCGTGGGCATCGCCGGGACCGGCGGCGGATTCAAGCGTTTCGTCGTGGGCGACACCGACATCAACGACTCGTCCCGCACCATTTCAGAAAAAGAAATCGCCGAGTGCAAAAAGAATGGCATTGAGTACCTCGAACTCAAAGTCGCCATCGATGGGCTGTCGGTCGTCGTGCATCCTCAGAACGACTGGTGCCAGACGCTGACTGTCGCGCAACTCAAGGCTCTCTGGAGCCCCGGCAGTAAGTTGAAGAAGTGGAATGAGCTCGACCCCAAGTGGCCGGACGCCGAGATTCGCCTCTACGGAGCCGGCCCCGACTCGGGAACCTTCGACTACTTCACCGAAGCGATCGTCGGAAAGGCGAAGAGTAGCCGCTCCGACTACACCCCCAGCGAGGATGACAACGTCTTGGTCCAAGGAGTCAACGGCGACAAGAACTCGCTGGGCTACTTCGGCTACGCCTACTACGCGGACAACGCCGACAAGGTGAAACTGGTCGCCATCGCCGCCGGTGACGACCCGTCCCAGGCCGTCATGCCGAACAACGAAACCATTCTCAACGGCACCTACAAGCCGCTGTCCCGGCCGTTGTTCATTCACGTCAACTTGAAGTCGCTCAAGAAGCCCCAAGTCGCCGAGTTCGTGAAGTACTACATCGCCAAGGGGCAGGACTATGTCAAAGAGGTGCAGTACATCCAACTGCCGGCCGCCGAACTCAAGGAATCCCGGCAACAACTCGCGGAGGCGTTGAAGCCATAGCCTCGCTTGCCAGGAGCATGAGTATTGCTTGCCGTTGAATTCTTCATGCACTGGTCAGTGCGGCGAAGCAACGATTGATCCATAAACCGAATCAGGAACATCGCTTGTCCGTCGCTCAAACCACTCCGCCGCTGACGCTAAAACCCGCCAGCGGCCTCATCAAGAAATTCTCGCTGACTCGCGCCAAGGAAGGGGTGATCAAGGGGCTGCTGTTTGTGTGCGCGTCGTTGTCGCTGGTGACAACGCTGATGATCGTCTGGATGTTCCTCACCGAGGCTGTTTTCGGTATCGGCGGCAACACGGCGTTCTTTCAAGAAGTCTCGCTCCTCGATTTCTTGACCGATACACAATGGAGTCCACAGTTCTCGGAGAAGCACTTCGGAATCCTGCCGCTGCTGTGCGGCACGGTCGTCATCGCTGGGATCGGCGGCTTGATTGGTCTGCCAATCGGCTTGGCCGCCGCGATTTATCTCAGCGAGTACGCCAAGCCAAAGCTGCGACGCATCATTAAGCCGTTGCTGGAAATCCTGGCCGGCGTCCCGTCGGTCGTGTACGGCTACTTCGCGCTCGTGTTCATTACGCCGTATGTGTTGCGGCCGATCTTCCAGTCGCTGCTGGGCATCGACGTGGACGTCTTCAACGCCATGAGCGCGGGCATCGTCGTCGGCGTGATGATTATCCCGACCGTCTGCTCGCTGAGCGAAGACGCCTTGCGATCCGTCCCTGGCGGACTCCGCGAAGCGGGCTACGCGCTCGGCTCGACAAATTTCGACGTGAGTTTGAAAGTCGTCGTTCCGGCGGCATTTTCGGGGATCGTCGCGTCGTTTCTGCTGGCAATCTCTAGAGCCATTGGCGAAACGATGGCGGTGTGTATTGGCGCCGGACTGATGCCACGATTGTCGCTCAATCCCTTCCGCAGCATGCAGACCATGACC
The DNA here is from genome assembly GCA_005778115.1 of Planctomyces sp. Classification (GTDB taxonomy): domain Bacteria; phylum Planctomycetota; class Planctomycetia; order Planctomycetales; family Planctomycetaceae; genus SXKJ01. The sequence goes on along the minus strand of SXKJ01000099.1, from coordinate 8,580 downwards.
GCGTACATGGTCAATGCCAGCCTCGGCGACACGCCGGCGGGGACCATCGAATACAAGAGTCTGTACGGCGTGGGCTTCATGCTGTTTCTCATCACGCTGGGAATGAACATTCTTGCTCAACGGGTGATGAAGCGGTTTCGGGAGGTTTACGAATGAGCGTCCCGCCGAAACTTCAGGAGCCTCATCTGGCGCGCCGGCATCGTATTGGCAAGGCGTTTGAGTGGCTGTGCTGTGGCTCGACGTGGTTCGGTATCGTCGTCCTGGGCGTACTGTTGCTCAGCGTCGGCTGGAAGGCGATGACCTGGCCCGCTCCGAAAGCCAAGCCCGCTGGCAGTCCAACCGCATCGACCGAAGCCCAACAATTGTCACCGCCGCTCAGCAAGAAGTTTTTCACGAACTACCATTCGCGAAATCCGCGAGAAGCGGGGCTGCTCTCAGCCTTGTGGGGCAGCTTGTGGCTAACGGTGCTGGTCGCCCTGTTCTCGGTGCCGATCGGTGTCGGCTCGGCGGTGTATCTGGAGGAGTATTCGATCGAAGGACGGCTTAAGCGGTTGATTCAGCTCAACCTGTCAAACCTCGCGGGAGTGCCGTCGATTGTGTACGCGCTGCTGGGGATGACCGCTTTCGTGAAGATGTTTGGTCTGTTCCACAAAGACGAGGAAAAGACATTGGTCGTCAACCTATTGTTCACCACGGTCGATGTGCCGCTGCCATTCGACCGCACGCTGATCTCCGGCGCGTTGACGCTCACGCTACTCGTGCTGCCGACGGTCATCGTCGCCTCTCAGGAAGCCTTACGAGCGGTTCCGTCGTCGATTCGCATCGCGTCGTATGCCTTGGGAGCGACGCAGTGGCAGACGATCCGCCATCAAGTCATCCCCGCCGCGATGCCAGGCATCATGACCGGAGTGATCTTAGCGCTGTCCCGCGCGATCGGCGAAGCGGCCCCTTTGATGCTGATTGGGGCATTGACCTATGTCGCGTACACCCCTGGTGACATCTCGAACGTCAGCGACATCTTCAAGAATCCACAAGGTCTGCTGGACGCTCCGTTCGACAAGTTCACGGCGATCCCTCTGCAAATCTATCAATGGATCAATCAGCCGAAAGCCGAGTACTCCCACGTCGCTGCCGCCGGCATCGTCGTGCTGCTGACGATTCTGCTGCTAATGAACACGGCGGCGATCCTGATTCGACACCGCTTCCAAAAACAAACGCGATGGTAGCCATGACCTCATCAATGACGATGGACCGGACAACCGACGCCGCGACCGGGTTTCTCGGCACGCGACCAGAGGGGAGCCGTATGACAATCATGCAGTCGTTCTCAGACCTGATGCACCAGCGGCAAGAGCGCGAAACTCACAAAAGGACTCGTCCCGTGGAAACCGAGGTCGTCGCGAAGCTCGATGTGCGCAATCTCAACTTTTTCTACGGCGAAAAACAGGCGCTCTTTGACGTGTCAATGACCATCGCCGAACGGAGCGTCACCGCGTTCATCGGCCCATCAGGTTGCGGCAAAAGCACTTTCCTGCGGGCACTCAACCGTATGAACGACATCATAGAAGGAGCACGGCACAACGGCACGGTGCTGCTCGAAGGCCAAGAGATTTATGCGCCCGATGTCGATGTCGTCGCGCTCCGCAAACGAGTCGGCATGGTCTTCCAGAAATCGACGCCGTTCCCAAAGTCGATCTTCGACAACGTCGCCTACGGACCGAAAATCGCTGGCCAGCGCAACCGCAAAGCGCTCTCGGAAATCGTCGAGCAATCGCTCAAACGCGCTGCGTTGTGGGACGAAGTCAAAGACCGACTGCAAGACTCGGCCCTCGCTCTTTCCGGCGGCCAACAGCAGCGTCTCTGCATCGCCCGCGCACTCGCCACGAATCCCGATGTTCTGCTGATGGACGAGCCGGCCTCGGCGCTGGACCCTGCTTCAACCGCGCGCATCGAAGACCTGATCTTCGAACTCAAGCAGAACTACACGATCGTCATCGTAACTCACAACATGCAGCAAGCCGCCCGCATCAGCGACCGGACCGCTTTTTTCTTCCAGGGATATTTGATCGAAGTCGACGCGACACAGAAGCTGTTCACCACGCCGACGAAGAAACAGACGGAAGACTACATCACGGGGAAGTTCGGATAGTCGCGAAATCCCAATGTCCAAGTTCCAATGTCCAATCAATTCCCAAGCTTCAATGTCCAAGGTCCAAATCACGGGCTCAGATCCTTTGGGATTTTGACCTTGGACATTCATTGGGAATTGGACATTCCTCGATTCTCTACTCGTGCTTTCAAAACGCATTCATTAACCATGACCATTCACTTAACTCGCGATCTCGGCATCCTTCATCGCAATTTGCTGTCGATGTGCGCGACCGTCGAAGAGCTTGTCCACAAGGCAGTCGCTGAACTTTCCGACCCGAACATCGATCGGGCACGCGCGCTGGCCAAGCAAGATGATGAGGTCGATCGCTATGACGTCAGCATCGAAGAAGAGTGCCTGAAGATTCTGGCGCTGCATCAACCGGTGGCGACTGATCTGCGGCGAATTACCACCGTGCTCAAAATCAGCGCTGAACTGGAGCGAGTCGCGGACATCAGCGTGCATATCGCCGAGCGAGCTTGCAGCCTGGTCAACCAGCCGGGAATCGAAGTCCCTCAAAAACTGAAAGAGATGGCCAAACGGGCCGTCGAATTGCTGCATCAGTCGATTGACGCCTACGTTGGGCTGGACAGCCAACTCGCGCGGCATGTGACGGAGTCTGACAATGTCGTCGACGAACTTAATCGCGAGATCATCATCGAACTCTTGGAAGTGATGAAGCGCGACCCACAGCTCATCGAACCTGGGTTGAGTTTGTTTTCGGCTTCGCGGCACATCGAACGAGTCGCCGACCACGCCACCAACATTGCGGAAGACGTCGTCTATCTGGTCGAAGGGGAAATCATTCGCCACCGCGCTCACTTCCGGTAATCGTGTCTGGTTCCATCAAAGGTCTTTTTCCATGTCAAAGCCCAAGATCCTGATCATCGAGGATGAACGCTCGCTGATCGACATCCTGAGCTACAACCTGAGTCGCGAAGGCTTCGACGTCAGCACGTCCAGCGACGGTGCCGAAGGATTGAGGCGGGCGCAGACATCCGCTCCCGATCTGGTCTTGTTGGACCTGATGCTGCCCGGGCTCGATGGACTGCAAATCTGTCGGCAACTCCGTTCCGATCCCAAGACGCAGGGCATTCGCATCTTGATGCTCACTGCAAAAAGCGAAGAGGTAGACGAGATCGTCGGCTTCAACATGGGAGCCGATGACTACGTCGCAAAGCCGTTCAAAATCAAACCGCTCATCAGCCGCATCAAGGCCCTGCTGCGACGTCCGTCGGTCGAACCCGCCTCGGGCGAAGTGATTTCCGTTGCCGGTATCGAAGTCGATCGCACGCTGCACACAGCGAAACTCGATGGCGAGGAGATGCAGCTCACGCCCACCGAATTCAAAATGCTCTGGACGATGATGCGCCGCCCCGGCCGACCGTACTCGCGGAATGAACTGCTTGACAATGCACGCGGCGAAGATGCGAACGCTTTGGAACGGACGATTGACGTACATGTCCGCTCGCTGAGACAGAAGCTCGGCGACAAAGGTTCGTTGGTCGAAACCGTGCGCGGCATCGGCTATCGCTTCAAAGCGGATACTTAGTCGTCACGCTCCCGCGCGACGAGCCGAGCGCTTCACCGACCCCTTGTTCCAATTCGGCTCATCACGCGGAGCGATGATGGCTACGTTGGTGGTTTGAAAACCTGCCCCACGTCAATACGCTACCCGCCTCATTCGTTGTGTATATTCCATCGGAGGCGGACAGCATGTCGCAGAAAGAAAGCTGGGGAAGTCGCATCGGCCTGGTGCTGGCGATGGCCGGCAATGCGGTCGGGTTGGGTAATTTTCTCAGGTTCCCGGCTCAGGCGGCGAAGAACGGCGGCGGAGCGTTTTTGATTCCGTATCTCGTCGCGCTGGTTGTGCTGGGCCTGCCGTTGATCTGGGTCGAGTGGAGCATGGGACGCTTCGGCGGTCAGCATGGGCATCATTCGACGCCAGGGATCTTTCAAAGTCACAGTCGCAACGGGTTCTGGAAATACTTCGGCGTGATGGGGCTGTGGTCCTGCATCGTGGTCGCGGCGTTTTATCTCTACATCGAGAGTTGGACGCTGGCCTACGCGGTCTATTCGGTCATCGGCGGGTTCAAGGGGAAGACGCCGGACGACGTCGGTGCGTTCTTCGGGCAACTCACCGGCGAGAGTGACTTCCAAATGCAAGCGGTCAGCGGTTGGGGCATGTTGATCTTCGCGATCTGCATCGCGCTCAACGTCTTCATCCTGTCGCGTGGGTTGGCGGCGGGAATCGAATTGGTTTCGAAAATTGGGATGCCGCTGCTGATCGTGTTCGCGGCGATTCTCGCCGTGCGTGGGATCATGATTAATCCCGGCTCCGATCCGGCCGCGAAGCAGAGCGCGCTCGACGGACTGAACTTCATTTGGGAACCGCGGCTCACGTCGCTGCAAGACCCGAAGGTCTGGCTAGCGGCGGCAGGACAAATCTTCTTCACGCTGTCGATCGGCATGGGGTCGATTCACTGCTATGCCTCGTACCTCCGAGAGAAAGACGACATAGCGCTGACCGGAGCCTCCGCTGCGTGGACGAACGAGTTTTGCGAAGTGATCCTCGGCGGCTCGATCCTGATTCCGATTGCTGTCGCGTACCTTGGTCTGCCGGAGGTTGTGAATCGCACGTCGGGAGGATCGGGCTTCGCCTTGGGCTTCTTTGTCTTTCCGACGCTGTTCAACAACTGGGGCTGGTTCGCACCGGTCGCGGGACTGTTGTGGTTCGGCCTGCTGTTCTTCGCGGCGATCACCAGTTCGCTGGCAATGGGTCAGCCGGTCATGGCCTTCCTGCAACAAGAATACGGACAATCTCGCGCCCGCAGCGCGTTGGCGTTTGGAGCGATGCTGCTGCCGCTGGCTCTGCCGGTGGCGTTGTTTCACAGTGCCACCTTTTTTGACGAGTTCGATTACTGGGCCGGCACAGTGATGCTGGTGGTCTTCGCGCTGGGTGAGTCGATCCTCTTCGCGTGGTCATTCGGCATGGATCGCGGTTGGGCCGAGATGACCAAAGGTGCCGATCTGAAAATTCCAAAGGCGTTCCGCTTCATTATCAAATACGTCACTCCGGTGTTCCTGATTGCGATCCTGCTCGCGTCTGGCGGCGACATGATCGACAAGCTGCTGCACAAGGACGTTGCCGACACGAAACAACAGAAGCTTGCCGATTTCGATCAGCAAGTCGCCGACCTGAAACTCTCGGCAGAAGATCGCGAGGCCAAGCTGAAGAAGCTCGACGCGGACTTGGAATCGCTCTCGTCAGACACCTCAAAAGCCGGCTTCGAACGTGAAGCGGTTCGATTGAAGCAACAAAGCTATCGTGCAAAGGTCGCGTCGGGCGGCGAATTGGACGAATCAAAACGAGACGCCGAAGTGAGCAAGCTCCAATCGTCACGCGCGGCCGCCGAGAAGTTCTACGCCGCACTGCCAATGTGGCGCAACATTGACCGCCTGCTGATGGTCGGTGTGTACCTCTTCTTCAGCGTGCTGGTCAAACGAGCTTGGGCCAAACGCCAAGCCGAAGGGAGTGTTTAACATGTCAACGTCCGCAACCGCGTTCATGGCCATCGTCTGGTTCGTCGTGATCTTTTTCACCGGCTACTGCTTCAAGAAGTTGCTGACCTCCGATCGTCGGCTGGACGGCGAGTAAACGCAGCACACAAACTCGGCCGGAGCAACCTCGAATGTCACGCATTCGCCAGATGCGATGGTTGATCGGCATTGCGGCGAGCGTTGCATTGCTCCTGCTGGCAGCGGTTTTATTGCGACCGCTCGAAGACAGTCGAATCACTGCGCGGGCCGCACAGTGTCGGAACAATCTGAAGCAACTGACTCTGGCTCTGTGGAACTACGAAGAAAAATACGGTTCGTTCCCACCAGTCTTTGTCGCCGATGGCGATGGCCGGCCAATATACAGTTGGCGCGTTTTGCTGCTCCCTTTCTTGGGGGACTCGCGGACGGACAAACTCTACGAACGATATCGCTTCGATGAGCCGTGGGACGGTCCGAACAATTCTCAGATGCACGGCGAACTCATCGAAGCCTTCTCCTGCCCAAGCGATAAGGGAACGTATCAATCACACTGGACCAGCTACTTGGCGGTCAACGGCCCCGGAACGATTTGGCGTCATGACGCGGCCACCACGTTTGCTGATATCACGGATGGCGTCGCCGAAACGCTCGTATTCGTGGAAGTCGCCAACAGCGGGATTCATTGGCTGGAGCCGTGCGACATCCCTTTGGGAACGCTCGGCGGAGCAGAGGCAACTTGGCCTCCCGTCGGAAAGCGTGCTGAGCATCGAGTCGAACAATTCTGGGGGCACTCAGATTGGCACGAATACGCTGTCGTCGTGGACGGCGTCGTGCTGCGGATTGAACGCTCTGCCGCGATCAACGACATCCGGCCGCTCTGCGCCATGAACGGTCGCGAGGATTGCACTCCGATCTTTCGCCGGCACGTTCGTCCCTGGAAGTAGCGATCTTGCCACTTTTGACACATCTGGTTGTCAAAAGTAATTGGCACCGATACGATCCTCGGCCGTACGCCGCGAACGAAGTCATTGTCTGGATGTAACCTCAAGGCTGATAAACAGGTTTGGCCATGAAAATTGCGATCGAAGCCAGTGATCGTGGATTCTTGGATCAGCTTCATCGGCTCGGTTCCGGGACGATTTCTGAGATTTGTGGCTCGGTCGGCGTCACGGCAACAGCGGTGCGTCAGCGGCTCGTCCGGCTGCAAGGACAGGGGTTTGTTTCGCGAGTCATGGTCCGCAGTGGGCGGGGACGTCCGCACTACGTTTATCAGGTGTCTGAATCAGGGCTGAATCAGCTCGGCGAGAACTACAGCGACCTCGCCCTGATTCTATGGCAGGAGATGCAGAGCATCGAAGAGCCGGTGCTCCGCGAGCGAGTCGTGCATCGCGTGCGCGAGTCGATGGTGCGACGCTACGGGCGAACGGATCGCTCGCGGTCGTTGTCAGATCGGTTGCGGCAGTTGCAAGTCTCGCTGACGGATCGTGGATTCGATGTCGAGGTTGATGAATCGGGCGACCTGCCGATCCTCCGAGAAAACAGTTGCCCGTATCAGGAATTGGCCTCATCCGACGAAGGCATTTGCGGACTGGAGCAAGAGGTCTTTGCGGAAGTCTTGGGAACGAAAATGAAGCTCACGAAGTGTTGCCGCGACGGGCATCATTGCTGTGAGTTTCAGCCAGAAACCGTAGGGAGTTGAGTCGATTGCAGGACGCGATCGTGCCGCTAGAGTTTGCGGCTCGGTGTTCGTAGTTCCGCCTTCAGGCGGCTCGAACGACAACCGCCTGAAGGCGGAACTACAAACCAACAACGGACCAAAATCATGAGCAGTTGGATCGAAGGACGCTTTGAAGAGAACGTGATTGTCTCGACGCTGGAACAGGCGATGAACTGGGCGAAGGAGTCCAGCGTATGGCCCATGACGTTCGGCTTGGCATGCTGTGCGATCGAGATGATGGCCGTCGGAGCCAGCCGCTTCGACCTGGACCGCTTCGGAGCCGGGGCGTTCCGCGCGAGTCCTCGGCAAGCGGACTTGATGATCGTGGCCGGGACCGTCACCTACAAAATGGCCAGCCGAGTGCGGCGGCTCTACGAGCAGATGCCCGATCCGAAGTATGTGATCGCGATGGGAGCCTGCACGGTCGGCGGCGGCCCGTACTTCAAGTGGGGCTATCACGTCGTCAAAGGGGTCGATCTGGTCGTGCCGGTCGATGTGTACGTCCCCGGCTGCCCGCCGCGTCCGGAGGCTCTGCTCGAAGGGATCATGCGGATTCAAGACAAGATCAAGGCCCGCAAGCTCGGCAAAGGGATGACCGAAGTCCTCCCCGTCCCACACCACAGCGGAGTGGCGGCGGTGCCGAGTGTTTTGAATGTTTGAGGCAATGCTTTAACGCAAAGTCGCAAAGGAAACGCCGAGAGGACTTGATGGGCTGGCCATCGTTTCCGTTTTCTCCCTGCGACTCTTTGCGTCTTCACGCCTTTGCGTTGAAAAGAAAGTTGTTCTGATGAGCGCGATTTTGAAGATCAGCGACCTGCGAGTCGCCGTGGATGGTAAGCCGATTCTCAAGGGGGTGAACCTGGAGATTCGACAGGGGGAGATTCATGCCTTGATGGGGCCCAACGGGTGCGGCAAGAGCACTCTGGCTTACGTCGTCGCCGGGCATCCGAAATACGAAATCACCGGTGGGTCGATTGAACTCGACGGCGTCAACGTGCTGGAGTTGGACCCTTGCCAGCGAGCACGGCTGGGGATCTTTCTGGCGTTTCAGTACCCGGTGACGATTCCGGGAGTGAAGGTCTCCGACTTCCTGCGGCACGCGGTCTCGAACGTCCGCAACCCCGACCGCAAAGAGGGCGAGGGGCTGATCCCGATGAAGGATTTCCGCAAGGAG
>SXKJ01000098.1 GCA_005778115.1 Planctomyces sp. | reverse complement strand
GCAGCGGTGGCTCGTCGGGCAGCAGCGGTGGCTCGTCGGGCGGCAGTTCCGGGAGCTCATGGGGTGGCAGCGACGGCGGGTCCGGTGGAATGGTCTATGCCAGCGGGCCATTAGCCGATGGCTACATGATTCCGACCGGTGCCTATCAAGGCTATGCCCCGATGATGGGCCAAGGCATGACTCTCCCAATGGCCCCGATGCCGATGACTGCCGCGGCCGGAGCCAACATCGCCGGACAGCAGCCGCTGAGTGGCATTCAAAGCGTCCAAAGTGTTCAAAGCGTGACGGGATCATTGGGCGTGACCTACCAGATGCCCTCAAAACAAGTCAATTCGGACAAACACCCGCGCGTTGGTTTACTGGAGATCAGCGTCAGCGACGAATTGTTCAACAGTCTCGGCGCTGGCGAAGAGATCAAAGTCAGCGTCGAGGACGAAGCCGGCCACTTCGACGAGTTGGAGGGTTATTTCGGCGACGACGACAAATGGCACTTCGAATCGGAGCCGCTGAATACCGGCATCCCACACATCTATGACGTGAAGTTTGAAGTGGTCCGGATGGATAAGAAGCGGGAGCGCAAAGGGGACAAGTTCATTGAGGTAGAAGTCGAGAAGAAAGTCCGCAACCTGGGACTCCGCCGCCTGCGACTCATCCCCAGCCGCACCGTTTACTTGAACTATCCATAACGCGTTCTCACCTAGCTTATGAGCGGCACGGCGCGAGTCGCCGGTGTCGTGCGAGGAAAATCGACACAGCGAAACCGGTGACTAGCGCCATGCCGCTCAATCGCCCGGCTGTGCCGATCACGCCGGGCGTTTTGTTTGCGCTCGTGAGGAGGGCATTGCTGGCGTGGCACCCACCATCCGGTCGATTACTCATGTGCCATGATACCCGCGTCCGCCTCCGATTCTCCGGACTTCGTTCTGCCCACCGAAACCGTGTGGGTACGCTGGTCCTGGCTGCGCCGAGCCGTGTCGGTCGGCCTCCTCTTGCACCTATTCGCACTGGTGATTGCACCGCTGGCGGCCGCTCCGACTTCACCGCTCTGGCAGCGAGCCTGGTTGGCCTTTCGGCCGTACCTCGAAGCGATGAACCTCAATCACGGCTATCACTTTTTCGCGCCGGAGCCGGGACCAAGTCACCTCGTCCACTACGAATTGCGCTTCGAGGACGGCCGTGTCGAACAGGGACTCTTTCCGAATGCATCGCAACAGCAACCGCGACTGCGCTATCACCGCCACTTCATGCTCAGCGAGTTTCTGAACAATCTCGCGATCGACGACAGCCGCCGCAAAGTGTTCGACGCCGTGACCCGATCCTATGCCGACCACCTGCGGTACGAGCATCACGCGGCCGAGGTCACGCTCTCATTGCGCAGGCATTACGTCCCTGGCCCTCAACATGTCTTATCGGGCAAACGTCTGAATGATTCCTCGCTGTTCGCCGAGCGACCGTTAGGCACGCACAGTACGGAGAGGCGGTGAGTCATGCTTGCTCGACTACGCTGGCTGTTGGAATTGGCGATCACATTCGTCCGCGACGCGGCGACCGCAACGACGAATGCCTGGAATCAATTCTGGTTCACCCCCGCCGACCCAACCACGCTCTGCCTGATCCGAGTGCTCGCCGGTTTGATGCTGTTCTACACGCACGCTGTCTGGACGCTCGACCTGGAAGCCTTCTTCGGCGAACAGAGTTGGTTGTCACGCGAAGTCATCACTCAGGCGACTCAGGACGGATACTCTTGGAGCGTCTTGTCGTGGTGCCGCAGTTCGACCGCGTTGTGGGCGATGCACATCGTCGCGCTCACGACCTTCGCTTTGCTGACGATCGGCATGTGGACGCGAGCGGTCGCCGTCCTCGCCTTCGTCTTCACGGTTTCCTATGCCCAGCGCACTCCGGGAGCCTTGTATGGGCTCGATCAGATCAACAGTCTACTGTCGCTGTATTTGATGATCGGCCCATGCGGCTCGCGATACTCAGTCGATGCATGGCGAGCACGCCACGTGGCTCGGCCTTCTGAGCCGAGTGATGTCACCGCCAACCTGGCGATCCGACTGATGCAGTGCCATCTCTGCGTGATCTATCTCTTCGCCGGGCTTTCCAAACTTCAGGGCCTCTCGTGGTGGACCGGCTTCGCGTTTTGGGGGGGCATCGCCAATCAAGAGTATCAAACGCTCGACCTGACTTGGCTGGCCGATTGGCCGCTGGTCATCAACGCCTTGACGCATTTGACCGTCGCCTTTGAGCTGTCGTACTGCGTGCTGATCTGGAATCGCTGGACGCGGCCGCTGGTGCTGCTGGTCGCGGTCGGCCTGCATTTGGGAATCGTCTTCGCGCTGGGAATGCCCACGTTCGGATTAGCCATGCTCATTGCGAACGTCTCGTTCATCAGCCCGATGCTGACTCGCACGCTCATCGACGGTCCCGCCCACCGTAGCGCAGGCGGCCCGCCTGCGTTGGTGCAACAATCGCCCGTCGCTCCCCACTTTGCTCACTCTGCAAAGCGAAGCTCAAAGGTGTGATCGACGGAATATTGTTTCGTCCTTGCCTCAAGTCGCCACGGGTTCGCGGGCCTCATCCGCAGACCGGCTTTGCCATCCGTAGGCAAGTCGAGTCTGTGAAAAGATTGTTGCCCACGGATGGCAAAGCCGGCCTGCGGATGACAACTACAAATCAAGAGGTGATGTCACGCATGCTCAAGACCGTCGAACCCCCGCGAGGCATAGGTTTCGTTCCGAAAGCCGATCCGCTTGAGCCATCCATGAACCCTTGCCGTGCAGAGAAAAAGGGGAGCCGGTAGCCTACAACTCCGATTGGTGCTGCTCGTGCTCTCGTTTTCAGAAGTCGCGTTCTTCCTGAGACGTTCCCATGAATCGCTGGCTGCTCTTGCTCGTGCTCAGCGTCTACGTCTGGTGTGGCAGCGACTTCGTGATCCACAACGCCAAGGCCGACGAGAAACCGACGTATGACAAAGATGTTCGGCCGGTGCTCCAGGCAAAGTGTTGGCGGTGTCACGGCGAAGAAGTTCGCAAAGCAGAGTTGGCCCTGCACACAGCGGCCGGCATTCGGAAAGGGAGTGAGTCGGGGCCAATCCTGGTGCCGGGTAAGTCGGCGAAGAGCCGGATTTATGAGTTAGTCCGTGACGGCGAGATGCCGCCTGACAAAAAGAATCCGTTGTCGAAAGCCGAAGTGGAAATCCTTCGCCGCTGGATCGACAGCGGCGCGAAGTTCGAGAACGACTCGGCAACCAAGCCAGAAGTCACACAGCACGACATAGTGCCGATCTTGTTGCTGCGTTGCACAGCCTGTCATGGCCGGCAGAAGCGCGAGGGGGAACTCGATCTGCGAACTCGCGCGACGATGCTGCGTGGCGGCAAATCGGGGCCGGCCTTCGTGCCCGGCAAGCCGGACGAGAGCCTGATTCTCAAACGAATCCAACGTGAAGAGATGCCCCCTCGTCAGCGCTTGGTCGAGGCGATGGTCAAGCCGATGGAAGCCGCCGAGATCGAGAAACTCACCCGCTGGATCGCGCTCGGCGCACCGGAAGCTGACGACGAACCCGATGTTGCAGGGACACCTGCCGACACACTGGTGAGTGCAGCGGATCGCGAGTTCTGGTCGTTTCAAAAACCACATTCGATGCCCGTGCCGAATGTGGCGCACGCGGCTCGCGTGCGAAATCCGATTGATGCGTTCGTCCTCCAAAAACTGGAAGAGAAAGTACTCACACTCTCTCCTGAAGCCGACCGTCTCACGCTGTTACGGAGAGCGACCTTCGATCTCACCGGCTTGCCTCCAGAACCGGCCGAGGCCGAAGCATTCTTGGCTGACAATGATCCGCGTGCCTACGAAAAACTGATCGACCGCTTGCTCGCATCGCCGCGCTATGGCGAGCGCTGGAGCCGGCATTGGTTGGATGTCGCCGGCTATGCCGACTGCGAAGGACGGCGCGAACAGCATCTGCCTCGGCCGTCCGTGTGGCGGTATCGCGATTATGTGATCCGCTCGCTCAACGCCGACAAGCCGTATGACCGCTTCTTACAGGAACAACTCGCGGGGGACGAACTCGCCGATTACGAACACGCGCCGGAGATCACTCAGGAGATTGAAGACAATCTCGTCGCGACGGCGTTCCTGCGGATGGCTCCCGATCCGACGTGGGCGAATCTCACCGGCTTCGTTCCCGATCGGCTGGAGGTTATGGCCGATTCAATGGACGTGCTCGGCTCCGGCGTGATCGGGCTGACGTTCAAGTGTGCTCGCTGTCACAGCCACAAGTTCGATCCGATCCCGCAGCGTGATTACTACCGCCTGGTCGCGATCTTCAAGGGAGCCTACGACGAACACGATTGGCTCAAACCGCAACTGATCGGCTTCGGAGGCGCGCTGAGTGCCAGCTTCGGCGAACGCTATCTGCCTCACATCACTTCGACCGAACGTAAACGTATCGACGAACACAACGCCGCGCTTCAACGCGAGATCGACACGCTCAAGTCGGGAGCTCAATCGCCGGGGGCCGCGAAGCAAATCAATGAACTCGCAGCGAAGCGATTGCCAGAGACGCGTCTCTTCACGCTGTGGGATCGGGGCGAGCCGTCGACGACCTACATCTATCGTCGCGGCGACTATCAGAATTCCGGAACACCCGTCGCGCCCGGCCCTCCCGCTGTGCTGACCGATCCCCAAACGCCGTTCGAGATCATGTCACCTTGGCCCGGTGCGAAGTCCACCGGACGCCGCTTGGCGTTCGCTCGATGGCTGACGCAGCCCAATTCCCCTGCTGGAGGGCTCACCGCGCGAGTCATGGTCAATCGAATTTGGAAACATCACTTCGGCCAGGGTCTCGTGAAGAGCGTCGGTAATTTCGGAAAGACTGGCGATCGACCATCACATCCCGAACTGCTCGACTGGCTGGCTCAAGAGTTCGTCCGCCAGCGCTGGAGCCTGAAGGAAATGCACCGGCTGATGATGACGTCGAGCGTCTATCGGCAGGCATCTTCGAGTGCGGATTTCGGAGTGCGGAATGCAGAGTTGGCTTCGCCGTCCTCTCCACACTCCGCACTCCGCACTCCGCACTCACTCGATCCCGACAACCACCTACTCTCGCACATGCCATTGCGGCGCATGGAAGCCGAACCGCTGCGCGACTCGTTGCTGCTCATCGCAGGGCAACTCGATGAAACTCGTTTCGGTCCCGCCGACGCAGTGCAGGTGCGACCGGACGGCTTGGTGCTCTCCGGCAAGCGGCGCAGCGTCTATGTGCAACAGCTTCGCAAACATCCGGCCTCGTTGCTGGAGAGTTTTGATCTCCCCGCGATGAATCCGAATTGCTTACAGCGGTCAGAGTCTCTGGTTGCACCGCAAGCGCTGCATCTGATGAATGACGCTGCCGTTCGAGAACTCGCTCGCCAGTTTGCCGACCGAGTCCAGCGAGAAGCGGGTGACGATCCCGCACACCAAGTTCAGAAAGCCTATTGGATCGCGCTGACTCGTCCGCCGAGCGACGAAGAACTTACAGTCTGTTTGCAGACGCTGACATCTCTGACCGAACGATGGACGAAACAAGTTCCAGCCGCTGAAGCCTCACGAAAAGCGTTAGCCACGCTGTGTCACACTCTCATGAACTCCGCAGCGTTTCTGTATGTCGATTGAGGCCGAAAGCCGTGAGCCGATTACGGGGTCGGGAGTCCTTTTCATGCCGCCAATGACTGACACCACTTTTAACGCTCAGGAAGGCGGCATGAAAAAGACTCCCGACCCCTTCACTCGCCGGAGCTTCTTCGCCAGCGTCGGTGCCGGACTGCACGGTGCCGCTCTGTTGCATCTCTTCGGCCGCGATTCATTCGCCAACGAACTCCGCATCGCATCGGACTTGCGACCAAGACCTTCGCACTTTCCGGTGCGAGCGAAGTCCGTGATTCAGCTTTTTATGAATGGTGGTCCTAGCCAAATGGACCTATTCGATCCAAAAACGGAGCTCGACCGGCATCACGGCGAGGCGCACTTCAACAAGATCGCCGGAGAGGTCGAGAACGTCGCCGATGCCGGCGCGTTGATGCGCAGTCCGTTCCAGTTCGCGCAGCACGGTGAGTGCGGCATGTGGGTCTCGAACGCGCTGCCACATTTGACGAAGCACGTCGATGACATCGCACTCATCCGGTCGCTGCACACGACCAACATCACGCACGAGCCGGCGCTTTACATCATCCAGAGCGGCCACATGCCGTCGGGATATCCGACGCTGGGCTCGTGGGTCGTGTATGGACTTGGCAGCGAGAGCCAGAACTTACCAGCCTATGTCGTGCTCGACGATCCGCTGGGACTGCCGATCAACGGCGTTGAGAATTGGCACAACGGCTTTCTGCCTCCGATCTTTCAGGGAACGCGATTCCGCTCGAACGGTTCGCCAGTCTTGAACTTGCGACCGGAGACCGCCGATCCTCCGGAAGTCGCGCGTCTGCAACGCGAATTGCTCAATCGGCTCGACCGACTGCATCAGCGACAGCGGCCGAACCAACCGAACCTCGACGCGCGCATCGCCAGTTACGAACTAGCCGCGCGAATGCAGATGTCGGCGACCGATGCCCTCGACCTCTCGGAGGAGACTCGCGAGACGCAGACGCTTTACGGCATCGGCCGCGAACCGACCAATTCGTATGGCCGGCGATGTTTGATCGCTCGGCGGTTGGTCGAGCGTGGCGTCCGCTTCGTACAGCTCTTCATCAACGCGCAGATTTGGGACAACCACACGGGACTCGCCACCGACATGAAGGCCGCGTGTGATCGCACCGACCTGCCGATCGCGGGCCTGCTATTCGATCTGAAACAACGCGGATTGCTCGACGAAACGCTGATCATCTGGGGCGGCGAGTTTGGCCGCTTGCCGATCGCTCAACTTCCGAAAGACAAAGACGAGCGCAAAGCCGGTCGAGATCACAACAAGAACGCCGCCTGCTGCTGGTTCGCTGGTGGCGGCGTGAAAGGGGGCACGACGTATGGCTCGACCGACGACTTTGGCTTCGCCGCCGTCGAAAACCGAGTCAGCGTCCCGGATTGGCACGCTACGATTCTGCACCTGCTCGGCTTGCACCACGAAGACGTGTTCGTGAACGAGCACGGCCTGAAGGAAAAGCTGACCGGCGTGCAATCGGCTCGCGTTGTTCGCGAAATCCTGGCGTGAGACAGGCGAGCGGGGCGGCGTCAGCCCGCCCGGTGAGTTCATCGCAGCGAATTCACCGGGCGGGCTGACGCCGCCCCGCTCGCCAAGATTCAACTCTTCTCGGACGTATCGACCATGAATGACCAACACGTTTTCGGATCGGGTGAGTTTCGCTATCGAGTCGTCCTCGATTGGCCATGCTGGCCGGAAAACTGGAATGTGATCGAGGTCGTCGGTGTCGCCACCGATTCTCAGGATCGAGCGTTCGTGCTCAGCCGCGGCGAGCATCCCGTCACGGTCTTTGATCGCGAGGGACGATTCTTGAGTTCTTGGGGCGAGGGCCTATTTGCGCGGCCGCATGGCATCACGGTGGCTCCCGACGACACGGTGTATTGCACCGACGACTTCGGACACACCGTGCGACATTTCTCAAACGACGGCAAGCTGCTGATGACGCTGGGGACTCACGGACAACCCTCGGACACCGGCGCGACGAGCATCGACTATCGCACGATTCGACACGCCGGGCCGCCGTTTCATTTTCCGACCAACCTGGCGCTGGCTCCGTCCGGGGAGTTGTTCATCTCCGACGGCTACGGCAACGCTCGAATTCACCGGTTCTCGTCGGACGGACGATTGCTGTGCTCGTGGGGCGAGCCTGGCAGTGGTCCTGGTCAGTTCCACATTCCACATGGCATCGCCATCGATCGACAGGGGACGGTCTATGTCGCCGACCGCGAGAACAGCCGGCTCCAACTCTTTTCACTCGACGGCGAGTTTCTGGAGGAGTGGCCGGACATCGCCCGGCCCTGCGAAGTGGCGATCGACAACGACGGCCGAGTGTTCGTCGCCGAGGTGGGCTATCGCGCGGGGATGTGGCCGGGCACTCATCCGCCGCATCCGAATGTGACCGGAGGGCGAATCAGCATATTTGATTCGCAAGGACAGTTGCTCGCGCGTTGGGGCGGCGGAGACCAGCCGTGTGCTCCGGGAGATTTCTTCGCTCCGCACGACATCTGGTTCGATTCTCGCGGCGATCTGTACGTGTCCGAGGTCGTCCGCGCCGCGTCCGGCAATGTGAAGCCGCCGGTGGGCGACTATCACACTTTGCAGAAGTTCGAGCGACTTTCGTCGTAGCCGAGTCGCTCCGCGACTCGGATCGGCGGCGCGAAGCGACGCCGCTACGTTACGGCAACTGCGTATTCCCCATCAGGAACCGATCGCACTCGCGAGCACATTCGCGTCCCTCATTGATCGCCCAGACGATCAAGCTTTGACCGCGGCGGCAGTCGCCTGAAGCGAACACGCCGGGAATGCTCGTCGAATACTTGCCGTAGTCCGCTT
Organism: Planctomyces sp.; assembly: GCA_005778115.1. Classification (GTDB taxonomy): domain Bacteria; phylum Planctomycetota; class Planctomycetia; order Planctomycetales; family Planctomycetaceae; genus SXKJ01. Next base: position 2,670 of record SXKJ01000098.1, on the reverse strand, counting down.
TGAAGTTGGACCGCGGGTCCAACTCAATGCCGAGCTGGTCGGCCAGCAACTTCTCCGGGCCGAGAAAGCCCAGAGCCAAGAACACGAGGTCACATTCAAACTCGACTTCCGAACCTTCGACACGGCTGAACGGCGCGCCGCCTTTCACAGGCTTGGCCCAATCGACTTTGACCGCCGTCAGCGATTTCAAGTTGCCGTTCGCATCGCCGTTGAACCGCACGGTGTCGATCGAGAACGTGCGCGGATCGGCTCCGAATTTTGCGGCCGCTTCGGCGTGGCCGTAATCGACACGGAAGATGCGAGGCCATTGCGGCCACGGATTATTTCCGGCTCGTTCGTCGGGCGGTTGTGGAACGATCTCGAAATTCAGCAGGCTGGAGCAGCCCTGTCGCATTGACGTGCCGAGGCAGTCGTTGCCGGTGTCGCCGCCGCCGATGACGATGACTTTCTTCCCCTCGGCATTCAGGAACTTGCCGTCGCGCAGGTCGGAGTCCAGCAGGCTTTTGGTGTTGGCGTGCAGGAACTCCATCGCGAAATGGACCCCCTTGAGATCGCGGCCGGGGACCGGCAGATCGCGCGGCTTGGTGGCTCCGGTCGCCAGCACGATCGCGTCGTTCTCTTCGCGGAGGTGCACGGCGTCGATGTTCTTGCCGACTTCGCAGCTCGTCACGTATTTCACCCCTTCGTCGGCCAGCAGATTGACGCGTCGCTGCACGACCCACTTTTCGAGCTTCATGTTTGGGATGCCGTACATCAGCAAGCCGCCGATCCGATCCGCTCGTTCATAGACCGTGACGGAGTGCCCCGCTCGATTGAGCTGCGCTGCCGCCGCCAGTCCCGCCGGCCCGGAGCCGATCACCGCGACCTTCTTCCCCGTCCGAGTCTTCGGTGGCTCGGCCGTCACCCAGCCTTCATCAAATCCCTTGTCGATGATCGAGCACTCGATGTTCTTGATCGTCACCGCCGGCGACGTGATCCCCAGCACGCACGAGCCTTCGCACGGAGCCGGACAGACTCGCCCAGTGAACTCCGGAAAGTTGTTCGTTTTGTGCAGTCGATCAAGCGCCTCGCGCCAGTGGCCGCGATAGATGAGGTCGTTCCATTCCGGGATCAGGTTGTTGATCGGACACCCCGCCGCCATGTTGGCCATCAACCCGCCGGTGTGGCAGAACGGCACGCCACAATCCATGCACCGCGCACCCTGCTTGCGGAGATCCTCCTCCAGCATGTGATGATGAAACTCACGCCAATCCAAAATCCGCAACTCCGGATCACGATCCGTCGGCAACTGCCGATTGAATTCCATAAAGCCCGTTGGCTTACCCATCGCACTCACTCACTTTCTTTCGTTCTCAAGCAGTCGGTCTATCTTGAAGGAGTCAGCCATCCAATCAGTCACATTGTTTGTTGTTCGGCTAAGGCTGATTCCAGTTCGGGCGAGACCCCTAATTCCGTTGCCCATCGTCGAAGATACGCTTCGTCGAGTTGGCCCTGAGCGAACAGCACATCGGCCACATCGACGAAATCGCGTGGCCGGTGAGCAATCAGCTTGAGCAGGATCAAATCTTCGGGACTGACGACCCACGTCGGCTGACCATCCACGACATGCCGCTGGCGGCGCTTCATCAATTCTCTTTGGAACGGGGACTCCGCGAGAAACAGATCGAGATCGACGCTGTTCCCCGCAACAAAAAACTTCACTTTGATCAGAGGCAGTCCAGCCACTTGATCCACCCAACCGGTCGAATACGCCTCCGGGATCGTGTAACCCGCGGCGGTGACTCGTTCATAAAAACGTGGCAATTCCTGGCGATTGATGGCCACCGTGAAATCCAAATCGAAGGTGGGACGCGGAATTCCATGCACTCGCACCGCCAAGCCTCCCATCACCGCGTAGTCCATCGCGAGTTCATCAAACAGCCGCACAAAGTCCGCCAGCACGCTCGTCAGATCACTCATGCGGGGCCTCCAGAGCCGGCGATTTGAGCGTCCGTGCGATCGCAGTCAGCATGTTTCTGTTTCGAGCGTCATTCTCCCTTCGCAATCGTTCAAACCGCCGAACCACGATTTCTGGAGAGCCTTCCAACATCGCGGGCGTGTTGTCGCGAATCATTTGCAAAGTGATCTGCAAACGCTCCGCTCCAGTCATCCGTCGATACCGCTCCAGTGTTTCGTGGCTCAACATGTTTCGATCGCCTTTCACAATCTCTCGACTAAACCTGTCCCGCCGCCGTTGCGATGACCTTTCCGGTTTTGGCCGGAGATTCTTTCGCCATCTCGGCCAACGCTCGCTTGTAGTCCACCGGCATGACCTTGTGGAAATGCTTTAGATCGGTGCCCCAGTTTGCGAGGATGCGCTTCGCTACGCTGCTGCCGGTGTAGTTGGCGTGATTCGCGACGAGTCGCTTGAGGTCGGCGATGTCGGCTTCGGTTTCGAGCTTTTCGAGTTCGACCATCTCCGGGTTGCAGTTGGCTTTGAACTGAGCGTGCGGGTCGTAGACGTAGGCGATTCCGCCGCTCATACCGGCCGCAAAGTTACGGCCCGTCGGGCCGAGCACCACCGCTCGACCGCCGGTCATGTATTCGAGGCCGTGGTCTCCCACCCCTTCGACGACCGCGGTCGCCCCGGAGTTCCGGACGCAGAACCGCTCGGCGGCCCGGCCGCGGAAG
>SXKJ01000097.1 GCA_005778115.1 Planctomyces sp. | reverse complement strand
CTGCCAGACGCAGCCGGTCGATGTCGTCGTTGATCGACGAATCCATCTCGATGTAAATGTCGCGAGCCGGGATTTACGCCTCCGGCTGGTAATAGTCGTAATATCAGACGAAGTACGACACAGCGTTGAGCGGGAAGAACTCTTTGAACTCGCCATAAAGCTGAGCCGCTAGCGTCTTGTTGTGCGACAGAATGAGCGTCGGTCGATTCATCCGCTGGATGACGTTGGCCATCGTGAAGGTCTTGCCGGAGCCTGTGACCCCCAGCAATACCTGATTCCGCTTACCTTCTTCGATGCCCCGGCAGAGCGAATCAATCGCCTGGGGCTGATCGCCGGCTGGCTCAAACGGTGCGACGAGCTGAAAGCCAGGCATCTCATCCTCGCGGCAAAGAACAAGACAGGCGAGCGGGGCAGCGTCAGCCCCCCGGTTCTGTGTCGAACGCACCGGGGGGTTTACGCCACCCCGCTCGCCAGAAAGTCCCCTGAAGAATAGTCCGTTGACACCGGAGTCGGCCGGACTACCATGTTTCGTGTTGCTGAGATTCAGTCTCACCGGGGGGCGGCAAAGCTCGTCAAAACATGTTCGAAGACGCGATTTGTTCCGAAGACGTGATTTGCCATTGTCTCAAGGTCACTCAGGCCGAAGTTGAATCGGCCATCGTGACCTCTGACGAACCGTCATTGCGTTGCGTCATGCGGATGACCGGAGCGGGAACTGGCTGTACCGCGTGTCATCAAAAGATCCGCAACATGGTCTTGGCTCAGTGCCCGCCAGCCTCTTCTTCGCCGACTTGCGTCATGAGATAGTTCTGCAAACCCAGCCGTTGGATCAAGTCGATCTGCGTTTCCAGCCAATCGACGTGCTCTTCGGACTCGACCAGAATCTTTTCGAGCATATCGCGGCTGCCTCCGTCATTCTCGGCGATGCACAATTGGACGGCCGCGTTGTAGGCCTTGACCCCGCTGGACTCGAGCGTGAGGTCGTACTGGAACTGGTCCTCGACGTCGGTGCCTGCGCGGATGACGTCGTACCGAGCGATCTCCGGCACTCCCTCCAAGAACAGGATGCGGTCAATGAGCATCTCCGCGTGCTTCATCTCGCCGATCGACTCAGAATAGTGCTTGGCGGCCAGACGATTCAGCCCCCAGTTCTTGCACATCTTGGCTTGAATGAAGTACTGGTTGATCGCGGTCAATTCGATCGTCAGCCCCGCGTTCAGGGCGTCGATGACTTTCTGGGAACCCTTCATGATCACTTCTCCTTGTAAAAGCGCCGGCAATCGGCGGGAATTCGATTTGGGAAATGCAACGAGCGGCGCATTCTAGTGGGCAACGACTATTGATCCACGGCCGAGGTCGAACAAGCTTCAAAAAACGCCGAACTGAGATGTGATCCCGGTGCGAGAGCCAGTCTCAGTGGCTTGGCGAGGCGATGGCTTCAATGACCGACAGCTCGCTTGCCGTCGGCACGACGCGTTGCAACGCGAAGCCGCAACTGTCGAGCAACCGGCGGTATTCCGTTGCCGTCCGCTCTTGGCCACCGGTGACAACCATCATGGCCAGGTCGAACCACTTCCCATGAAATGGCTCTGGCCCGTCGGGCAAGACGAACTCGGCCAGGAGCAGCCGGCCGCCGAGTGGCATGACGGCTTGGCAGTTTTTCAGGATCGTGGTTGCTTGCTGGTCGTCCCAGTCGTGAATGATGTGCCGCAGGAAGTAAGCGTCCGCGCCGCGGGGGACGGATTGAAAGAAGTCACCTGCGACGAAATGCACACGCTCGACAACGCCAGCTTGTGTGAGGTTCGCTTTCGCTCGTTCGATGACATCGGCTCGGTCAAACAAGATCGCTTGCAGCGACGGATACTTGTTGAGCACAGCCGCGAGCACACTGCCGTTCCCGCCTCCGATGTCGGCCAGTACGCGAACGTTGGAAAAATCAAATGCGGCCAGCATGGCCTCGGTTTCGCGGCCATGCACGCCGACCATCGCTTGATCGAAGATCGCGGCGTTCTCCGGATTGTGACGCAGAAACTCGAACAGTGGCTCGCCGAAGACATGCTCGAACGCCGTCTCGCCGGCCTGCACGTTATGCAGCAAGTTGCCCCAGGCTCGGTATTGCCAATCGCCGCGCATCCAGGCGAGTGCGGAAAGCGAACCCTCGGTGCCCCCGAGCAAGCACTCCGACAGCGGTGTCAGCGTGAAACGGTGCTCGGCATCCTCGCGAAACACCCCGCTGCTGGAGAGGGCTCGCAAGAGGCGATACAGCGACCGAGCATGGGTGCCGGACTTCGCGGCGAGTTCTTCGGCCGTTTGTGGTCCGGCCGACAGCAGGTCGGGAACGCGCAGGCGAACGGCCACGTGAATCGCCTGGGTCGCCCAGAAGCCGGCGATCATGCGGTTGAGTTCGTCTCTTGGCGAAGTCATGGCAGTCCTTTTTTCGGTCGAGAGCGAAGGGCCTCACGTTGTCCTTGCAGATTCTTTTGAACGCTCTGCCGGGCGAGCTTCTTCTGCAACTGCGGAAACTTTGTCGCGGGACGCCGAGCGCCCCCTTGGCCGCGTGGCATGATTGGCCTCCAATGTCATCTGCTTGGTTCCAGAGCGGCCCATCAGCACTGTGTAATCTTCAAGGGATTAGCCGCCATGAACTCGTTCAATTCCGCGGCATTGAAGACGCCGGTGGTTGCTCCGGTTGAGCGAACGCAGCTTGCTCCCATCGCGCTCCCCAGTCGCACGCTTTCGAGCGTGCTTGCGCCGCGCAGCAAGCCAAGTATGTAACCCGACACGAACGCATCGCCGCTGCCGGTGCCATCGACGAAGGGGACGTGATGAGCCTCGGCCTGAAAGCGACCTTCGTCCGAGAGGATCACACAGCCATGTCCGCCGCGCGTGATGATGGCAGTGCGAACGCCGGCCACGCGAAACGCTTCGGCTTGACGCCACGGATCAGTTTCCCCGGTCATCAGCACGCTCTCGTCTTCGTTGGGCATGAACACATCCGTCAACGCGAGCACTGGCCGGAGTCGCGGCCAATAGTCGCCGGGGCCGGGAACGACGACATCCAGCAGCGTGGGGATGCCTGCATCGCGCGCCGTCTGAAACAACGGCAGGATGCTGGAGACCGGTGGATTCTCTGCCAAAAGATAGCCGCCGAGGAACAGCACTCGGCAATCGCGAACCATCTCCGGCGTGACTTGACTGGCGTCGAAATCGGCATTCGCTCCGAGCGAGTGAATGAATCGCCGGTCCTCCCCTTGCACGTTGACGATCAGTGATTGAGAAGTCTGACTCGTGTCCGACTCGCACAGCAGGCGACAATCGACACCGGCCGCTTCCAACGATTCGCGCACATGTCGGCCAAAGACATCTTTGCCGACCAGCCCCACGACTCCGACTTTCACGCCGAGCTTCGACAAATCGGTCGAGACATTCGCCGCGTTGCCGCCGATCGCCAGCTCAAACCGTGGCGATAAGATCAACTCTCCCGCTCGCGGCAGGTGCGAGATGGGCGAGCAAAGATGATCGGACACGATGATGCCGAAGCACAAAACGTCGAGCATGAAATCAAAGAGGGGTTAGGGGTTGGGGGCTAGGGCGAGCTGGGGATACGAGTCGATTGTTGCTTCTCTAACCTCTAGCCCTTAGCCCCCTATTTTGCGAGCAGACCTTCGATAAACGGCACGATGTCCTTGACGTAGGTAAAGTCTTCACCGGGCTTCGCGTTGTCGTTGTCGAAGCGTTTCGCGACTCTGCCGTCCGTGCCGAAGACATACACGGCGGGGATCGAAGCGAGTTCGATTTTCTCGAATAGCACGTCCGATTCGACGTTCAGCAGCACATTGGTGAAAGTTGCCTCCTGCTTTGTCAGGAATTCGAGGACTCGATCGCGGTAGCTTTCTGGCGGCTTGCTCTTGATGCCGGCGTAGTCGCAGCTTGCCGACGTGCAGACGAGCTTGTCGCCATACTGCTTATGCAGTTCGACCAGATGCGGGAACTCGACCATGCATGGCTCGCAGGAGGTGGACCACAAATCGAGTACCACAACTTTGCCTTTGTGCTGCGCGACGAGTGCGAGCGTTTCGTCCCAATTCTTGATTTCGAGCGAGACGGCCGTCGCTGTTTTGGTGGCCGTCGCAATTTCGGCGGGCGTCGGTCCTGCCGGAACGGTGCCGGTAGACGGAGGACTCGGCGTCGGAGGCGAACTGGCTTCACATCCCAATGAGGTCAACAAACCGGTCAACAGCATGGCAAGACAGAAACGAGGCATGGTGATCCTTGAGGAATGAAAAGTGATTTGATGCAGAACATGGATGACGCGGATTGGAGCAAGGCTGTGCTGATCCGCGAAATCCGCATGCACCTGATGGGTGAGATTCAGCGAGCAACTTTCTTCAAGCCGGCCCCTTCGGCGGCTTGCTGCGGGTCTTCGTAAGGGAGCGCTTTCAGGAAGTTGATCAGGTCGTCGATTTGGGAAGAGTTAAGGTGGCTCGTCTTTCCGTGTTTGTCGCCGGAATTGCTGGTTGTCAAAAGGTCTTGCAGAGTCTTGGCCGAGCCGTCATGCAGGTACGGCGCGGAACGATAAACGCCCAGCAACGTCGGCGTGTCGTACTTCAGTGGCATCTTTTCGGAGGGGTCCGAACGGCCGGTGCCGATGTCATGTAGAGTCGGTTTCGTCGCCGGATTTGAGTCGGTGAAGTACGGGCCGGAGTGGCACGTCGCACAAGCCGTCTCTTTCGAGAAGTAGACTTCCCGGCCGCGTTTCGCCGCGTCGCTGAGTCCGTTCTTCGCGTGCGGACTCAGCGGCACGGAGTGCGAGTTCGTGTACGCGGCGAGTGCGTCGAGATCGCGCGAGCGTCCCTTGTTTGGTGGGCCGAGTGATTCGGCGACGGGGCCGGAGATCAACCCTTTGCCCTGCATCAACAGGCCGCGAATCGTATGCTCGAAGTCTTGCGTCTCGTCGCGGTCGGCGGACCAGTGTTGCGGGTGCGTCCACGCCAATCCAACGAGCGGCGGTGTGTTGCGCAGTCCTTCGGGGTTCTGCCACGTGCGGCCGTCCGGGTCGCTGTCGGGATGACAGCTTGAGCACGCGATCCAGCGGCGCGAGGCCATCGGCATCAGAGCGGAATAGAACAACCGTTTGCCCCGCAGGATTTCGTCGCTCAATGGGTTCTCGGTGACACGCACGAGGCCGGCGCGGCTGAGTGTCTTCGCGTCGTAGGCCACGACTTCAAAATCGAGCGCGTTGTAGAGCCAGAACCATTTGCCATCGTTCGAATACTTCACGGCACGCGGGTTGTGGCCGACATTCATGTGCTGAATCGGAGTCAGCTCGCGGTAGTTGTCGTCGAGCACATTCATCACAAACAAATCGTCAGTTGCGCCGAAGACCACGACCGATTGAATGCCGTTGGGATGAATTGCGATCTCCCAGGGACTCGCCGTCACCAGGTTTCCAATGAACGAGTCCATCGGAATGCGTTTGCGTTTGAGACTCTCCGCCGGTGGACTCGTGGAAGTGGGCCAGTCGACCACGCTGACGTAGGGAAATATCGAGCCTTCCCCATGAGCTGCCGACGTCTTCGAGCGTTGATGCGGCACATACACCTTGGGCCGAGTCGGATGCACGACGGCCTGCCGTGCAAGATTGTCGGTCGATGAGGCCGGGACGGCGGCGAACTCCTTGCCGGAAGCAAGTTCGAGGAAGCGTACCGTCGCGGTGTAGTACTCGGTCACGACCGCGGTTCGCTCGTCCGCCGAGAGCGCGAGTCCGCGTGGAAACGAACCGGCGTCGAGCGTCCGCACGATCTTTCGCGAAGCTGCGTCGATCTCGACAAGCTGACCGGGATATTCCAGCGTCACCCACACGCGCGAGCCGTCGCGTGTCGAGACGATGCCGTAGGGTTCGTCGAATACGTCGCAGCGGCCGAGCACTTCCCCTTTATCCGCGTCGACGAAAACGATTTGGTCATCGGCATAGATCGCAACGGCGAGTTGGTGGGTCTTCCCCAGAAATGTCACCCCTTCTGGCTTGTGCCCCACCGGGATTTCGCGCAGCTTCGAGAATGTTTGCGGGTCGACGATCGTCACCGTGCCGCTGTCTCGGTTGGAACACGCCAACAACTTTCCATCGGCGGAAATGTCCAGCAGGCTGTTGGAAGAACCGGCCCAGGCAGACGCGCTACCGATGAGCGTCAGCAGGACGATGCCTGTGACCTCGAAAAAACGGCTAGGTTTGCCAAACATGTCTCATCTCCTTCCGTAGTTTTGCGGAGCTGATGGCGAAGGGATCGGGATTCTTTTTCATGCCGTAGGCGAGAGACTTCCGGTGTGGCACTCGTGGTTTGCGGCATGAAAAAAACTCCCGATCCCGTTCAGGTCACAACATGCGCGTGACTTCCAAGGGGGCGGCCCATGCCGCGTACTTGGCGAGGTTGCAGACGCGCTTGGACCGGCGGCGTTGCAGGCAGCCAGTGAGCAGTTCGCAAATATCAGGAGCGAAATCCGGGCGTTGTGTCGCGAAATCGGGGACGCGCCAGCGATCGTGCAGAATGCGCATTTTGGTGACGTCGTGTTCGACGAACAGCGAATCTCCCGTCAGCATCTTGTAGGCCATGCAACCCAGGGCAAAGTAATCGGCGACCTCGGTGACCTCGCGGCCTTTGAGCTGTTCGGGGGCCATGTACCGCGGGGTGCCGACGATATGCATGTCGGTATCCAGTTCGGCCGCCCCATGTCGGTCGCGCAGCGGTTTAGCGAGTCCGAAGTCCATCAGCTTCAACATGCCATCGAAGTTGAGCATCACATTGACCGGCTTGATGTCGCGATGCACCACCTTGCGTTGGTGCGCATACAACACCGCCGAAGCCACCTGCCCGAACGCCTTGCGAAAATCGTCCTGGCCGAGCGGTCCATTTAACCGCACCAGTCGCTCCAGCGTGATGCCGTCGCAGAACTCCATAACGATGAAGAACGAATGAAAGGCTTGAAAGCGGCCGAACATGTGGACGATGTTGGGACTCTCGAACGATTCGATGATATCCGCTTCGCGTTGGAACCAGGCCAGCGAGGCCTTGTCGTAGACCAGTCGATGACTGAGCATCTTCAGAGCGACACGTTGCGCGGTTTGTTGATGTGTCCCTTCATAGACGACCGCCATGCCGCCTCGTCCCACGCGGCGCACGATGCGGTATTGATCCAGCGTCTTGCCGACTAGCACGTCGCGGTGCCGTCCTCCCAAACGCTGAGCCAGCAGCTTCGTCAGCACCTGGCTGATTTCGGAATGAGTGAGAGCGGCCTGATCAAAGGCTTCGGCCGACAATAACTTCGCGGTGACATGATCGTGAGCGATCAGGCTGGCACTGCGCGGCTCATCGGTCAACAAAGCCATCTCGCCGAGGATGTCACCGGGGCCGCTGCGGTCAATCTCGTGAGCGACACCGTGCTCGTCGGTTACGATGATCCCCACCGTCCCTTTGCGGATCAGAAACAGACAGTTGCCCGGTTCCCCTTGTTTCGTGAGATATTCCGTGGCGGAGTAAGTCCTCTCCTGCATGTGGGATTCAAGCCGATCGACCATTTCGATCGGCAATGTGTTGAAGGGAAAGCACTCATGCAATTGGCACTGTTCGCTGATCGGCTTCTTCCCGACGGGAGCCGCGGGCAGGCGCACTCCGATTCGGGACAGAGTGGCTTCCGCGGCCGACACGCTGTCGGGCATGTGCCGGTCAGCCACGCTCGCTTCTACGGCGGTCTCCAACGCCTCGGATTTCTCTGAGGCATACGTGCCATCGGGCAGATAGTCGTCGAGGTTTTGGTCGTACTGATTGCCCGAAGTGCCCGGGCCGTCGTAGTCGCCGTACAACTTTCTCAGTAGATCGTTCCGAAGTAGCGGGAACCGCGAGACGAACTCACACACCGTCTGCGTGTTTTCTTGCAAGCAGTATTCGCGGGAGAGCAGCTTGACCATCAACGGCCGGTCAACGGCGATCTCTGGGCAGATGCGGAGGTATTCCTCCAAGGTACGATTCAGCCCGCTCGACCAGCGACGGGCTTGGTCGATCAAAAGTAGCCGCGCCCTTTGGGAAGGAGTAATGTCGGGGTGTTTCCGCAAGAAATCCGCCAAATCGGGGGCGCCTTCTCCGGCGCTCCACCTCGACGAGTACTCGTTGGCCAACGAGTACTCGGACTCGTCCGAAGACACTACTCCATTGGGAAGAAATTCGTTCGGCATCACACCCGCGACCTCGTGAGTCGGAAAATCAGCCAACAGCTTCGGGGGGGATTATCGGGCAGAGTGACGTCATCTTCAAGCGGGAGCGATTACTTCTGCCAGCAGTCCGATAGTGGCGAATCGTCACGGCTGAGACATCGCAGCAGTTGACCTAGCGTGAGAATTGCATCGGTCGTCGGCACACTTTCTCGCATCCAGACGCGACCGGTCGCGCCGCCGCCGCAAGTCGCTGCATCGGAGCGCATCGCCTGCCACAAGTCCGATTGCGTCCAACCTCCCAGCCAGCAGCGTCGATTCCGTGCGGCAATGCGCGGTTGCAACCGTTCGCGAGCCGCGTTGTCGATGACGAGCGCTCCCCCCGGTTGCTCGGCCCCCAAAACTTCCGCCAGCAAACCCAGCAGATCGTCCGGCGCAAGCAAGTCCCCAACTTCATCCAGCACGGCGACGTTGGCTCCATCGTCGTCAATCAGAAAACCGAAATCGGCCGACCGCGCAAGGACCGCGTCTCGGACTCGTCCCACGTCCGAATCATCCGCATTCGCCAAGTCGCGAAGCCGCTTCGGAATCTCGACCCAATCCAGAGTCACCGGCAATTTCGCGAACAGAGAATCGAGCGTCTCGCGCACAAATCGCACGGGGCAGGCGATCGCGACTCGCAATGGACGCAGCGCGTGGAAGTGCTGCCACAATCCCGCCAAATAGGGGACGGATGCGGGAAAAACTCGCTGCGTTCCCCCTTGCCGCAACGGCCGAGCGGCTCCTTGCCCGCAACGATCGTGGATGTCTTCTAAGCTGATTGTGTGCGTTGCGCGGCCGTCGCCGTGAGGCACGATTTCAACGTTCCCGTTCGATCTTGGCTCGATGAAAACGTGTCCCGCTTCGCTACTCGTGGAGCGACGCCCGGCCGCCGAAATTGGCCGCCCCTGCTTGCCGACAAAATCGAGCCCGGTCCACGACGGCTCACAACCGTGACCGGAGATCATCACCCCTCCCGCAGCCTGCAGATGCGCGACCGCGAATCGAAAACAAGGGACCGAGGTTTGACTGATGTCGACCACCTGGCAGCTCATTCGCCGCAACGCCGCGGCAACGCCAGTGACGATGTCGGGTGACGACGGCCGTTCATCAAAGCCAACCAGCACCACCGGCCCGCTGCGTCGAATCGGACGCTTCGAACTTGCGTCCCGCAAGTCGTTGCGTCCCGTCAACGGCAGCAACTCCCACAACAGACTCGCGAACGCGGCCGCCAGTTCGCCTGCCTTATGTCGCGTCAGTTCATTGAGATACACGCCGCGCACGCCCTCAAGCGTGAACAACGAACGCTCGGACATATGCGGCCGAGCAGATTTCTCTTCCGCGAACTGCGGTTGAGGAAGCTGTCCCGTCTCTTGCCGATGCGTGCATTCGCGGCACTTCGGATAAAATGCCGCCAGCCGCGACAGATGCACCGCGCGCGAGATCGCATGCGACTCACCAGGGCAGACGTATTGCGGTTCCAGCGTGGGAAGGAGTGAAAGCATTGGGGCGAGGGGCGAGGGGCGAGGGGCGAGACTGAAGAGCTGGATTTGTGATTTGAAATCCAACTCCTCACACTCCCGACCGTAGGCCACCTGGGGGAAATCGGTCAAGAACGGTTGTGTTGCTAATCCCTCGCCCCTCATCCCTTGCCCCACACCTGCCATGCACGCGACCGCCTTTTTGAAAGCTCCGCAAAGCAGCTCGCCCGGTGCAATCGTCGTGCTGTCGGGGGATGAGCGATCGCTGAAGCTCGACGCACTGGCCGCGTTGATTCCGCTGGTCTGCGGTGACGGGTCGGAGGATTCCGCCGCCACGGAGTTCAAAGGGGAGGAAACCGATTGGAAGACCGTCCGCGATGAACTGCTCACCGTGTCGATGTTCGGCGACCGCCGGCTCGTGCTGGTTGAGGACGCCACGGACTTCGTTTCGGACAACCGCGCGGCGTTAGAGAAATATCTCGAAAAGCCCTCCAAGAAATCGCTGCTGTTGCTGGATGTCGGCTCGTTCCCCAAGACCACGAAGTTGTTCAAAGCGGTCGATAAAGTCGGCCTGCTGATTGAATGCACCGAACTCCAAGGAGCCGAACTGACTCGCTGGATTCAAGCGACGGTCAAAGAACGTTTCGGCAAGCAGATCACTCGCGACGCCGCGCTGCTCCTGCCGGAGTTGGCCGGCACGCATCTCGGCCTGCTGGATCAAGAGATCGAGAAGGTCGCGGCCTATGCCGCCGAGCGTCCGCAGATTGACAGCGAAGATGTCCGCAAAGTCGTCGGCGGCTGGAAGGCCGAGACCACTTGGGTGATGCTCAACGCACTGCGCGACGGACAACTCGGCTTCGCGATGTCGAACTTGGACAAGCTGCTGACATCGGGCGAGCCAGCACTCAAGCTGCTTGGCGGCATCGCGTATGTCTTCCGCAAGTTCGCGCTCGCCACCGAACTTTCAAGGCAAGGACTGCCGCTGCCGGCCGCGCTCAGTAAGGCGGGCATCTTCCCCCGCGATGCCGGCTCCGCTGAAAGTTATCTGCGACGCATCGGACGTCCGAACGCCGAACGCATTTCCCATTGGCTGCTCGAAACAGACCTCAACCTCAAAGGTGGCTTACGCACGTCGGAGCGTTTGCTGCTGGAGCAACTCTTTCTCAAACTCAGTGGCAAACTTGCGTCCTAAATCGTACCGCGACCGTGAGGGAGCGGTTCGCAGTCACATTCGGGCCACTCCCTCACGGTCGTGGTGCGGACGTCGAAAAACATTCCATGACTGAACCATCATCGACGCGTCAAGACCACGCGGCCATCGTCTTTGGTCTGGCTTTTCCGTCGTTCCTGACGTGGGTCTATTTCATCCTGCTGTCGGAGTCTGCTGCAGGATTACAACTCACCGCCAAGTCGATCGGCATGGTGATTCAGATTGGCTTCCCGCTGTTCTGGTTCGTCTGCGTGCAAAAACAGCGATTGAGTTGGCCACGCCCCAAGCAAGAAGGTCTGCTTATCGGCGGATTGCTGGGGCTCGCCATCGTGGCCGTGATGTTCGCGGCGTATCACCTCTGGTTGAAACCAAGCGGCGCGTTTGATGCCGCCGCCCCGTCGGTCATTGAGAAAGTCAAAGGCGTGGGGATCGACTCGACCGCGAAGTTCGCCGCGCTGTCGGCGTTCTATGCCGTGCTGCACTCACTGTTGGAGGAGTATTACTGGCGTTGGTTCGTCTTCGCACAACTTCGACGCGTGACGACGCTTGGTCCGGCGATCGCGATTTCCGCCCTCGGCTTCATGGCTCACCATGTGATCGTGCTGTCGGTCTATTTCGGCTGGGGGTCGTTTCTAAGCCTGTTCTTCTCGCTGGGCGTGGCGGTCGGCGGAGTCGCTTGGGCGTGGCTCTATCACCGGAGTCGCTCCCTCTTTGGCTCGTGGCTCAGCCACGCGTTGGTGGATGCCGGAATTTTCTTGGTCGGATTCGAGATCGTGAAGTCCGCATGGTGACGCTCTCCGCGGCCAACATCATTGGTAAGTGCTGGCAGCGGAGGTTTGTAATGCATCAGCTTAGCTTTTTAGCCTACATGCGATGCTAGGTCATCCAAGGCGGCAATGGCCTGGTCGACGCCACCCATGCTAATTGCGAACGACATGGTGGGATCGTTGCGCACCCCTTCCAACGCCTTCTTGGCTTTGTCGATCGTGCCGTTCTTCAGAGCGAAGAGCATCGCGTCCTTCTGAGAATCTCGGCCTATGCCGCCACGTCCGCCACGGGTTTTGCCCGCCTTTGCCCGCAGATTCGACTTGATCACGCTGACGTACTTTGGATCGAGAGTCAGTCCCTTGCTTTGCTTCGCGTAAGCGGAAATCGCCGCCGGGGATTCGATCCCCTTGCCGAGCGCTTCGCGAATGATCGCTGCCTTATTGACTCCACCGCTTGCTCTTTTTGCCACGAGTAACTCCTCTGAATGAAACTGTGGAATGACATATTCCAACTTGCGGGATGATCTATAGCTGGCATTCCATCAAGAGTCAAACAGCGTGCAGTAGGAGTCCCACGACCAACGCGTATCAAAGTTGTTGACCGGTGAGGACTTCCGCGAGGAAGTCGTCATTCCAGCCGGCCATTTGCATCTTGCCTCGCAAACTTTCTTTGAGCGGATGGTGTTTGAGTCGCGTGATGGCGAAGTGTCGTAGCCAGCTCAGATTATTGCCGAGGGTTCGCTCTCGTGTGCGGCTCTCGTCTTCGCGGAAGTTCACGTCGAGCACCCAGTGCATGGACTCGATGCCCCAGTGGCTGCGAACCGCTTCGCCAAAGCGTGGGCCGCTCAGGTAGCGGCTGAGGATGTAGTACCGCACGTCGTGTGTCTCGCGGCCATCGGCATGGATCGTGAGACGCACCGCATAGCCGATGGCTTTGACCCACGGCCACTCTTTCTTCAACGCGAAGTCCTGG
>SXKJ01000096.1 GCA_005778115.1 Planctomyces sp. | reverse complement strand
TGACTTCCTCTTCATAGATTTCCTGGCCGCATTTCGGACAGACGCGCGTGTTTTCATCTTCGGCACCGTCCAGGTCGAGATTCTTCAGCGCGTGCTCGTGGTCGTCGTGGTGCTCATCCTTCTTTTTGGCTTTGGCAGGCGCTGGCTTTTTGCCTGCGGGCTTGGCCGATGAGCCCGCCTTCGCGCCATCACCCGCCGGCACTTTGACTTTTTCTTCACAGCCGGGACACTTCACCTGCTTGCCTCGGGCCGCATCGGGAGCGGCAAATACCTTTTCGCAGCTTTGACAACGCACCTTGACCGGCATCGCAGTAGCTCCGCACGCACGAGGACGAACACCCCTTCACGAGCGGCACAATCTAGCGGCGGCTCACGGCGAATTCACGGCTGTTGCGGCGAAGAAACAAACCTACCCGACCGGGCGTCAGGCGATCAACTCGTTGATCCCCGAATACGCGGGATCGGCGATGGGCATCGGCCGGCCGCCGATGTCGAATGTACCCGACGAATCCACGCCCAAAGCTCGCAAATAAGTGTGGAATAGATGCCCGGCGGTCACTTCGCGGTCGATGACCTTTGTGCCGTTCTCATTCGTTTTGCCGATCACTGCGCCGGGGATGATCTTCGCTCCGCCAACGCAAACGGACCACGCATTTCCCCAGTGGTCACGGCCAAACAAATGGTTGATGTTCGGAGTCCGACCGAACTCGCAGAGCACGACGACCAGCGTCGATTCCAGCATCCCACGATCGGCCAGGTCGCCGACTAGTGTCGCAAACGGCTGGTCCCACTCGCCGAGTTGCTCCAGATGGAAGTTGAAATTCTCGTTGTGCGTGTCGTAGTTCGAGTGCGTGACTTGCACGAAGGTCACACCTCGTTCGAGCAACCGTCGAGCGAGAAGGCAGTGACGGCCGAAATCATGCTTGCCGTAGCGAGCTTGATCGGCGTCGGTTTCCTTGGTCACATCGAACGCCTCGCGTTGAACCATCATCTGTTGAGCTTGGTCGTAGCTCTGAACGAAGGCGTCGGTCATCGCGGTACGACGCTTGAGGTTGAACCGTTCATTGGCCGCTTTGCGGAAGTCGTTCCGCGACACATCGACCGCTTCGGCGATTGCTTCCGGCCGAGCCGAGTTCGCGGGCGGATTTCCGTTGCCAAGTGAAATGCTGGAATACTTCGGGCCGAGATAAGCTGAGTCATTGCCACGTCCACCGCCGCCACCAGGAGTAATGACGATGTGACCGGGTAAGCCGATTCCATCCGGCGACAAGCACTTCGCTGCGACCGCCCCGATCTGCGGAAAGGCCATGCCCGGAGTTTCCTTGCGGCCGGTCAGCATCATGTGCATCCCCTTGCCGTGGTCTCCTTCATTCGTGTTGATGCTGCGGATTATCGCAAGCCGGTGCATCTGCTTGGCGGTGTGCGGCAGCAGTTCGCTGATATGGACTCCGGTTTGAGAAGTCGCGATCGCTCGGAAAGGTCCGCCGGTGTCGGTCCCCGGTTTTGGATCCCAGCTCTCCAATTGACTAAGTCCTCCGTGCATATTGAAGACAATCACGCGCTTCTGTTGCTTTGCGAGCTGCTCTGCCATGGCCGGCCGCGTGAGCGTCCCGATCCCTCCACCCACGACCGTGCCAACTCCGGCGGCGACGCCACCCAAGAACTGACGGCGACCGATCACGTGCTCCGGCGATTGGCAGGCATACGAGCATTTCATGGCACAGGTCTCCATAGGTAGGCGTCACGGTCCGTGTGACGAAATGTCGCTCGCTGTGCGAGCGGCAGTTAGTGATTAAACCGAAACTCCGCTGACGAGAGCAATCCCCAAACCATCTCTTGGATGGCGGGGACGCGGGCGGCGGCGCGAGCTTGTAGGTAGTTCGTGACCAGCGCGATCTCGTCGTCGGTGGGGCGGCGATTGAGGACGTGCAGGTACATTTCTTCGGCGAGAAGCTTTGGGTCTTGTTGAGCGTTGAGCGGAGCCGCAAGCACTCCAGCCCAGCTATGGATCGTGCCGCCGTTGCCGTAGAAGAGGGCTTGGTCGGCGGTGGCGTAGAAGACGTCCTGAGGTTGTCCGGCTCCGCCGCCAAACATTGAGATGAACGGGCCGGCGTTGGCGCGGATCAGTTTCTCGAAGACGTTCTCTTCGATTTGCCGTTCGCGGCCGCCGAGCGGAACGGGGATTTGCATCGGCGGGTTCGCGGCGGCGGCGGTTTGCGCGGCTTTATCAATCTCGGCAATCGCGTTCTTCGTTTGGATGTCGATGTAGGTCGTCGCGCAAAGCGTGCTGGCGGTGAGTTGCTCCGGCGTCAGCGGCTTCAGGCTGGTGACGTAGAAGTGCTCGGTGCAGAATTGCGTGATCTGCTCGCGAGTCACGGCGAGTTGGTCGGCGTCGGACTTCGCTTGCTGTTGAGTGGTCGTCAGCAACGCGGTCACGTCGGTCACGACTTTCTGAGCGGCGGTCTTCGCAGCCTCATCGGCGGCTTGAGTCAGCATCTGCTGAGCGGTCGCGAGTTCGGTTTGCTTCGCGACGAATAATGCTTGCGAAGCAGTAGCCTTCGCGACTTGTTCGTTATAGCCAGCGAGCGTTTTCAGGCCGGTGATGCGGCGAGCGATGACGTTGCGGTTGGCGTTGATGGCTCGGATGCCAACGGCGGCGGCTTCGGCTTTCTCGCGAACGGCGTCGAGTTTCGCTTTTTCGGCGGTCCATTTTTCACGAACGGGATTGATCGCCGTCGCAGCAACGGTGAAGGCGTCTTGCTTCGGCTGCACGGCAGCGACCTGCGTCTCGCGAGCCTTCGTGAGCGCGGCGATCTCGTTGTTGAGCGCCGTTGTGCGTGCAGTGAAGAAGTCGGTCGCCTTCTTGAGGTCCGCGTCGTTCGGGATCTTCGCGAGAGCCTCGTTGGCTTTCGCGGCGATCTCGGCCAGAGGCTTGACCGCTTCCGATTTCGGTACGATCTGAGCGTCGGTTTTCGCGACGACGTCGGTCGCGGCATCGAACTGTTTACGAGCTTCGACGGCGGCGGCGGTGATCTTGGTCAGCTCGTCGCGCACGGGAGCGACCGCTTTCTTGACCGCGTCGAATTCCGATTCGGTGGGCTTTGCGGCTTCCTTCGATTGGTCAATCGCGGCGGAGATTTCTTTCTGCTTCGCGTCGAGCGTCGCCAGTAGCGCTGCAGCTTGTTGAGAGGCGGCGTTCCAATCGGCCGGCAGTTCGCCGGCTCGCTGATAGGTTTGTGTCAGCGCGATTTGGCGGAGGATGGTCTTCAGGTCGTACTTCGCAGCGATGACCTCGGCGGTCAACAGGTCGAGCAGTTCCGGATGCGTGGGCGGGTTGTCCGAATGATTGAGGTCGAGCGGATGCACGATGCCTCGGCCGAGCATCATGGCCCACAGTCGGTTCGCGATGTTCCGATTGAACTGCGCGTTGTTGGTGGTCGTGATCGCTTCGGCAAGTTTCGCTCGGCGGCTGTACTTCGGGACGGGCCGAGTCTTGTCGGTCGGCTTGACGTTGTATTCCTCACCGATCGGCAGCAGCGGGTCTTCGACGAATGTCCCGGCCGGCACTCGCGGAGCACTGACGCCCGACTCCTTCGTGAAGACCGACGTGAAGGCAACGTCTCCGTCCGCCTTCTCACCCAGGAGCTGCTTCTTCGCCTCGGCATCATTGAACATCACCGTGCGAACGACGAACGCCTGGATTCCGTAATAGTCGGCTTGCAGGAAGTCGTTGACGAGCGGGCTGTCGTGGCACTGAGCACATTGCAGGTCGCGGCCGAAGAACATCCGGCCGATGTCGCGAGTCACCAAGTTGGGCTCGGCGGTACGGTCGAGAAAAAACTTCGCGGCCGGTCGAGTCGCCGGATCGACGCCATCCGCCGCGATGATCTCGCGGACCAGTTGGTCGTAGGGCTTGTTGGCCAGAAACGACTCGTACAAATACTTCTGCCATTCGGGAGGCAGAACGTTTGCGTCGGCTCGGCGTTCCATCAGCATCACGTCGAAAGTGTTCGACAAGTGCCGTGCGAATCGCGGGCTGGCGAGCAGTTTTTCGATGAGCTTCTGCCGCTTGTCGAGAGCCGGATCGTCGAGAAACGCCTTCGCCTCAGAGCCCGTCGGCGTCATCCCGTTGAGGTCGAGGCTGACTCGGCGCAGAAACTCGGCATCGGAACAAATCGGCGCGATCGGCCCCAGCGGAGCGGCGTTGACCAACTGATCGATCCGCTGATGGAGCGGCTCTTGAGCATGCGCGTCCGCCGAGATCGACAAGGCGAACAGCATCGCGGCGAACGCGACAATCGGTCGGGAGAGGGTCAGCGACCAAAAACATCTTGCCGGCATTCGGTGGGCCTCCGGCGTTTGGGTGGGAGCCGACTCAGGCAGGCAGAGACCGCCAACGGCCTCTAATTGGTATCGGCTGATGGGTACCCTAGGTCGGTCGACCGACCTCGTCAACCAGCACACCTTGCCACGACAGCCCGATCGGTATGCGAGATGTCCGGTCGTGACGGTCGGTCTGGGTGTGAAGTCAGGAATCGATTGTCGGGGATTGGCGTTTGGTTGTTGATGAGGTGAATCAGCAAACGGTAATCGCGAATCGCTTGAGACCGACCTGTATCCACGGATCGATCAATGGCAAAACTTAACCAAGCAAGTCCCACTGTTTGTCCCAGCGCTGCGGCGAAATGGTAATCGCGGTTCGTAACTCTTGAGCGAATAGCGAGACACGCAACTCTTCGAGCATCCAATGACACGTCGCGAGATCCAGTTCGTGACGTCCCGCTTGCTTCGCGGCATCGAGCCGCGCGATCAGTTTTCTCCAGCGAGGTTCGATGTCAGTCATCGCGCGTTGATCGCGAGCCTGTCCCGCGGCAGCGAGTTTTTTGAGCCGGATCGCGATGCCTCGGAAGTAGCGCGGGAATTGTTGCAGCCAATCCCACACGGTTGTCGTGAGGAATCCCGCCTCCGTCAGACGGGCGAGCTGTTCTCGACAATCGGCGACGGCCGTTTGAGCGAACGGCAGCCGGCAACCGGCGATCGACTGTCGAGCTTCCGTGTACGCGGCCAGCAACAGGCCGATGAGTTCGAGAACCTCTTGCACCGCCGCCGGAATCTGCACCTTCGCCGCGCGGACCCGCTCTTGGAATTGCGTCTTCGTTCGTGGTGATTGGGAGGGCGCGGCTCCCGGCAGATGAGACAAATCGCCGAAGAGCGCCCGCTCGGCAATGAGTTCGATCAGTTGCTGCGACAACTTACCTTTGTCTGGTAGAGTGGCGATCAGCATTTGCCATCGGCCCAGCTCAGGCAGGTGCTGAACCTGACGCTTCAACTCTTTTGAGGCCGCGATGACAAACAGCCGCCGCAGGCCAAGTCTCGTATCGAACGCCGCGCGTTCCGCAGAGTCGGCCAAGCGCAGCGAGACGTTCTCGCCACGATCGACCAGCGACGGATATCCCTTCAACTTCAGGCCACCATGTTCGAGATCGACGCTCGGTGGTAGCACGTCGAAATCCCAATCGGTCAGCCCGTCACGGTTCCACTGCGAGTGGTCGATCGCCGAAAAACTTGCCGACGCTTTCGCTCCCAGTTGCGTTCGGAGTTGAGTGAGATCGCGGCTGACTCCCAACGTCTTGCCGTCCGCACCCGTCAGCTTAACGCTGATCCGCAGATGCGGCGGCAAGTCATCCTCGCGAATCTCGCTGGGATCAATCCGCTGGCCGCTCAGCTTGGTGAGCACGGCCGCGACCGCCGCGTTGACGTCTCCCTCGCCAAACTTGATCTGCTTGAGCACCGCCTTCGCCGTCTCCGGCACGGGGACGAACAACCGCCGCCGCTCCTTCGGTAGCGACTTGATCAACGCGATAACTTTCTCTTCGAGCAACCCCGGCACGAGCCAGCCGAGTCGCGCCGGATCGAGCTGATTGAGTCCCTCCTGCGGCACGGTGATCGTGATCCCGTCATCCGCCTCACCCGGTTCGAGCTTGTAGGCCAGCGGGACTTGAATGTGCTTGAGCTTCAACGTCTCCGGGAAGTCCTCTGCCGACGCGGCGGCACGTTCCGGATTGAGTAAGTCTTCTCGCGTCAGGAACAGCGAGCGTTCGTTGAGCGGCGATTGTTGGGCCTTTGTGCTTTGGCCTGAAGGGCCTGGACTCGGTAGCCCAGGGCAGAGCGGATCGGCCTGTGCCGATCCGCGTCGCCCTGGGTTTTCGAGAGGAGAGGAGGTCAGCCCTGAAAGGGCGAAACTCGGTGGTGTCGCCCCTTCAGGGCTAACATCTCGGTCGTGGTTTCCCACCCAGGGCGTCGCTCCCGTTGGTCGCTTGCCCTGGGCTTTCGAGTCTCGTCCCTTCGGGCCTGAAGAACATTCATCAGACTTTGTCCCAGCCAACGAACTTGTCCGACACCACTTCAACAGGCTCGGCCCATCGACGACGTCCGGGGGAATGCGTTGCTCATAAAACTCCAGCAGCGCTTCCTCTCCCTTCAAAAAATCCGCGCGCCGCGACCTCACACGCAACGCTTCGAGTTCGTCGATCAGTTTCGAGTTGTGAACAAAGAACGGAGCGGTGCAGTCGAAGTCCCGTTCGACCAGTCCGTGCTGAATCAGCAACCGTCGCGCGGCGACGGGGTCGATCCGTCCCAGCCGCACTTTGCGGCGTGGCACGATCGTCAGGCCGAATAACGACACCCGCTCGAACGCCATCGCCGATCCAGCCGCACGCTCCCAATGCGGCTCGCTGTGAGTTCTCGTGACGAGATGCTCGGCCAGCGATTCGATCCACGCCGGATCGATACGCGCCACCGTTCGCAGATAGCGCTTGCTGGTTTCGATCAACTCTGCCGCGACGATCCATTTCGGCTTCGAGCCAAACGTCCCCGACCCCGGCCAGACGACTCCCTTCATCCCGCCCGCCGCCGTGTACTCGGTCGATTCACCATCGCGGTTCGCGATGCTCGCAAGGAACCCAGTCAACAACGCGCGATGGATGCCGTCCGCAGACACTTTGAAATCTGAGATTTGAGATTTGAGATTTGAAATCTCGCGCTCGGCGCGGGGCTCCTGACCCCGCCGCTTCTCTGGACCGAAGGTCTCCTTTCGCGGTTGATCCGTGCGGCGTGGCTGCTCCGGGAGACCTGCGGCCGCACCAGCGGCGGGGTCAGGAGACCCGCGCCGAGCGCTGTCGTCTTCACGCCACGTTCGCTGTCCTGCTTTCAACCCGCACTCCGTCGCGATCTCGACCAACTGCCGATGCACGTCGGCCCACTCGCGCAGGCGGTTGAAGTTCAGAAAATTCTGTAAGCACGCCTTCCGCACCTGACTCTTCGAGAGTGTGTCCTTCAAGTGATGGAAGAAGTCCCACAGCTTCAAGAGGCTGAGGAAATCCGAGTCGGGATGTTGAAACGGCTTGTGCTTCTCATCCGCCGCCTGCTGCTTGTCGAGCGGCCGTTCGCGCGGATCTTGAGCCTCCAGCGCGGCGGCGATGATCAGGATGTCGTTCAGGCAGGCTTCGTCATGTCCCGCGACGATCAGCCGCGCAATCCGAGGATCGACCGGCAATCGCGCCAGCTTGCGACCCAATTCGGTCAGTTCGTTTCGTTCGTTGACCGCTCCGAGTTCAAACAGCGTCTTGTATCCGTCGCGAATCGCCGTCGGCTTTGGCGGTTCGAGAAACGGAAAGTCTTCGATCGCGCCCAGGTTGAGCGACTGTGTTTGCAGAATCACCGATGCGAGATTCGTGCGCAGAATTTCCGGTGGAGTGAATCGCTCGCGAGTCTCGTAGTCCGCCTCGCCGAACAGCCGGATGCAGACTCCCGGCCCAATGCGCCCGCAGCGTCCTTTGCGCTGATCGGCCGACGCCTGCGAGATCGGTTCGATGGGCAGCCGCTGCATCTTGCTCCGTGCCGAGTACCGGCTGATGCGCGCCGTGCCGGTGTCGATGACCGCTCGAATTCCGGGGACGGTCAGCGAGGACTCGGCGACGTTCGTGGCGATGACAATTCGTCGCTGGCCAGGTCGCGGCTCAAAGCCCCGCTGCTGTTCGGAGAGCGTCAATCTCGCATAAAGCGGCAGAATCTCGACATCGGCTTTCGCTCCCTTGTGTCCGCCGTTGATGTGGAATCGTGCTCTCAGCAACTTCGCCGTCTCGTGGATATCCCACTCGGTCGGCTGAAAGATCAGGATGTCCCACAAGCCCTCGGCGACGAGCTCATCGACCGCTGCGAGGATCGCTTGCTGCGGGTCGATCTCATCCAGGTCTTGGCGAGCGGTGGGCGTTAGCTCCCGAGTTGCAGTTTTGAGCGGAATGGCGCTAGCCTCCGGTAAGGCGGTCGCTGGCGAGGAACCGGCGGCTAGCGCCTTGCCGCTCACTTGCCTGTTTTCCGTCAGCGATCTCCAGCGGGTTTCGACCGGGTACATGCGGCCGGAGACTTCCAGGATCGGAGCCGGACCGGAGTTCGATCCAAAGTGCTCCGCGAATCTCGCCGCGTCGATCGTCGCCGAGGTAATGATGAGCTTCAGATCCAGCCGTCTCGGCAGCAGGCGCTTCAAATAGCCCAGCAGAAAGTCAATGTTCAAACTTCGCTCGTGAGCCTCATCGACGATGATCGTGTCGTACTGATCGAGGAACCGATCGCTGCGTGTCTCTGCCAGCAGCACGCCGTCGGTCATCAGCTTGACGAGCGTGTTCGGCTGCGTCGCGTCGGTGAAGCGGATTTTGAAACCGACCGTGCTGCCGAGCGTCGTCTTCAATTCCTCCGCCACACGAGCGGCGATTGTCCGCGCGGCCACACGACGCGGTTGCGTGTGGCCGATCAGCCCAAAGACGCCGCGGCCTAGCGACAGACAGAGCTTCGGCAACTGCGTCGACTTCCCCGATCCGGTTTCGCCGCACACGATGACGACTTGATGATCTCGGATCGTCGCTTCGATCTCGGCACGTTTGGACAAGATCGGCAGTTCGGTGTCGAACTCGATCTTTGGCACGCTGGCGAGCCGACGTTCACGACGCTCGGCCGAACGGCGGAACTCTTCATCCAACTTTCCGAGCAACTTGTCGGATGGACGCTGTGCCTGCTTGGCCGCGCTCAACTCACGTAGCATCCGTCGCAGTCGATGCCGATCGCTCTGCATGGTCTCGGCGAGACGGCGTTCCCATTCGGAAAATGACATCGACGTTTCGGGCTTGTGGGTGCGAGTCGAGCGAGGGGCTGAGTTTCCTACGTCATCGATCCTGGCCGCCGTCATGGGCTTCGGAGTCGGTCAGCAAACGGACATCACTTTGGGAAGGTTTCCCGGAGGCGGGGATGACATCGCCGCTGCTGCTATCCGAAAGCCGCTTGTCTGGGCGGACATCGTCATCACTATCGTCGTCGAGCCGCTCCTCTTGATGCTGGGCTCGAGGCATGGCGATCATGACTTCCGTGCCGGCATCGTGCTCAACCATGTCGGGATCATCGGGACCGAGGTGGACTTTGTACTTGGCATTCGCAAAGGCCAGTTCATCGCCGGGAAGCAACGCACCGCGAGTGACCCGCTGGCCATTCACCTTCGTGCCGTTCGTGCTGCCCAAATCGCGAATGAAGAGCAGCCCGTCGGTCTTCACGATGATGCAGTGCAGCTTCGAGATGCTGCTGCGATCAATGTAAATGTCGCACACACCGCGCTTACGTCCGACGATCGTCACGTCTTTTTTCAAGCGGATCGACCGCTCGCCGTCGGTAGAAATGAGTTTGGCTTCCATGGGCGTGCCTCAAAACATCGAAGTTGGGCCGTAGTCGGAATCGTCACCAGGATACCCTTCCAAGTCGATCCAATGGGGAATTGATTTCTGAAAAGTCGCAATGTGTGGCTGGAGTTCAGCGGTCAGTCCGAAATTGCCGATCTGCGAGAGCCTGACGTCCGGCGAATCAATGAATCCAGATGCCGTGCGAAGGCCATATTCCTGATGCCCCAGCACTGTTTGACGGCCCCATTACACTGTCAAGCAGCGGAAGAGGGTTGCTTGAGAAGGCCGCTGACGATCGCTAATTTCCCTCGCTTGCTGCGCCACGGCTGGCCTCGGTTGGGCAACGTTCGCCCCCACTCCTGAGTGGTTGATTGACTTGGGCTGATGCTGTTTCTTGCGATCGGCGCGGCAGTTTTTAAGGAAACAAGGGAAAGATCTAATGTCAGACAAGCACGTTTATTTCTTCGGCGGCAAAAGTGCGGATGGTGACGGCAAGATGAAAACTCTGCTCGGCGGCAAAGGGGCGAACCTCGCCGAGATGTGCTTGATCGGTATCCCGGTTCCGCCCGGTTTCACGATCACCACGGAAGTTTGTGCCGCCTACTACGAGCAAGGGAAGAAAATCCCAGAAGCAGCTATCCCGGAAATCGACGCGGCTCTCGCCAAAACCGAAGCCATCGCTGGCAAGAAGTTCGGCGATCCAGCAGACCCGTTGCTCGTTTCCGTCCGATCCGGTGCGGCGCTCTCGATGCCCGGCATGATGAACACGATCCTGAACCTCGGCTTGACCGACGCCAGCGTCGAAGGACTGACGAAGAAGACCGGCAACGAGCGATTCGCCTACGACAGCTACCGCCGCGTCATCGACATGTTCGGCTCCACCGCGATGGGCGTTGAGCACGAAGAGTTCGAGCACGAAATCTCGAAGCTCAAAGCCGAGAAGAACGTGAAGCTCGACACCGAGTTGACCGTTGACGACCTCAAGGAACTCGTGAAACGCTACAAGGCGGTCTACAAGAAGCACGTTGGCGATGACTTCCCGCAGGAGCCGAAGAAGCAACTGATGCTGGCCATCAACGCAGTGTTCAACTCGTGGATGGGGAACAAGGCTCAGGAATACCGCCGCATCGAACGCATCACTGGCCTGCGCGGCACGGCGGTCAACGTGCAGGCGATGGTCTTCGGCAAC
>SXKJ01000095.1 GCA_005778115.1 Planctomyces sp. | reverse complement strand
GGCATTTCTCAAGAGAAGCTGCCGCTCTATGTCGGCTTCTTTCAGTTCGTCCACAACGCACGCAAACGCGGAAAAGCATTGCTAGAATCGCTCAT
Organism: Planctomyces sp.; assembly: GCA_005778115.1. Taxonomy (GTDB): domain Bacteria; phylum Planctomycetota; class Planctomycetia; order Planctomycetales; family Planctomycetaceae; genus SXKJ01. The sequence goes on along the minus strand of SXKJ01000095.1, from coordinate 8,049 downwards.
CGCAACCCTTGTCGAGCCAACTCCCCGGATCGCCGGTTGAGCCTAGAACATTTTGGCTCTCGGCCATTCGTGTTGATTTCGGTGCCATGTGAGCCGCAAGGCGCTCGCCGCGGGTTCTTTTCCTCGACCCGCGGCGAGCGTCTTGCGGCTCACGAATTCGTCTTCAACACGAATGGCCGAGAGCCAACATTTTTTAACCGGGGTCAGGGGCTTTGAATCCTCGACAACTTTCCTGGTTCGATCGCTCGTTGCGAGAGGGATAAGATTCTTTTTGAACTGTTCCAAATGAATTTATAAAAACGACTTGCGACGAGTCCATTTCCGGTGCCAAGAACAGGCACTCGCGTATTTTTGAACCACCGTCTTGTCGTCGTAGCTCCCACACAATTCTTCGGATCCAATCAAGTCGTTCACAATTCGTCCATTTTTGTCTCGTCAAGTCGGGGGTGACAGGACGGCTATTGAACCATTGGGGTTCGTTTGGCAACTCGCCAACATCGCTAATCGCGACAGCACGAGCACTTGCGACTGGAACACCGAAGAGCCATCAGCCAGAATAATCCACGGTCGGCGCTGCTCGGCAGCCGGGTTCACTGACGAGCTAGCCCCGTCTGCACCAGGGCTTGTGCGGCTTTACTGCATCAAGATTGGCGCTGTGAGAGCGGCCTGTCTTCGGTCAAAACAATGCCGTTGGTCGTCACATTTTCATCCCATCGCTTGAGCATCGCTTCCGGGTCGCAACAACCAAAGAGGTCTATCTTCTGGTCACCATGAAACCCACCCTCACACTTTTCGCCGCCTTGCTATTGGCTTCGCCGTCCCTAGCGAATGCCGGCGACGAATTGGTGGTGTATCCGCCCGTGCCGGGGCTTGCGGCTTCGGAGCACTACATAGTTCGGGTGCGTTCGGACGGCGAGTGGCAGAGTGCCTTCGCTTGGGAGACTGTCTGCAAGACCGTCGAAAAGAAGTCGGACGGTTACTTCGACACGCTGGCTGGCTGGACTCACACCTACGTGAATTTTGAGACCGCCGGTGCTGTCGAACTCGAAATCGCTCGTGTCAACGGGCAGCCGATTCGGACTGCGGCGGTACATCCTCAACGGAAGGCGTCCGCGTGCTCGGTCATCGACGGCAAGGCGCGTGTTAGGCTCGATCAGCCTTGTCTCGTCGCCGTGGATATTGATGGCCAGATGGATGCGCAGGACACCGGCAAGGGCTACCAGGGGCCGCCGATTCACACGATCTCGCTCTTTGCCAACCCGTTGCTGGCCGGCAAGCCGAAGCCGGACGATCCCGGTGCGCTGGCCGTGAAGCCCGGTGAGATGCCGCCGTCGGATGGTGCATGGAGCACGCTCTATTTTCTGCCGGGAGTTCACGATGTCGGGCTGGCTTTCCCGCTGCGCGCGAACTGCCAGTACTACATCCCCGGAGACGCGATCGTGCATGGCACACTCTCCAATCAGAAATGGGGCGACGCGCATCACGTCCGCATCTTCGGACTCGGCACGTTGTCGGGGGCTCGGCTGAAGCATCCGAAGTATGTGGAACCGCGACTCACTGAAGACGAACACAAGCGCTTCCGACCGATCGAGTTGATGGGCACGACCGACACACGCGTCGAATGCATCACGATCGCGGACTCGGCGACTCACTCGCTGATGCTGATTCACCCTTACAAGGCCGGGCATCCCAATGAGGTGAAGTGGACCAAGATCTTCACTTGGCGAACGAACGGCGACGGGATCAATCCCTTCGGCAACACGCTCATCGAGGACTGCTTCATTCGGACTCAGGATGACTCGCTGTATGTGAATGGTCTCGGCATTCGACGCACCGTGCTTTGGAACGACGCCAACGGATCGTCGTTTGTCTTGAGCAGCACGCCGCAACTCAGCGATCGGCAGTTGGTCGTCGAGGATTGCGATGTCATCTACTCGCGCGCGAAGTGGCATCACTGGAGCGGCGGGCGCGTCTTCAACATGCGCGGCGAAGGCAAAGGAGCCGCCGGAGCCGGAGTCATCTTCCGCAACATCAACGTCGAAGACCCGCGACCGACCCTGCAACAATTTTTCCTCTGCATGACGATGCCCGCGCCCTATTCGAGGGACGGTGAAAAGCGAGCTGCGGGAGATCTCTCGGGCATCCTCTTTCAGAACATCTCGATCGCCGCGCCGAGCGTGCTGATTGAGCCGCAACTTCTCTGGGGTCAGGCCGACGCTCGCATCCGCAACCTCACGTTCGAGAACCTGACCGTTGGCGGGAAGCCCGTGCGCGAGTCGGAGCTCTTCAAGACCAACGAGTTCGTCGACGCGCTGACGTTTACCCCTGGAGCCATCACCAAACCATGAAACCAATTCTCACGCTGGCCGTGCTACTGGCACCGGTTTTCGCGGCAGAGGCGGCGGCGGAAAACTTCTGGGATGCAATCCCTGTTTCACCCAGCACCACACGGCCGCTCGAAGTTCTTGACGACTACTGGAACAGCCAGTTTCAGCGAGTGAATCGCGAAGTGGCCGCCGCTAAGAACTGCCAGTTGGTTTTCTTTGGGGATTCGATCACTTGGTCATGGTCGCTTGGCCCCGCCACCGGCAAAGCGATCTGGGAAAAGCAGTTCCTCCCCGACCACGCGATCAACATGGGAAACTCCGGCGACATCACCCCGGTCATGCTGCATCGGGTGACTCGCGGCAATCTCGACTTCCCTGCGGACCGGCAGCCAAAAGTTGCAGTGCTGCTCTGCGGAATTAACAACTTCGGTGTCACCAAAAGCGCCGGTGGCAAAGAAGAGTGGGACCTCGGCACCAACTGCCCGCCGCAGGACATCGCCGACGGACAGAGGGCCATCGCGCAAGTGTTCCGCCGCAGGTTGCCGCAAACACGCCTCATCATGCTGGGACTGCTCCCCGTCGCCGATCGCGCGAAGTGGGAGAAGTGCCAGAAGGTCAACGCCATCCAAGCCGCCGTCACTAGAGATTCCGACGAAGTCGGCTTCATCGACCTGCAAGACAAGTTTCTCCTGCCCGATGGGACCATCAACAAATCACTCTTCACCGACGGTCTTCATCTGACCGCAGAGGGTTACCAGACTTGGGCGCAGGGCATCGCGCCCAAACTTGATGAGTTACTGAAAGCCCCGCCGCTCACCCCGGTGAAGATCATGCTTGTCGGCGGCTCGGCGACCGAAGGGTCGGATTCCAGCCGTTCCTACCGCTGCCACCTGGATGGCCTGCTGCGCCAGAAAGGCCACCACATCGATTTCGTCGGCAGCCGGCACAAACACAACGACAACAAGTCCGAGCCCGACAGCTACCAGTTCGACCCTGATCACGAGGGCCATTCGGGCAAGAGCTTCGCTTGGTTCGCGGAACACATGCCGGTCCTCTTGGAAAAAACCACTCCCGATATCGCCGTGCTGCAACTCGGTGCCGAGGACATCGCCCAAGACGTCGTCTCAGTCATCGCTTCCGTGCGCGCCAAGAACCCCTCGGTGAAAGTCGTACTTGCTCACCCCGAGAAACATATGATGTCCTCCGCCCGTTCTCCGGTCGTTGTCGCAAACATCGGCATGGATCCAAACACGAAGGCTCCCAGCGCGGGAGAAGCACAAAAGATCGCCGCGATTCTCGCCGAGGCCATTTCGCCATTGATGCCCTCAAAGAAGTGAAGATGGACGGAATTCATCTTTAGAACTGCGGCAGCCCGCTGGCGCTTTGGAATTGGCTGCCTGCTGTCAATCACATTGTATTGGAAGTTAAATTGCCCCCAGTTGTCCCTCAGCAGGCTGCGGGACGGAAAGCGGCAGCAGGCTGCCGCAGTCCAAAACTGAGAGACCACCATGATTTGGTTTCGACGGGTCTTGCTCGCGGTTCTGGCAACGGCTCTGAGCACTCACGCGACTTACGCCGACGACGCGACTCTGTCATTCGTGCGTCGGCATTGCGTTGAGTGTCATGGCGACAAGAAGCAGGCAGGCGGCGTTCGCTTAGATGGTCTGACGGGGGACATGAGCAATGATGGGCCTCGCTGGATGACGGCGGCGGAGCAAGTGCGGCGAGGACTCATGCCGCCGGAAGATGCGAAGCAACCGTCGGCCACTGCGAAGACGGAGTTCGTCAATTCGGTGCGACATGAATTGGCCGTGCGGACTCAGAGGAAGCCCAATCTCGGCAATCTCGTTGCGCATGAGTTGCTGTTTGAGAAAGCTGCGGCCTCGAACGCTCAGGCAACTGAGGCGACTGCGCCGCGCTTGTGGCGACTGAGTCCCGATGCGTATTCCGCATGGGTCAACGATGTGGCGTGCGGGACTCCGAAGGGCGTCGTGCAGCCGTTCTCGGCGGGGGCAGAACGCGGAGTTCAGGACTTCGCTCAACTCGCGCGCGTTGACGAACCGGCGGCGGAGATCCTGCTGCGGAACGCGCTGACGATCGTTAAGCAACAGACGCGGCATGACATCGTCGACGGCAAAGTACAGGCGAAGAACGACACCGTGCGTGAATTCACGGACTTGATGTCTCCGACTGCGATGCCGACGCGCGAGCAATTGCTCAAAGCACTCTCGAAGCAGTTTCGGCTCGCACTGGGGCGCGAACCGGATGAGGCCGATGTCGCCCACTTGCTGAAGTTCTACGAGCGTTGTGCGAGCGGCGGTGATCGACCCGGTGCAGTCACGACGATGCTGACGGCGGTGCTGCTGAGGAGCGATGTCATCTTCCGCAGCGAATTCGGTGGGCCGGATGGGATGCTCACTCCGCGCGAGGTTGCAAACGCGATTAGCGTGACGCTCTGCAATCGTCGCGATGAAGCACTGCGCAAGGCGGTTGATCTCGGGCAGCTTGTCACGCGCGAGCAGATCGCCGAGCACGTCCGCCGCATTCTCGATGATCCGAAGATCGCGAAGCCTCGGCTGCTCGGCTTCTTCCGCGATTACTTCGAGTACCACAAAGCGGTCGAGGTCTTCAAAGACGAACCGAAGGATCTTTGGCATCGGCCCGATCAAGCGGTGCGCGACACGGATCGGCTCGTGCTGCATTTGATCGCTGAAGACGAAGACCTCTTTCGGCGGATGCTCACAACGCCGCTCGCGTTTGCGAACGTGAAGATGTCGATAGACAAGGCGACGCGGAAAGAAGTGATGAAGCGATCGTTGATCCCGAATGCTCACAACCAGCGCGGCAAGTCGGTGCCCGAAGAGTTGTATGGACTCAAAGAATGGACCGATCAGCAACCGTTCGCACAGCCGGCTAACACGCGATTGGGACTCTTGATGCAGCCGAGTTGGCTCATTGCATGGAGTGAGAATTTTCACACCGACATCGTGCGTCGCGGACGCTTCATTCGAGAGCGGTTGCTCGGAGGCACGGTCCCCGATCTGCCGATCGGAGTCGCGGCAATGGTCCCTAACGATCGGACTCACACGCTGCGCGAGCGTGTGTCATCGGTGACTCGCGCCGAGAGTTGTTGGAAGTGTCATCAGCACATGGATGATCTCGGCCTGCCGTTCGAGAACTTCGACCACTATGGCCGATTGCTCGATCAGGATTGGGTGCTCGATGCGGAAGCGACTGCGAAGAACGTCGATTACAAGGGCAAGCCGAAAGGTGACGTGCTGCGCGGCGTGCCGCTCGACACCGCGGGGCTGATCAGCGGGACCGACGATCCCAAACTCGATGGCCCCCTCAAAGACCCGCGCGAGTTCGTCACGCGATTGGCGAATTCCGATCGCTGCCGGCAAGTCTGGATTCGGCACATCTTCCGGTACTACCTCGGTCGCAACGAAACGCTGGCGGATGCTCCGTCACTGCAAGCCGCCGACCGCGCCTATGTCGGCAGTAATAGAAGTTACAAAGCGCTATTGGTTTCGCTACTCACATCGGATTCGTTTTTGAAGAGAGGTCCGCAACGATGATCGGAAAGCTAACTCGTCGGACGGCGCTCAAAGGTCTTTCGCTCGGTGCGGGGGCGTCGTTGTTGCAGCCGCTCCTGGCTCAGATTGTTGCTCAGGCGGCGGATGGTGCCGCTCCGAAACAGCGGTTTGTGTTCGTCCTACAAAGCAATGGGATCAACCCCAATCACATCATTCCCGTCGGCGAAACGCTGAGGAAATCGAACGACCCGTTTCCAAACTCGGAGACGATCGAACTGTCGCTGGCTGATCGGGAACTCCCCGATCCAATCGCGCCGCTCAGTCCGTTCAAGAAGCAGATGGTGCTGCTGCAAGGACTGTCGGGCTGCATGGCCGAAGGAGGCACCGGCGGGCACTCGACGAATCACGGAGCGCTGGGTTGCTATCCCGGCAGTGCAGGACCGATGGCGCAGACGATCGACTGTGCGCTGGGCGAAGCGGTGCCGGGCATCATTCGACATGTCGGATTGGGAGTGCTCGAGAAGAAGGATCAGACTCTGAACTACTTGCTGTCGTGCTCGGGACCGGGGAAAGCTCAACCGCTGCAGTGCGCGCCGGAGCAAGCTTTTCGATCGCTCTTCAGCAGCGTCATTGGCGGCAACGACCGCTCAGCGTTCGAACAGAAAACGAGCCTGCTTGACTTCATGACCGAGGACTTGCGGCGCGCTCGCGGTGCGCTCGTCGGTGGCGAGCGACAGAAGCTCGACGAGTACCTCGCCGCACTGGAGACTCTTCATCGACGTCAGGGAGCCATCGACGCCATCAAGCCGTCGCTCATTAAGGCGGTCCCGAAACTCGATGAGCAATTCGCAAAGCCGACGGAAGTGAATCGCCTGCAAGCTCAGTTCGAGATCGCGACGGCTTCGATCATCTCAGGGCTGACTCACAGCGTGACGATCGCGTCGGGAGGCGGGCATCAGAACTATCTGGCGTTTCCCGATATCGGCATTCCGATCGGCGGTCACGGCATCGGTCACGGCGAGACGGTCGATGGCCTGACGACCGAGCAGCTCTTTATCAAGACTCGCAAGTTCCATTGCGAACTGATCGCTCGCATGGCGGCAAAGTTAGCCGAGATTCGAGAAGGCAATGGCACGCTGCTCGATCACACGTTGATCGTCTACCTGAGCGATTCGGGCGAGGCCCATCATCCCAATCTGCGAGTCTGGCCGGTCGTGTTGATCGGCGGCATGGGCGGCAAGCTGAAGCTTGACGGTCGCTACGTGCAGCTCCCTCATTACGGCGTGAAGCAACATCGCACGCTGGCGAACCTGTACCTGACGCTACTCTCCGCCGCTGGCCAACCGCGCGACAAGTTCGGCATCCCGGACAACGGCCTGCGCGACATCGACCAAAGCGGCGACATTCGCGAGCTTCGCGCGTGATACAACTCGGGGAAGAAACAGGATCAGGACTTTTTGATTTGACGGATCAGGTCGTTCGCCTGCTTCGATCATGCCAAGATCCAAACGAATTTGGCCGGCAGGCGAGGTGTTTCATGTCCTCAATCGAGCAGTCGCCCGATTGACGATCTTTGAGAAGCCCGCCGACTTTGATGCCTTTCTGCGTGTCCTCAATGAGACATGGCAGCTTGCGCCTTTGCCAATTTCCGGCTCACAGCCATTCTTGTTGATGGCTGTGAGCGGCAAGGCGCTAGCCGCCAGTTCTGGACGCATTCAGAACCCGCGGCTAGCGCCTTGCGGCTCACTCATCACTACCAACAACAAGAGTGGCGGAGACCCCAATTGTCGCGATTGCGGTCATACCCAATCACTGGCACTTCGTCGTCCGACCGAACACCGACGAGCAAGTCAGCGACTTCTTTCGGCGGCTCTCGGTCATCCACACCATGCGGTATCACGCACACGACAAGACCGCCGGAACGGGACATCTCTATCAAGGGCGCTTCAAGTCGTCCCCCATACAAAGCGACGAGCACTTATTGACCGTGATGCGTTACGTCGAACGGAATCCCGTGCGAGCCAACTTTGTGGACCAAGCGAAAGACTGGCAATGGGGCTCCGCCCACGCCCGCCAGCAACCGGCCGACCAGCGTCTCTGGCTGGCGACTCCCAGCGATCCACCGCGGCCTCGGCAATAGAGATCTTGGGTGAACAAGCCCCAAACCGATGCGGAAGTCAATGCGT
>SXKJ01000094.1 GCA_005778115.1 Planctomyces sp. | reverse complement strand
TTCGGGATTGATCGGCTCGCCCACGGTGCCGAGCAGGCGGAGGCTCGACAGGTCGTGGCGGTTCGGCCAATCGTCGCCCCATTTGACGAACGCGCGAATCGCGGTCGGAGCGGTATAGAAAATCGAGACGCGATACTTCTCGATCAATTCCCAGAAACGGCCTTCGTCTGGCCAGTTCGGAGCCCCTTCATACATGACAGTCGTTGCACCGTTGGAAAGCGGACCGTACACGACATAGCTGTGCCCCGTGACCCAACCGATGTCCGCAGTACACCAATAGGTGTCGTCGTCTTTCAGATCGAAGACCCATTTCGAGGTCATCGTCGCACCGAGCAGATACCCGCCGGTCGTGTGCAGCACGCCCTTTGGTTTGCCCGTGCTGCCTGACGTGTAGAGGATGAACAACGGATGCTCGGCATCGAGTTGCACGGCGTCGCATTCCGCCGAGACGTCCATCATCAAGTCATGCCACCAGTAGTCCCGATCCGGCACCATCTCCACCGGTGAGCCGGTACGTCGCACGACGACGACCTTTTGCACGGACGGAGATTTATCCAGCGAAGCATCGACCGCTTGTTTGAGGAGCACTTCTTTGCCACGTCGCCAGCCGGCATCCGCGGTGACGACGACCTTCGCTTGAGCGTCGTTGTTCCGGTCAGACACGGCTTCCGCGCTGAAGCCGCCGAAGATGATGGAGTGGATCGCTCCGATCCGAGTACAGGCCAGCATCGCGATCGCCAATTCGGGGATCATTGGCATATACAACGTCACGCGGTCGCCGGTCTGCACGCCGAGTTTCTTCAGTACGTTCGCGAACTTGCAGACCTCGCGGTGCAGGTCTTGATACCGCAAAACGCGCGTGTCTCCGGGTTCCCCCTCCCAGATGATCGCGGCCTTGTTCTTGTTTGGGCCGAGAAGATGCCGGTCGAGGCAGTTGTACGACAGATTGATCTTTCCGCCGACGAACCATTTTGTGTTCGGCATCGCCCCGTCGAGCACTTTGTCCCACTTCTTGAACCAGTCGAGATTCGCGGCCATGTCCCCCCAGAAGCCGGCGGGGTCTTCTTTGGCTCGCGTCCACATCTGCTGGTATTGCTCTTCGCTGCTGATATTCGACTGCGCCGCGAAGTCGCTCGGCGGAGGGAATTTGCGGGTTTCGAGAAGGATACTCTCAATGGCTTCGGACATGCGGATGCTCCTGCGAATCTGAGTTCTCGACTCTCAACTTATTGCTGAGAGTCGTGAGTCTAAACGGTCGCAGCATAATGCCGATTCACTAACGAACTCTCCAGTCCACCGTCGGCGTTCTCCACAGATGACGTCATTCAGAAGCTGCCGCGGTATTTTGCCCAACGGAGTTCGAGATCAAGAACCCTCGCCGCGAGTCCTGTCGCATCGGGACGGTTTGCGACTGAGTTACGTTGGACAACGGCTGATCTGAAGCGGCGAACCGCGAGCACACGGAAATAAAACTGGTTGCAAACATTTCGCGAAGCTCAACCATTACCCCCGGCACAGTTGCGGGTCACTTCGTCAGATTTGCTCTCCGGCAAGAATTGTCGGATGCGGCGACACGCGGATATTGCCGATTTCCGGATGCGTCGCAAACGGAACTGGCGGCCTGACGGTTTCACGCACGTGACGCCTGAGGCTTTGATTTAGCGGCCGATTCGCTGAAATCCACGAAAGGGAGCTTATGCGTAAGTTTGTTTTAGGGCTGAACGCCCTATTTACCGCAGTCGTCGTGTCCGGCTCAGTCGATGCTGGCGAGTTGGAACAAGTTCAAGGCTACTATCAGCCACAACCGCAGAGGTACTACTACGAACCGCAGTCGTACTACCAGCCGCAACAGTACTACTACCAACCACAAGCATCGCAGTACTACTACCAGGAACCGAGGCCGAACATGTTCGGTCGATTGTGGAAAATGGAGCAACGCAAGAATGCTTGGCTCCGTCAGACGTTCTTTCGCTTGTAATCGAATGAGCGAGAGGCAGACCTTCGAGATCACCCCTCGCAACGTTGATCGCGGCTGCATTGGCGATGTTGCGAGCGGGTTGGATCGCACCGGCGGTTTCCGCCGGAGTTGCAAGGTTCAGTTAATCGAAAAAGTAATCCCAAATTGCACAGTCTTCGTTGAAGGAATTGCTTCACAAAGAACGATCTATCTCCGTGACCTGACCTGTCGCGCTCGTTGTGCGCTGGATGATCCCGAAACGTTGTGGAGTTGCTTGGCAGCTTCCTTCCGAGTTGCGGAGCAACTCGGCTACGAATAACTGGCATGGAGGCCAACAGGGTTCTGCGAAAATGGCTGAGTTCTCTGATCAATGGACATCCTCAAGCGGATCGGCCGCGGCGCAGGAGCCTCAATCAGCCACAGCGCGACATGCGGGCCGCCGCTCAGCTTTCGGCCGAGTCGCTCGAACACAGGCAGTTGTTGACCGCCTCCATCGCGGGGATTGATCCTGATCATGGAGTCGGTGACACGGACGAAGCGACGAATGTAGGCACGTTCGATTTGCATGGAACGGCCACTGGGGATTCGGTGTTGCAGATCACTCGCAACGGCAGTTTTGTCGGAGCGATTCTGGTCAACAGCGATGGCATTTGGCGGTTTGCTCAGACCGGTTTGGCCGAAGGGACATACAACTTCGCCGCGACGGACGGAGAAGGAGGCGCTTCGTTGCTGAAGGTGCAGGTTGATAAGACCGCTCCGACTGCGACGCTTTCGTCTTCACTGTCGTCGGAGCTTCCGACGAATGCCGCAACGTTGCCGGTCAGCCTCAACTTCAGCGAAGCGATCGATGGGTTGTCGCTGGATGATCTGGTCATCGGCAACGGGAACGCCAGCAACTTGTCGGGCAGCGGGTCGAGCTACTCGTTCGACGTGACTCCGTCAGGCGACGGTGAAGTGACGATCGGCCTGAATGCGAACACGGTCATCAACTTGGCTGGCAACGCCAACGGCATGACGGCCAGCTTGTCGATCGACAGTGATCGAACAGCTCCGGCGGCTCCGAGCATCAGCACTCCTGTTGAGAGCAGCCTGACGAACAAGGACAGCGCGACGATCGCGGGGTCCGCCGACGCGGGGAGTCTCGTGCGGTTGTACCGCGATGCGGATGGCAGCGGGACGCTCACCGAGGGTGACACGTTGGAAGATCAGCAGCAGTTGAGTTTGGGGGATAGCTGGATCAGCTTCTCGCTCGACGCAGAACTGACTTCGAATGCCGAGAATCGTTTCCTGGTGACGGCGACGGACTCCGCGACGAACGAATCGGCGGCGAGCGTGGTGCCGACGATCACACAGGATTCCACCAACCCGACGGCATCGATTGCGTTCGGCGTCAGTGGGCCGACGAATGCCGCGAGCATTCCCGTGACGGTCAACTTCTCGGAGGGCGTCAGCGGTTTCGACGTGGAAGATCTCTCGGTCGGCAACGGCACGATCAGCGACTTCGTGAGCGTCAGTGCGACGCAAGCGACGTTCAATGTTGCTCCGACCGCGGACGGCTCCGTGACGATCGATATCGCCAGCGGAGCGGCCAGCGATGCGGCGGGGAATTCGAGCAACGCGGCGACTCAGGCGAGTATCGTCAGTGACGCGACCAAACCGACCGTCTCGTTTACGGCGTCGATCGACGGTGTGTCGAACGTGTCGGTTGTTGGCGTGGCGGTTTCCTTCAGCGAGAGCGTTTCTGGTTTTGATCTGTCCGACTTGGCGATCACGAATGGAACAGCGAGTGATCTCGTTGGGTCGGGATTGTCGTATTCGTTCAATCTGACTCCGGCAGGGGATGGCGAAGTGCTCGTCTCGTTGCCGGGAGGTTCGATCGCTGATTCGGCGGGGAACTTGAACGACGCGGCGGAGTTGCTGATCCGCGCGGATCGCACGGCTCCGAGGGTCTCGTCGCCGGCGGCAGACGTGGCAACGAACGCGACCTCGTTCAACATCACCGGCGCGATCTCTCCCGTTGAGAACACGTTGGTGCGTGTTTATCGCGAGGGGGACAACAGCCTTGTCGGCGAGCAGTTGTTATTGGAGATGGAAAGTTTCTCGATCTCGGTGCCGCTGACGGCGAATTCGACCAATCGTTTCCTCGTGACGAGTACTGACGCGGCTGGCAACGAATCGCTGTTGACGACGACAGCCACGATCACGCAAGACTCGATTGCTCCGACGCTGACCGCGACTCGCGACATCGCGGCAAACGAAAACGGCTGGAACAACAGCGACGTGACCGTCACCTTCGAGGCCAGCGATGGACTCTCCGGAGGCGTGATCAGCCCGGCCGCTCAAGTTTTCAGTGACGGCTTCGATCAGACCGCCAGCGCGACTTTGACCGCCAGCCGCGAAATTGAGGCAAACGAAAACGGCTGGAACAACGGCAACGTGACCGTCACGTTTGAGGCCAGCGATGAACTCTCAGGCGGAGTGATTAGTCCGACCGCTCAAGTGTTTGGCGAGGGCTTCGGTCAAACGGCCAGCGCCACCGTGACCGATCTCGCCGGCAACTCGACGAGTGTCAGCATCGAGCACATCAACGTCGATAAGACCGCTCCAACGTTGACGGTCGTTGAGGCACCGACCAAAGGGCAGGAAGGCTCGGAATTGCTGTTCGAGTTCTCGGCGGACGACGAGCTTTCTGGCCTCTATTCGATCACGGGGAGCGCCTCCGGTGGTCCGGTGAGTTTTGGCCAACAGAATGGTTTGTTGTTTGGTGTTACTCCATTAGACAACGGTTTGTATTCGATCGGCTACTCGGTCTCCGATGAGGCGGGGAATTCGTCGAGCGTCTCCTTTGAAATCGACATTGCCAACGTCGCCCCGACTGCGGGGGATGACAGCTACACCCTCACCGGAGATGCCGGGGACGACAACCTTGGTCCGATCACGGAAGACACGGTTCTCAATGGGGACGGACTGCTCGACAACGACTTCGATCCGGCCGGCGCGCATGATCCGCTGACGATCAGTGACTACGACACGATCAGCGAGCACGGTGCGGCCGTGACGGTCAACAACGACGACAGCTTCGTCTATGACCCCACGGTGTCGGAGGAGGCTCAATCGCTCGGAGCGGGTGAAGTGGGGATCGATCAATTCACCTACACAATCTCGGACGGCGACGGCGCGACGAGTACCGCCACCGTGAACGTGGAAGTTCACGGAGTCAACGAGGCTCCCGTGTTGAACGACACAGCCGCCGTGCGGCTCGACGCGATTGATGCCAATGACCTCTACAACCAAGGCGTGGACATCGAAACGTTTGCCCTCGATCGGATCGATGAAGTGGACTCGAACGATTCGATCGGCATCGCGGTGATCGGCTTCGCACGATCGACCACGCGCGGCGATTGGCAGTTCTCGACCGACAACGGCGAGAAATGGACGACAATTAGCAGCGTCGGCGAAGGGAACGCACTGCATCTCGTGGCGGACGGTCAGACGCGGTTGCGGCTGCGACCGGACGGTTCTCACGCCGGCACCGCTCGGCTAACCGTGCGAGCCTGGGACGGCTCGAACGATGTCGGCAACGGTGGCTACGCCTCGATCAACGGTACTGGCAACTCAGCCGCGTATAGCAGCGACATGCTGACGCTGCGGCAGACGGTCCTCTCCGCCGCCAGAGACGCGACGATCGCGGTCTCAGACACGTACGAGGTAACCACGGAGAGCTTTGAACGATTCGCCGCGTTTGCCGAGGGTGAGTTCGATTCGCTCGACGACTCCGGAGACGGCGAGGTTGAAGAGTTCGAGGAATTCGATGAGTTCGAGAAATCCGACGAGTTCGAGGAGTTCGATGAGCATCCCGAATACCGCACGTTCGGTGGGATCGTCTTTGCCAGCGTCAGCGGCAGCGTGTTGGACAACGACATCGATCCAGATACCGAGTTGCCGAATGGCGTTCTCGTTCACTTCGCTAGCAATCTCGATCTGAGCTTCATCAGCCAGATTGTGGGCGCTCCCGATTTGGGCACAGCGGCGATCACTCACTTCGGTTTCTTGGAACACCACTCCGACGGCAACTTCAGCTATCAGGCCGAGCCGGAATTCTTTGCCGCATTGCCAGAAGGTGGAACGGTGGTCGATGGCTTCCAGTACTTCGTCACCGACGGTCGCCAGACAAGCAATGTCGCGGGAGTCTCGTTACTGCTTGTCGGCGTGAACGATGCTCCGTTCGCGACAAGCGTTTTGCCCGATGTCGGGGCCGTTGAAGATGAGGAATTCTTCCACTTCCTTCCGAGCGATTTGTTTGGTGACGTAGACACGGGAGATTTTCTGAAGATCTCGGTCACACAACCAAACGGCAGCTCGGCCCCAAGTTGGCTCACCTTCGATCCCCACACAATGGTGTTCCACGGCACGCCGACAGCCGACGACGTCGGTACCGCGACGATCCGAGTGACAGCAACCGACTCGCTGGGAGCCTCGACTTCGCTCGACTTCCAATTGGAAGTATTCGGCGTGAATCACGCCCCGACCGTCGGAACACTGGAGAATATCTCGATCAATGAGGGTCAGACGCTGATTTTGACGCAGCTCTCAGACCTCTTCCACGATGTCGACGAAGGGGACAGCCTGAACCTCTCGGTGAGCGATCGGCTTGGTAATGCTCTGCCGAGCTTCTTCCACCTCAATGGGCACAACGGGCAACTGTTTATCTCGCCGGATTACACCGACGCCGGTGACTACACCGTCTTCCTGACCGCGACGGACTCGATCGGCGCGTCCGTCACCACACGCTTTGAAGTGTCGGTGATCGATACGTCGTTCAGCCTTCATGTGACCGGCCACTCGGACAGCCCGGATGAAGCGTGGTCGCTGTTCGTGGACGGTGAAGGCCTGCTGCATGTGACTCGCAACGGCGAAGACGAGATCACTCCGGTCTCGATCGATGCAGTCCATTCGTTGACGTTGGATACTGGCGACGGCAACGACACGGTCGCGCTCGATGCATCGCTCAACGGTGTTGACGAGAGCCAAGGTGAAGGAGGAGGCGATGGCGATGGCGATGACGAAGGCGGCTTGTTCATCAATCTCGGAGCCGGCAACGACAACGTCGATGCCTCGCTGTTGCTCTTCAGCGTGTTCGTCATTGGCGGCGACGGGAATGACCTGATCATCGGCGGCGCGGCAGCCGACTTCCTCTTCGGCGATGTGGGCAACGATACGTTGATTGCCGGAGGCGGTGACGACCTGGTTCTCGGCGGCGATGGCAACGACACGCTGCGGGGTGGATCTGGCAACGACGTGATGGACGGCGGGGCCGATGCCGACTTGATCTTCGGCCAAGGTGGCGGTGACCTGCTCATCGGTGGCGCGGGCAACGACATCATCGATGGCGGGGTCGGTAACGATTCGATCGTCGGCAACGATGGGACCGATACGCTGATCGGTGGATTCGGAGTCGATTTCATCAGCGGCGGGGCTGGCAGTGACATCTCTGTCGGCGGCCAAGGTGGCACGGCTCGCGACGGTGAAAGCCACGCGGACGTCGGCGACATCCTCGGCCGTGACAGCGAAACCATCAACGAGTCATTCGACACCACGTTCGATTGGGAGATCGCCAGCTTCGGAATCGTTTGATACCGTTGCGGACGCGATTCCTGTTCTAGCCAAGTGCTCACTCAGCAAACTTCCGAAGCCGGCAACGACTTCGGAAGTTTTTTGTCTGTTGCCCGGCTCGCCAAAAGAGTGCAGAACAGGGATTGCGAATTTGAGTTTGGTGGCTGGGAAGTAGTCGCCGGATGTCACCGAGGGGACGAACCACCCCCGTCGTGAAGCGGATTTTTCTGTCCCCCATTTTTCTGTACCACCAACACAGCTTTTACAGAAAGATGTGGGACAGAAAGATGGCGGCAATGACCAAGCCGAATGCCTGTTTGGCTCTCTTGTGCGACTGAGAGTCGCGATCTGACAGTTTCCCAAGACGAGCTTTCACACAACACCGACTACCGCACGAATCCTGTTCCGCACTCGCGCCAAAATCTATTACTGACCGCCGGGCGACGAATTCTTGGGATACCGAAATGGGCTCGCATCTGCGTTGCGATTGTTACGACCCCTTCGATCACCGGTTTCCGGCTCAGATTCTCTGATCGGCACGAATTACCGGTTCGGACGACCGGCAGAAATTGCCGATGTTCGTGAACTGTCAGAGAGCGACCGTATCGCTCGGACTGTTTTCGGACGCGAGGCGTCTGAGGTTTTGGCTCGTCATCGAGACGGCACAACTTCTGAAAGGGATCGTATGCGCAAATTGACTCTGGGATTGATCGCAGTTTTAGGGCTCGTCGCGATGTCGGACTCCGCCAGCGCGAAAGACCGCAGTTCACGCAAAGTGCGTCACCAACAGCCGCAGCAAAACTACTACTACCAAGAGCAAGAACGAGCGGGCCTCTTTGACGGCCTGATGGAAATGGAGCGTCGTAAGAACGCCTGGCTGATGCGGACCTTCTTCAGCCGGTAATCGAACTGACGAAGTGATTGCGCGAAATACCCACGCTCCCAAGACTGGCCACAGGCACGGTGGCCTCGGTTTGCGAGTGCTTAGTTTTGAAAGCGTCTTGACGAGCGGGGCGGTGTCAGTTCCCCGGTGATACGTCATACGAACCGGTAGGCTGACGCCGCCCCGTTCGCCTGTATTTCTTACGCGGGGGACTTGGGGGCGAGCATCTTCGCCACCGCGAAATGTCGAACTGCTTCCTCGGCTTGGCCGGAACTCTGAAGTGCTTTCCCAAGTTGCTGATGAGCCTCGGCGGAGCTGGGTTGCAGGGAGATCGCCTTCTGAAAGGAAGAAATCGCATCGCCCCAGCGCTCGAGATCCACATTCGATTGCCCCAGTCCCATCCAGCCGTCGAATGAACTGGCTTGAAACGACAAGGCTCTCTGATATGACTGCACGGCCCCCGCGTGATCGCCGGTCTCTCGCAGCGCGGCGGCAAGATCCAAATGGATCGCGGCGGCTCGCGGCCGGAGTTTGGCGGCGCGGCGTAAATGCGGGACCGCATCCGCGAATCGACCTTGCTCGGAACGGACGACGCCCAAATTGAGTAACGCTTCGGCGTAGTCGGGATCGGTCGACAACGAGAACTCGTATTGTTCGGCCGCCTGGTCGAACTGGCCTTGCTCACGAAACAAATTGCCGAGGTTGAGCCGAGCCAACGCCGACTTCGGCGCGTCGATCAAGGCCGCTTGAAGTGCGGCCTGTGCCTCATCCAGCCGGCCTTGTTGCAGATGGAGAATGCCCAAGTAGGTGCGTGCCTCGACACAACGCGGATCAGACTCGATCGCCCGCTCAAAACATTCAGTCGCTTCGCGAGTATCATCTTGTCCGTTCCACGCGCTGCCGAGGTTCGTCAAATACTTCGCCGAGCGCTCGTTGATCTGCACCGCTTTACGGAACAGCTTCACGGCATCGGCGAAGTTCGATTTCTGAAACTCAATCACGCCGAGCAGATTCCACGCTTCCGCATTTTGTGGCTCAATGAGGACGAACTCGGTCAGCCGCCGCTGAGCCTCGGCCACTTGACCGTTCTCGAACAAACGCAATGCCGCTTGAAATGTCCCGGTCGGTGCGACCATGACAGCAGGTTCCTTGATCTGATTTCCGTAATCCGAAGGACGTCCAAACAAAAAACGCCGCAGACCACCTTGCAGCGGTCAGCGGCGTCGTTTTAGGTCATGAAGCGGTCGGCGTCACGTGGCTTGATCACTCTGAGGCAGGCGATCTTGAACGTGAGTCGCCAGGCCCAGCACCTTGAGGATGCGAATCATCATGTAAGTGATGTCGATCTCCCACGGCTTGTGACCGTGGCGAGCCAGTCGCTGATGAGCATGATGGTTGTTGTGCCAGCCTTCACCGTAGCTGAGCAATGCGACCCACCACAGATTGCGCGAGCGGTCGGTCGTCTCGTAATTGCGATAGCCCCAAATGTGTGTCGCCGAATTCACGAACCAGGTGCTGTGATAGC
Organism: Planctomyces sp.; assembly: GCA_005778115.1. Classification (GTDB taxonomy): domain Bacteria; phylum Planctomycetota; class Planctomycetia; order Planctomycetales; family Planctomycetaceae; genus SXKJ01. The sequence continues at coordinate 3,222 of SXKJ01000094.1, read as the reverse complement.
CAATCACCATTCGCAGACACAGGCCCCACAACAGGCAGGACAGTCCCAAACCATCAAAGAAGTAGTTGCCGCCGAAGTACAATCCGGCTCCGAAGAGGATCGGGAAGACGGGGAAGAACTTGTGAAAGAATCGCTGAACCGGATCCTTATACATGTCCGGCGCCCAGCGCTTCAGCAACGCTTCGAGTTCCCCCGGACCCTCTTTCGGCTTGAACCACAACATGTGCGACCACCAGAAGCCATCGTTCGGTGTGTGCGGGTCACCCTCCTGATCGGAGAGGACATGGTGTTTGCGATGCGTTGCCACCCAGAATAGCGGACTTCCCTCGGCCGCCAACATGCCGCAGATGGATAAGAAATACTTCACCGGCGTCGGCACAATCAGACTGCCGTGAGTCAGCAGGCGGTGATACCCCAGAGTGACTCCCAGGCAGGCCGTCACCCAGTGCATCACCACGGCGATGACCAGCCCCACCCAACTGAAGTGCCAGAACGCGGCGATCGCGGCCGCATTCATGCCCACCATCCAAATCACGTTGCCCCAATTCACGCCGTGAGGAAATCGCTGGCGAAAACTGCTGACGACCGGATGCGAAATCTCCGGTCGAACACGTTTCGCCTTCACGGTTGGTTCCGTCAAAAGCTCGCGATCGGTCGAAAAATGGGGCTGAGCCAACCCGCCACGCAGCGCGGCACCTTCGTCGGTGCTCACAGAAGTGGACGGGGCAGACATTTCGGATAAACCAGAGTCGTGGGTCACGGCAGCACTCCGATGCAGAAGGTTCTCAACACGTTTTTGACCACCAAGACGGCGGTCGAACCGCGCAACATTCTAGAACAGCATCGGAAATCGGTGGGTCAGGGGCGGGTCAAACTTTTGTCAAACTTCTGTCATCGTGCCGCTTGTCATCCGCCGCACGGCGATAGCTCCTATGATTCATGGCTCCACACGTACCCGACGCGGGAGCAAGGCCGGGCTTCCTATTTCACCGAACCGATGGCGTGATGTGGCGGTTCGCGGACAGAAAACGAAGCTCGATTGGGTGACGGAAATCGCTCGGTTGCTGGAAGGCCGCTGCTCCCAGAGTGGGAAGGTGATCGTCGAGTGCGACAACCTGAACACGCACACGAGGGGTGCGTTCTACGAAGCCTTCGAACTTGACCGTGCCCGGCAACTGATCCACCGCATCGAACTCTGCGACACGCCCAAGCATGGTAGTTGGCTCAACATCGCGGGGAACGAGCTGAGTTCGCTGACACGGCAATGAATCTGGGTTGAGCAAATCCGCCGCAGGGCGCTAGCCCCGGTTCGAGCGAGATTAACCGGGACTAGCGCCCTGCGGCTGATTTAGGGTGCCCCAACTCTTAGTCGTGACGCAGCACTTGCCCCGTTTCAAATTCGCGACTCACAGGCTCGAATTACTTATTCGAGGCGAGACGAAATCCGCCATGAACTCACACCGAGCCTCGTCTCAATTCATCGCCAGCGAGGCCGTTGATAACTCTATTGACGCAAGTTGGTCGGGGACTAGAATCCCGCCCTCCTTTGAGCCGGCCAAAAGCCGGAACCTCAAGGGGCCGTAGCTCAATTGGTTAGAGCGCCGGACTGTCGATCCGGAGGTTACGGGTTCGAGTCCCGCCGGCCTCGCTTGCGAAAACTCCGAGAAACGCTTGGTTTCTCGGAGTTTTCTGCATTTCCGGGGTCTCGCTCAATATAGCCCCGTAGGTGACAGCCGTTGACTGCAAATCTCTCGAAAAGTCAGCGGCAGGTGTCACCGTTGGTGTCACGGAACACGGCGCGAAATTCTCCGCTCCGGCCGCGATACGTTGTCGATTCTCGTTCGGGTCCGAAGCCGTCGCGGAAATTGATGGCAGCGATTCGACCGCCCCTTGCACGTCGAGCAATCGCGGGTCCGTGTAAGCGTTCATCGTCAGGTCGATGCTCGAATGCCGCATCGCCGCTTGAGCAACGCGGGGAGCGACTCCGGCCACGCTCAGCATCGTTCCGAACGTGTGCCGCAAGGCGTGAACGTCGATCGTGCGGCCTCGGTCATCACGTTTCGGGATTCCCGCCGCCTTCAAGTCGCGGTCGAGAATCCGGCAGAACGCCTTCGGAATCGTGAGCAACCGCGATGAGGCGGGAAGTTCCACCGCGACAGCATCGCGACGAAAGGCGAGCACGTTCGCCGAGCCGGCCCCGCCGTTTCGCAGGCTCGATACCCACTCCCGCAGTTCGTCGGCCACGTCGCGGCGAAGCGGGATCGAATTCCCTTGGCGGTTCTTTTCGTCCGCCGCCTTCAAGCGGATGTGTGGGAAGTCGCCGTCGAGGTCGAGTTGTCCGATCGTCAACGAGGCGAGTTCACCGCGTCGCAGCCCGGTCGTGACTGCCACCTTGTAGGCCAACGCTCGTTCGATGCCGAGCCGCTCTTGCCTTGCGAGGAATTCGGGATTGTCTTGCAGCCGTTCCCGTGCGAGTTCCACCGCGGCAGAAAGTTCATCGAACTTCAGCGGCTTGAGCGTCCACGTCGCACGGCTGCGTTTCTGCCGTGTCGCGGCGTCTTGGTTCGGAGTTTTGATCGTTTCGCGTCCAAACTCGGCCAGCGGTCGCAGGCGAGCCACGAAAAGCAACCGGGACAACTCCGCCTCGGTCAGTGCCCGACGTTGCCGACGTTGATCGACTTTCTCATCGGCATGGCCGATTCTCGCCAATGGGTTGAACGGCAGCCGATCCCGTTCAATGCACCAGTTGCAGAATGACCGCAGCGCGACGAGATAGCTGTTGCGGGTTCGTGCCGCCATGCCGGAGTTAGTTTGTTGAGCCAACCAGCGTTCGACCGCTTCGGCTCGAATATCAGACAGCCGTCGCAGACTCAATTCGTCGATGACTCGTTGAATCAGCCGCTCGGTTCCCGTGACGTGCGAGTCCGACCGCCCGGCCGCTTGCATCGTGGCAATGAATTCGGCGAGATGCTCGCTCAGTTTTGTGTGCTGATGATCGGCCATCGCATTCTCGGCGGTCGTGATGATGCCCGACCGCACCTTTTCGGCTCGTTTCTCAAGTCCGGCCAGCACCGCCCGCGCCGCCGTTTCGTCTTTGCAGCCCGTGGCCACCGTCCGAACGTGTCCCGCGCCGTCCCGAAACTTCGCCGTGTAGGTGGGGGTTTCCACAACGATACGTTCCTGCCCCGCGAACGTCCCCTCGGTGGGAACAACCACGGAAGC
>SXKJ01000093.1 GCA_005778115.1 Planctomyces sp. | reverse complement strand
CGCGTCGCTGGGTGGTGGAGCGAACGATCTCGTGGGTCAACAACGGCCGCCGGCTCGGTAAGGACTATGAATACTGGCCGGAAACCAGCGAAGCCTTGATTCACGTCAGCATGATCGACGTCATGCTCAAACGACTCACCAATCGCCCACTCACTGAAGCCGCACGCAGACAGCTCGCGGTTTGACTCCAAACTCCTAACTTCCCACACGCCCTCTTACAGAATGTTTTGAAACGCAGAGGGCGCGGAGGGAGGACAGGAGCCAGTGGTCGCTTCTGCGGTGGTGGTCCAGGCGATCCCAAACTGGCGTGCCAAACGGTGGAAGGTGTTTTTTCCCGCGGGAACTCTGCAATTTCTGGCCGGGTCGCTGGAGGAAAGCTGTTTGCCGCTGGGGAAATCTGGAAATTTGCAGGCGGAAACGGACTGGGTGCTTGAGAAAACGGACTGCCGTCCGCGAGGAACCGTCACCGTCAACGTCCTGCAACAGTTGGGAACGGCCTTTCAGACGCTGCCCGGAATTGCGATGGCGGGGTATCAGACGGAGGTGGATTCGATCGAAGCGGATCTGACGGCGCTGAGCGCGCTGATCAACCAGATCATGCCGCTGTTGGTCGCTCTGGATGCGAAGGCCGGGCCGCTCGATGCCAAGAATAAGAAGGCTCTGAAGACGCTCTTCGGCCTGCTGCAAACGTCCGCCGAAAAGTCGCTGCTCGATCAAATCACCGGCCCCACCTCTCAAGGCGGCGGCGGTACACCGACTCCGCCACTACCGACGCCGTGAAGCGCCGTTGCGCGAGTCCGCATGCGGGCCAGAGCAGCCCTGTCCACGCTCCCCTGGAATCCGTCGGCGGTGGCCCGGCTCGATCAACTGCTCGGCCCGCCGAAATCACCCCAGGCAGTCTTTGAGACGCTCGACCGCCAGTATCGCGAGCAACACAAATCCGCGAACTGGTTCCTGTCCTTGAGCCAGCCGATCGCCCCACACCTCGACGAACTCCTGGGCCCGTTACCGAAGTAGCCACGCTCGCCAGAGCGTGGGCAGTCGGTGCAAGGCGCCCACGCCCTGGCGAGCGTGGCTACCGGACGATCACACAGCCTCGGAGCGAGCGGGCTATTGATCGGCCAGCTTCTTAGCGAGCGGCTTCCACTCGACGAGCGGGGCGTCGGCCCAGAGGTGTTCGAGGTCGTAGAGGGCGCGGCCCTCGGTGGAGAAGACGTGCAGCACGATGTCGCCGTAGTCTTGGAGAATCCAAGTTTCGGAAGCGCGGCCTTCGACACCGACGCGCGGACGGCTGCCGTGCTTCTTCATCAACAGCTCGACCTCTTCCGCGATGGCTCGCATCTGGCGTGCGCTGGTCGCGGTGGTCACGACAAAGAAATCGGCGATCGGCGTGACTGGGATCAGATCGAGCACGACGGTCTCTTTGCCCTTGAGGTCTTCGCAGGCTTGAGCGGCGAGGCTGGCCAGTTCGCGGCTGGCTTGTTGGCGTTCGGCCAAAGTCGGTGTGGCAGGTTTGTTGCGGGTCGCGGTGGCGATGGGGATGTCTCCGAGAATTCATTATCGAACAAGGAACGCATTCAAAACAGAACCGGCCAACTGTGCTGACGATGTGGGATCGTCGTCGAGCACGGTTGGCCGGACATGCTCTCGGCCACAGGGCCGAGCCGCAAGCGTGTGGCACTGTTAAGAGAGAAACAGTTACGAGGGACCGTATTTGCGGTTGAAATCTTGCTGCAGGTTTGGAACGCGATGGATCTCTTTGTCCCACAACGAGCGCAACGGGATTTCTTCTTCAGGTGGCTGCACCTGATTCCTCAGCTGATAGATCTTCTGCCAGATCATGATGGCCCAGAGACCTTCTTCAATCGCGGAGTCATCGACCGTCAAGTCTTTGTAGCTATCGAGCAATACCTTGTAGCCCTTTAGACCGGACTCCAGCGATTCCTGAGCGGCATCCAGTTCGTTGACCTTGAAGAGCTGTTCGCCCTCATAAAGATCACGGTGCACGGCGGCCGTGTTGACGTGCTTCTCGGCGTGCGACTTCGCTCGCCAGTAACGGTAGTTGCTCACGTTCTGGTAGAGGTTGATTTCTCGTTCCAATTTGTCACGAGTGACTCCGGACGCGGCCATGGTTTGGTCCATCGCGTTCTCGAAAGCGGGCATTTCGAGAAAGATTTCGCAATCACCGGTCTGAAATCGCATCTGTCCGAAGACCTCGACCCAATCGTGATAGGCACCGTCCCAAGCTTTGCGAGCGGTCTCGTCAAATTGGCCTTCGCGATGCAACGCATCGGCATAGTCCAACTGTGAACGAGCCGGGTACGAGCGAAAGAGAACATCCATCATGATGTGTTGCGCTCGCTTTTCGTCGGCATCGTTGGCCTTCTGGAACCAATCCTTGGCAACCAGATAGTTGTCGTTGCCGGCTTGATTGATTTCGCTGTCCGGGCCCCCTTTATAGCGCTCTGTGTCTGGATCGACTTTGAAGAACTTGCGGAAATGTTTCCATTCGTCCGAACGACCAATCTTCTTGCCCAATGTGTTGCCAGTGTCCCAATAGACTTCCGGGTCGCGATTATTTCGTTCGGATCCTTGCATCAAGAACTTGGTGCCTTCTTTCACCCAGAAGTAGCGGTCCTCGACCGCGTCCCATTCCGCCGAAACGTTGTATGCCAAGTTCCAGCCCAGGTAACGCCACACTTGAATGTAGTGCGGCTGCAACAGGATGACCGACTCGGTGGTGGCTCGCATTTGTGCCCACTGTTTCTGGTCCTTCTCTTCGTCGAGTTGCATGCGCAGCAAATTCACCGCGACACCGCGCATGCCCAGCAGCACCAGATTCATCGTCGCGCTGGTCGGATCGACTTTCCCCAGCGTGCTCTCGCCAAGGTCGTGCTCTTGCCGCAGTCGCGCCAGCTTGCCGCCGGAGCCTTCTTCGCCGGTGGCCGGGATGCCGAACAGAATGACCGGCAGCATCAGCAACACGATGCCAATCAGATACGCCAATTTCCGCTGCTGCAAAGTGAGTTGTTCGATCATTTCGCTTCCAGCTCCCTCAACGTGAGGCTGTAGTAGCCAATCAATACGCACGGAATCAGATAACCGATCGTCATCGCCAAGCTGCGAAACATGGCCATGCCCCAGGGGACGTCAAATCCGTTCGCAACATACGGCGACATCACGAAGGAACTCAGGTCCGGGATCAAGTGTTGCGTCAGCCACAGGCCGCTGAGCAGCACTTTGTCGATCCCTTGCATGATTTGAACGCCGACCGTGTCTGGAAGAGCGAGCGTGTCGTTCATGTGCGTCACCAGTCGATACCAGGACTCAATCGGCCCGCCACCTTTTTGCTCACCCGTAACCAGCTTGATCATGAAATCGCGAAAGCCCTGGCCGACGATCAACACACTGAAGGTCAACATCGTGGCGACCGGTCCTTTGACAAACGTGCTGGCCGTGACGCCAATGCTGACGATGAAGACGGTCAGCAGCCAAATGCCAAAGACGGCCTTGAAGTAGCCCATCAGGAACGATCGATCCGGCAGACGAATGAAGAAGTCCGTTCGAGCCATCCCCAAATACTGGCCAGAGTCGAGACACTGGACTTCGATCTGAAGCACGTTGCGTTTGAGTTTTTCATCTTCATCGAAGTAGACAAGATCTTTGAAAAGATCGACCGTCCGCGTGTCCTTCAGGTCTTCGTCGTAGTAGGACACTTCGCGATTGATGAACTGTTCGTTAAGGCTGAATTCTTTGATCTCGAACGACGGTAATGGTACGCGCAAAGACTTCGTCGGATTGACGAGCACATACCTCACGAGCAGCGATTGTCCGATGCGACCTTTGTGCGTGCGGAATGCCTCGAAGCGAGACTCCAACTTGAGCTGATCCACCGGGTCATTGACCGCAAACTTGTACCTTGCAGAGGCCTTGGTGCCTCCTTCGATGTAGCTTCGGAACTCCCAAATGTCACCGGTATTGATTCCCTTGGTGGCAATGGCGCCTTCACGGTCGACGAACTCCAGCGTGCCATACACCGGCATCCGGCAGAATTTCTTGGCCGACACGTCAATTGCCGGAAGATCGTTTTTGGGGTCCGCTTCGATAGAGATATTGGGAAGCAATCCGACCGCGAGACACAATCGATTCCAACCCGACAATCTCGGCTGGTGATCTTCAGGCACCTGCCTCAATACCCAGACGTAGCCAACCACTCCCATGATCGCCACGATCGTTGCTGAGACAGCGGAAAATCCAAGAATCCGTCCCATCACAATTTCATTACGTCGCACCGGCTTCGTGACCACGGTATGCAGCGAACGGACTCGAATGTCTTCGGGGATTCCCCAGCACGACAGCAGCAACAAGACCGGAATCGTCAGCCATAAGACCGTCGTCAGTGCGAAGCTGACCGCGTTCTTCACCTGCATATCAACCCGCAGTTCAGAATCCAGGAACCAGCCTGCAAACATCATCAGGAACGCAAACACCGCAAACACCCACAGGGCTTTGCGACGCCAAGCTTCCAAAATCGTCAATCGGCTGATCGCCCAGATACGCTTAGGCGAGAGGTGTGTGAAGTCGTGCAAGCCTTGCCAGACTCGGCTCATCACCGCCACCGGGCCTGAGGTTCCGTAAATTCCCAGCGCGACCAGAATCGTCGCCGAGAAGATAATTCCCACGAAACCGCCAAACACCAGCAGCCAATCTCTCAGGCCAGTCAGCAGCGCGAATGGGTCACGATCAAATGTCATATTCGCTTCTCAGAATCCAAACGATGTTGAATGAGACGGCTACGCGACTTCGTCGGCAGCCAGCGCTGTCGCGACGCGAGCCGATGGTTACGACTTTTCTGAGGCCGTCGGGACATACCGTTGACCTGGACGCTCTTGGCTCTTCTGAACCGTCTTGAGGAACAAGTCTTCGAGACTGTTCGTCGGATGACCGTGCCGGATGAGCTTTGCGTTGTGCTTGGCGAGCGCTGCCTCGACGTCCGCGACGGCCGCTGGACTGAGCTTTGAGGTCAGCAGTTCCGTCTCGTTCTGCTCCTTCAGCAAGTCCTCGACTCGGCCGAGTTCCTTCAGCTCACCGGCATACAAGATCGCGATTCGGTCGCAGACGTCCTGCACGTCGGCCAGCAAGTGGCTGCACATGACGACTGTCTTACCTTCGTTCTTCAGTTTGACGATCAGATCCTTCATGTCGCGCGAACCCAGCGGATCGAGGCCGCTAGTAGGTTCGTCGAGCAGGATCAGGTCCGGATTGTTGATGAGCGCTTGAGCCAATCCGATTCGGCGCGTCATGCCTTTCGAGTATTCCTTCAACTGCCGCTTGCGAGCGTTCTGCAAGCCGACCAGCTCAATGAGTTGGTTCGATCGTTCTTTCCGCTGCTGGGGCGACATGTCGAACAGGCGGCCGTAGAAGTCGAGCGTTTCCTCGGCGTTGAGGAAGCGGTAGAGATAGGACTCTTCCGGCAGATAGCCAATCCACTCGTTCTTGCTGACATCCGAGGCGGGCTTGCCGAGGATCGTGATCTCGCCCTCTGTCGGAAACAGCAGGCCGAGCAGCAGCTTCATCGTGGTGGTCTAGCCGGAGCCGTTGGGGCCGAGCAGTCCGAAGACCTCGCCCTTCTTAACGTCGAGACTCAGCGAATTTAGGGCTCGAACTTTTTTCCGACCCCAGAAGTCGCGATAAATCTTCGTGAGGTTCTTAATCTGGATGACTGACTGATTCTCCATCGAACCGGACCTCAAAAAAACGATGACGAAAGGATGACTAAAAAGGGCTTGGGCTTTTCGAGATAAACCGCCAAGTCCACAGGCAGTAAGAATTGGTCGCCAGTACGCAGTCTGTGACCGCTGTCGTTGGACTGTTCTTGAGTTGCGTCAAAAAAGCCCCTGCGGCGGCTCGCGAGGCGGGGCAATCTAAGGCCGCCCTACCAGCGTTGCAAGTTTGTGCCCGGAAGCCGGTAACGTTCACAAACCTGCGGCCAAGTCGTGTTTTGGGACTGACTGTATTTATTGGAGGTTGCTCGTGAAGCCCCTCCCCATCCACCAACGAGGCCATCATGAAATTCGCCATCTGCCAAGAGCTGTTCGAGAACTGGGACTGGGAACGCCAATGCGCCTTCTCGGCCGGACTGGGCTACACGGGACTAGAGCTTGCCCCGTTCACACTCGCGCCGCGCATCACCGATGTCTCGGCCGAGCAGCGCCGGTCGCTCCGCGCGACTGCCGAACGACATGGCGTGCAAGTGATCGGTCTGCACTGGTTGTTGGCGAAGACGGAAGGCTTCCATCTGACGACCGCGAATGCGGCCGTGCGCCGCGCGACATCGCAGTACCTCATCGAACTCGGCAACGCTTGCGCGGACGTTGGTGGCGACTTGATGGTGCTCGGCTCACCGATGCAGCGCAACCTCGAAGAAGGTGTCTCGCTGGATCAAGCGTTTGAAAATGCCGCCGATGTTTTACGAGGCTGCATGTCCGCGCTGCGCGATCGCGGAGTTCGTATTTGTCTTGAACCGCTCACTCCGAAAGAGACCAACTTTCTCAACACGTGCGCGGATGCGATGCGACTCATTGAGATGGTGAACTCACCGAGTCTCGTGTTGCATCAAGATGTGAAAGCGATGCTCGGTGGCGAATCAGAACCGATCGAGACGATCATCGAACTCTATGCGCCGCATGTCGGACACTTCCACGTCAACGATGTGAACTTGCTTGGCCCCGGCATGGGACCAACGCAATATGCCCCGATTTTCCGGGCGTTACAGCGTACAAACTACTCTGGTTGGATTTCTGTTGAAGTCTTCGACTATCGACCCGGAGCAGAGAAGATCGCGCGAGAGAGCATTGAATACATGCGCGATGTGTTGAAGCAATTATCAAACTCATGATCGCGATCATGCACTGTCGTTGAGCGCGCATCACATGATCAACATCGCGAGCGAGTGATTGAAAATGATTCGTCATGCGATGAGAGAGCAATCAAAATAACTCGCCACAATCTGCGCGATTCTGTCAAGAATTGGGTTGCAGGAAATAAAAAAAGACGTCAGGATAATCGATGTCAAGTGTGTGCAACTTGCAACGGATCGCAGTTGTCACCGGCATGAATCGAATCGAAACAAGATTCACTTCTTACTTCGCTTCGCTGAAAACGGAACGACGAACTTTCGGGGCAGGAGGCTCACCACGATCTATCATGGTTGGTAGGTCGGACATCAAGGTGTGGTGGTTCGTCGAACTCGTTACAGCCCGGTTAGCCAAGCGAGTGCGGCAGTCACCTAACTGCTCAGTAAGGAGTGCTACAATGGCCAAGAAGAAAGCTGCCAAGGCTGCTAAGAAAGCTCCCGCGAAGAAGGCTGCCGCGAAGAAGAAGTAGTTCTTCGCGCACCTAGCGGTGCTTTGCTACAGCAAGCAAGAAGCGGTCGGTGACGACCGCTTCTTCTATTTGATAGACGCCCTACGCCGATCGGGCAATCATGTCCAGCCCACCTAACCGGTCGCTGACCTACCTAAAAACCTCGAATTTTTGGCTGGAAACCCACGAATCAGTCTTTCTTCATTCGTGAAAACCAGCATACTTCCCCGCCCGTAAGAGAACCCTTCGCCGTCCCGACGGTCGCATGAGGTGACCGTTCTGGCGAAGAACTTCCGTGGCTCAAAGAATGAGGTGCCACTTTGAAGTTACCGATTTGCTTCGGCCGCGCAACGTGGGTTGCGGCGGCGGTCATGGCGATTCTCGTGGCGATGATGCCTGCGGAATCGCGAGGTCAAACAGTTGAGCAAAATGCTCCTGCAGCTTTTGGTCCCGAAAAGGGATCGCTGCTGATCTGTGGCGGAGGAACTCTGCCCGAAGGACTGCGAGCCAAAGTGCTCGAACTGGCTGGTGGCGAGCATGCGCGGCTAGTGGTCATCTCGACCGCCAGTCAGACGGCGGACACACCTGACGTCGAAACGTACGTCGCATGGTGGCGTCAGCAGAAGTTAGCCGAGATGACGATTTTGCATACTCGCTCGCGCGAAGTTGCTGACACCGAACAATTCGTGGAGCCGCTTACGCGCGCAAATTGCGTGTGGTTCATGGGAGGCAATCAAGCGTGGCTGATCGACACATACTCCGGCACACGCACGGAAGCCGAGATGCGCAAGCTGCTCGAACGAGGCGGCGTCATTGGCGGCACATCGGCAGGCGCGGCGGTGATGTCCAAGCTGATGATTCGCCGTGGCAACACGATGGCCGAGCTTGGTCGCGGGTTCGGCTTCTTAGACGGAGCCGTCGTCGATCAACACTTTGTGCGTCGCATGAGACAAGATCGTTTGCTGAAGGTTGTCGAACAGCACCCCAACCTGGTGGGTCTGGGGATCGACGAGGCGACGGCGTTGCTGGTGCAAGGCCGACGCTTGACCGTGTTGGGTGATTCGGAAGTCCGTGTCTGCTTTGCTCGAACGAACTCGCGCGAACCGATGATCGAAAGTCTGCGCAGCGGCGACAAAGCCGACATGGGACAACTTAATCGAATCATCATGGCTCGTTTGCAGCCTCAAACACAGATGCCGCAATCGACCCCGCAAGTCTCGGATGGCACGCTGGTCATTGTTGGTGGTGATGCTGTTCCCGCTGAAGCGACCGAGCGATTCGTGGCTGCCGCTGGTGGGACCGATGCGAACGTCGCGTTGGTCTCGTTTGATGGCGACGAATCGGAAGAGGCCGAAAACGCATTCATGAACAAGCTCCGTGCGGCAGGGGTTAAGAGCGTGCAGCGCGTCGAGTTCAGCTCTCGTCAGGAGGCCGACGATCCGAAGCTGACAGAGATCCTCAAGACGGCGGGAGGCGTGTGGCTTTGTGGTGCTCGCCCGCAACGTTGCGTGGAATCCTGCTTAGGCTCAGTGGCCGAGCAACTGTGCCGAGATGTCTTGCGACGTGGTGGCGTGATTGGTGGAACGGCTGCCGGTGGGCTGATGCAGGGAGAAGTCTTGGTCAATGCCAGCCCGGTTCCGACGAAGCGGGTACTCACCGACGGTTACGATCGCGGATTCGGATTCTTTCCCGGCGTGGCTATCACCTCGTGTCCTCAGAAGGGTGAAACGCCTTCGGAACTGACGCAGCTTCAGAAGGAGCGTCCACAAGTGGTCGGCTTGGGAATCGAGGATTCGACCGCGTTGATTGTTCACGGCTACAAGATGGAAGTGGTCGGAAAGAATCAAGTTGCTGTGCTCGACAGCTCGTCGAACGCGACCATGCCACGTTCGTCGGTCTTGCAAGCAGGGGATCTCTACGACTTCAAGGATCGCTCGCGAGTCGCTCGCAAAGATCGCGAATGAGTTTCTCGTTGCTACACTCCGCTCCCCATGACGGAGTCGCTCAACATCGCGGATCGCCTGACCGCCTCGGCCGCAAAATGGCCAAATCAAATCGCCGTCGTGCAGCCGAGCGGGCGCGACTCGACCGGCAAGTACCGCTACCGAACTTGGACGTTCGCGCAACTCGACGAGGAAGCGACCGCCATCACGAATGGCTTGCTCGCTTGGGGCGTACAACCGGGTCACCGCCTGGTGCTGATGGTCCGGCCGAGTTTCGAGTTCATTGCCCTGACGTTCGGCCTGATGCGAGCCGGCATTGTGGTTGTGCTAATTGATCCGGGAATGGGCCGCACGAACATTTTTCGTTGCCTGGAAGAGATCAATCCCGACGGGTTCGTCGCGATCCCCATCGTGCAGGTCATTCGCACGCTCAAACGTCGCCGATTTCCAAACGCCCGCTTTAACGTCACCGTCAGCGGCCGCAATTGGTTTTGGAGCGGCAAGACCTACGCCGACCTGTTGGCCGAACGCCGACAGCCGTCAGCCGATCGCCGTGATACCGTTTTTCAACCTCTTGCCGCGATCATCTTCACCAGCGGAAGCACCGGTCCCCCGAAAGGTGTCGTCTACGAGCACAGCATGTTCGACGCTCAAGTCGATCTGCTGCGCGAGTTCTACAACATCCATCCGGGTGAAGTGGATCTGCCGGGCTTCCCGCTGTTCGGACTATTTAACGCGGCGATGGGAGTTACGACTGTCATGCCCGACATGGACTCAACAAAGCCCGCTCGAGTCGATCCGAATCGCATTTTGGCGCACCTCCGAGATTGGAACGTTACACAAGCGTTCGGTTCGCCGGCGATTTGGAACCGCGTTGGCCGACACTGCGAAGCAACCGGCACGAAGTTGCCGAGCACGCTGCGTCGTGTCTTATCCGCCGGAGCGTCGGTGCCGGTCCCCGTGATCGAACGGATGCGCCGAGCGTTCTCTAATCCCGATGCCGACATCCATACGCCCTACGGTGCGACCGAGTCGTTACCGATCGCATCCATCAGCGGACGCGAAGTTCTGGAACAGACCTCCCCGCGATCGAGACAAGGTGCTGGCACCTGTGTCGGCCGCACCTTTCCGGGCATCGAAGTAAGAATCATTGAGATCAACGATGCCCCAATTCGCTCGATCTCTGACACATACGAACTCTCGCAGGGACAAATCGGCGAGATCATCGTGCGCAGCCTCTCAACCACGCGCGAATACTTTCAAAGGTCAGACGCGACGACGATGGCAAAGATCAAAGACGAGCCTGCGTCTCCCCCTCCCCCCCTTTCCCCTTCACCCCCTCTCCCCTTCTGGCACCGCATGGGCGACGTCGGCTACTTCGACGAACAAGGTCGGTTGTGGTTTTGCGGTCGGAAGGCGCACATCGTTGAGACCGAATTCGGCCGCATGTTCACAATTCCCTGCGAGGCGATCTCCAACAATCATCCACGAGTGTTTCGCTCGGCGTTGGTGGGTGTCGGCTCGAAACCGCGACAGAGACCAGTCATTATCGTCGAACCGGAAGCGGGTCAGTTTCCCAAGACTGGCTCCGAACGAGATCGATTCCTAGCCGAGTTGCTGGAGTTGTCGAAAGCGAATCCGCTGACAGCTTCGATCGACACGATCTTGTTTCATCCTTCGTTGCCGGTGGATATCCGGCACAACGTCAAGATCTTTCGTGAGAAGCTGGCACCGTGGGCGGCGAAAGAGTTGGGGATTGCAAATTGAGAATTGCAAAATGCAAATTGCAAAATTGAGGAGGCACGATGACGGAGCATGTTGCAGAACGGCCTTCAGATGAAGTTGCAAGAAAGTCGGAAGCGTGTCGGCCGGGATGTCCGGTGTGTGGCGGGACGTTGATTGAGATTCGGCACAAGTTGCAGTGCTCGCAGTGTCACACGATTTGCGAGACTTGCTGCGAAGGTGGCCGTGGCTGAGGTTATGATGGAACTGCGCGAATTCGCCGAACGCATCCTGCTGAGCGAGAGTCTCGACGAGAAGCTGTCTCGCGCGGCGTCCGCCTATGGCGGATGGACGGACAAGCGACCGGGGAAAACATGGCGTCCGGAGCGGCCCGCTCGATCGTCCGATTTGCAGTTCGCGGTGCGGAGAACTGCACCGGTGATGCCCAAGCCTGGGGCGTTGAAAGACCCGAAGAAGCGAGCGATCGCGCATCACATCATGGCGAACCATGAGTTGCAGGCGCTGGAGGTGATGGCCTGGGTGTTGGTCGCGTTTCCCGAAGCCCCGGCAGAGTTTCGTCGGGGCATGGTTGATGTCATGGCGGACGAGCAGCGACACACTCGGCTGCATGTCGAGCGAGCGGCGGTGCTCGGACTGCGATTCGGTGAGTTGCCGGTCAACAGTTATATTTGGCAGAAGGCTCAGCAGTTTGAAAGCGTGCTGGATTACCTCGCCGGGTTGCCGTTGGTGTTTGAGGGAGCGAACCTCGATCATACGCTGGAGTTCGCGACTTACTTCGAGCAAGCTGGCGACGACCGCAGCGAGGCGATCATGCGAGCGATCCATCACGACGAGATTCATCACGTCGCCTTCGGCCTGGAATGGCTCCGAAAACTGAAATCGCCGGAACAATCCGATTGGGAGGCGTTTCAATCGCACTTGAAGTGGCCGCTGCGGGCCGAGAAAGCTCGTGGAGACATCTTCCAGCGTGAAGCTCGCCTTGCTGCCGGAATGTCGGAAGAGTTCATCGAACAGTTGGACCCGAGTTTGAAACAGACCATGAGGACGGAACACTAATCTTCGCTAATCCAATCAGCGCGGATTAGCGACGATCAGTGTTCTCAAAGTTTTTCGGATGAAGGAAGTCACAATGAGCTTCTGGTTGAGATTGATGGCTGGCCTGCTGCTCGGTTCGCTGGTTGGTACGGCAGTGGAAGCGGCCGATACGCAGGCTCGGCCGAATGTCGTGTTTCTGTTTGCCGATGACATGCGAGCCGATTCGATCGCGGCGTTGGGCAACCCGACGGTGAAGACGCCGAACCTCGACACGTTGGTGAAGCGCGGGTTCGTCATGCGGAATGCGTACTGTCTGGGAGGGAACTCGGCGGCGGTCTGCACGCCCAGTCGGAACATGTTGCTTTCTGGGAATGCGTTCTTTCGCTGGAAGGATTTCGCGCCGCCGAATAATCCGAAGCAGAAAGGAGGCATCGCTCCGGGAGACGGTCCCAACTTTCCGTTGTCGATGAAGGGAGCGGGATATGTCACCTATCACCACGGCAAGAAGGGGAACACGGCTCCGTTGATTCAGGCGAAGTTCGACATCAACAAGTATCTGGCCAACGATGAGGCCGAGCGCCGGAGTGGCGAACCGGGCAAAGTAATTGTCGATGACGCGATCACGTTTCTGCGTGAGCGTCCAGCCGATGCGAAGCCGTTCTGCATGTATCTGGCGTTCGGCAATCCTCACGATCCGCGTGTTGCCGCGCAGAAGTATCTCGATCAGTACGACCGTGACTCGATCCCGCTGCCGAAGAACTACCGTCCGGTGCATCCGTTCGACAACGGCGAGATGACCGTTCGCGACGAGAAGTTGTTGCCGTGGCCGCGCACCGAAGCGGATGTTCGCCGCACTCTGCATGAGTACTACGCGACGATCACCGCGCTCGATTTTCATATCGGCCGATTGTTGCAGTCACTGAAGGAGCTTGGAAAGCTCGACAACACGCTGATTGTGTTCTCGGCGGACCAAGGGATCGCTGTCGGCAGTCATGGGTTGCTCGGCAAGCAGAATCTGTATGACGCGGGGATGAAATCGCCGCTGGTCTTCGCCGGGCCAGGTATCCGGCACGGAGAGAGTGACGCGCTGATGTATTTGCTCGATATCTATCCGACGGTGTGCGATCTGGTCGGGGCCGAGTCGCCTGAGGGGATCGACGGCGTGAGCTTTCGCTCGATTATCACCGGAGACAGGACGAGGATCCGGCGCGAATTGTTTCTCAGCTACCTCAGCGTGCAGCGAGCGATCCGTGATGAACGCTGGAAGCTGATCCGATATCCGCAGGTCAACGTCACGCAGCTTTTTGATTTGCAGTCCGATTCCGGTGAGATGCACAACCTCGCCGGTGAGTCCGCTCATAGCGAACGAGTGAAGACGATGCTTGCACGGCTGGCAGAACTGCAACCGATCTGGGGCGATACTGCTCCACTGACCGTGCCAAATCCAAAACCGGTCGCTTGGTCACCCCCTTCAATTCCGTGATGTTTTCATTTTCCGCCCTTCATTTCTCGCCAGTTCCTCTCGCATCAATCGGAAAGAGCTGGCGGAAAATGAAGGGCGGAAGATGGCTGCAAAAAAGTTGAGAGCATGAGTGACATTCAACGTTTCGGAGTAACTCGCCGCTGGTCGGACGCCGTGGTTCATGGTGGCGTGGCGTACTTTGTCGAGGTTCCGGATGACATGTCTCAAGATGTGCGTGGGCAGATTGCGCAGGTGCTCGCGCAGGTAGACGGGCGATTGAAGCTGGTCGGCAGCGATCGAACGCGACTGTTGCAGGTGTTGATCTATCTGCCGAACTTGGCGGACGGAGCGGTGCTCAATCCGCTGTGGGACGCGTGGGTTCCCGAAGGCCACGCTCCCGCGCGAGCCTGTGTGCAAGCGCTGCTGGGTCATCCCGATTGCAAAGTCGAGATGGTCATCACGGCGGCGATCTAACGTCGAACGGACATCATCAATGCCGAGTCAGAATCGGTTTCGTCATCAGCCATACATCGCGTGGGACTCGCCGCCGATTCCCACGACGGTGGTGGCGGTGCGGCCCGATCAAGTGGCGAATGTTGATGTAGGTGAGACGCTGCTGCGGCTCAGGGTGCGGCGAGTGTTGCTCGTGCATGGGACGTTTGTCGGTAACGATCCGTTTGGGTTGGCGGACAAGCTGGATGAGATGACGGAGTCCGCACCGCCGCTGTTGCGGCCGCTGGTGAAGACGATCGCGCTGGAGTCCTGGGGGCGAGTGCTTCGCGGGATCAACCAGAAGCTCGGCGATCGCGTGATGGGAGAGACCGGCAGCTTTCGAGACGATTACCTCGAAGACTTCCGAGCCTTGCTGAAAACTGACGAGATCCCCGTCGAGCGTTTTGATTGGTCGAGCGGCAACGATCACTTCGCGCGAGCGGAGGCGGCGGTCCGGCTCTTCAATCGACTGACGGAACTGTCGATTGATCCGGCGAACGATCGGTTGCTGCTGTGGGGACACAGTCATGCGAGCAACGTGTTCGCACTGCTGACAAACCTGTTGGCGAACGACCGCGGAGCGATTGACGCTTTGTTTGCCGCAGTCGGTCGGATCGGTGCCGATCGGCCCGATTGGAAGATTGCTCGCGAACGGCTGGCCGCATCGTCTTCGCCGCATCCGTTGGCGAAGGGACTCTGCTTGGTGACGTTCGGCGGGCCGGTGCGCTATGGCTGGGATCGCGACGGGTATGCTCGGCTGTTGCACATCGTTCAGCAGCGGCCGGTCAGCGGTCAGGCTGAGTGGCTCGCGAAGCCGGCGTTGCCGCAGACGCTCGATGAGATCTTGAAGGCGAAGCACGGCGACTGGGTGCAATCGTTCGGCATCGCGGGGACGGATTTGCTTCCGGTCGATCGTGAGATTCGCGAGGCACATCGCGCACTGAGCCAACTGATTGAGGCCGGGCTGACCGAGCCCGCGATCACAGGATCAAGCACGCTGCTCGATCGGCTACCGGACGCCGCTCGGGCTCGCATGCAGGAGAAGTTCAAGGAGCTTCTGATGTTGCTCGAACGCCTGCGCTGCGGCCAACGAGTTCCCGCGGACGGCGACGCCGCCTGGCTGCTCGACTATGGTGCGGACGAGGTCGAGAAATTCGGCCACGGCGTTTACATGAAGCTCGCCTGGCTGCCGTTTCATGCCACGCGGATTGCCGAGTGGCTGCGGCAAACAATGGAGTAGTCATGGCCGAGAATGTTGAATCGTCCGCCGTAGCGGCAGGCGGCTCGCCTGCCTCAAGCACAGGCGAGCCGCCTGTGCCTACGTTTGCGCCGTACCTATGGATGCTGTGCGGCGCGTTCGCGTTCACGGTCATGAGCACATTGGCGCATCTCGTGCGCGATCGGTTTCCTTGGCAGGCCATTGCGATCGGCCGGTCGAGTGTGCCGTTTCTCGTCACGGGTCTTTCGGCGTTGCTGATGGGTGGCCAACTCGTGGTGTTTGGTCCGAGGGCACTCTGGCTGCGGAGTCTTGCCGGGAGCACCAGTTTGGTTTGCACGTTCTTCGCACTGACTCGGCTGCCGGTGGCGGACGCTCTGACGTTGACGAACCTGTTTCCGATCTGGGTCGCGCTGCTGTCGTGGCCGCTGCTGCGTCAGCGTCCGGGAGCCTTCACCTGGGGCTGCGTGGTCTGCGCGGTTTTCGGAGTCATGCTGATCCTGCAACCGCACTCCCCGGAAGGCAACCTCGCGACGCTGACCGCGTTGATCGCCTCCTTCACCAGCGCGCTGGCCATGATCGGTCTGCACCGAGTTCAAGGAGTCGATACGCGCGCGATCGTGTGGCACTTCAGCGCGGTGTCGTTGATCTTCGCTGGGCTTGCGATGGGCCTGCTGCCGGGCCGCATTCCTGTCGAACCGCAGCCACAGACGTGGGTGAGTTGGGTTGAGTTACTTGGGGTTGGCGCGTCGGCGACGATCGGGCAGTTGTGCCTGACGAAAGCCTTCACGCTCGGCGTGCCGTCGCGCGTGGCGGTGGTCGGTCTCTCGCAAGTCGGCTTTGCGCTCGTCTTCGAGGTGATCCTGGAAGACCGCCACTACGACGGTTCGTCACTGCTGGGGATGATGCTGGTGGTGGCCCCAACGGCGGTGTTGCTGCTGCGCAGTCATGAGACCACTTGTAGTGACCCCATTGATGAGGTCGAGCGTGAGATCCTGACCCGATAAATCGGGTCACTACGAGCGCGAATGCTTGAGGCTGTTTCAAAACCTAGCGCGACGCGCGACTTTGAGGATCAGCACGCAACTTCCTGAATGTGTGATCTCGCCGCGCATCACCATCTCGACGGCCTCGGCGAACGGTACGCGCAGGCGGCGGATCGACTCGGTTCCATCGGGAGTCGCTTCGACAAACGTCAGACCTTCCGCCAGAAACAGTGTGATCGGCGCGAGCGCTTGCGATGTGAGCGGATCGACGACTCCCAGCGGCGTCCAACGTGAGGCGACGAGGCCAACTTCCTCACGCAACTCGCGAGCGGCGGCGGTCTGCCAGTCTTCGCCGGACTCCACGCCGCCGCTGATCACCTCGATCGAGCGTCGCCCCTGAGCGTAATGAAACTCCTCCGTCAGAAAGAAGAATCCCTCCGCATCGAGCGGCAAGACCGACACTCCGTCCTTGAACCTCGTGATCGTGTGCGTCCCCGGCTTTCCATCCGGCCGAATCACGTCGTCCTTCGTCAGCCGCACCCACGGGTCGCGATAAATCTCCTGAGTCTCCAAGACCTGCCACGGTCCATGCCATTTTGTCGGCGGTTGCTCGTCCATTTCGCGCGGTCCTCCGTTCTGCAAACGTCCAAAAATCTTTTCGTCACGCGAAGATTCTTCAGCCACGGATGAAACACCGATCAAACACGGATTTGTGAAGAGTTTTGGAAGTGATCGCGATAGTCGGCGTCACTCGGCTCTCATCCGTCTTGTTTTGTCTAATCCGTGTTCCATCCCGTGTTTTCTCCGTGGCCAGGATCTTTTAGGTTTCGGATGCCGCCCCGCTCGCCTGCTGCATTCCTTATAACACGATTCGCAGTTTTTGTGGCCGCACCTGCGGCCTCACAGGAAACCGTTTCGGTCTTGCAATTTGGCGGTAACTACGTACACCTATCAGCCACTCGAACCAAGGCGGCGACATGATCGAAACGCTTCCGTACACGCGACGCCAGTTGCTGCGAGCTTCCACTTGCGGCGGATTCGGGTTGTCGTTGTCGGGGTTGTGGCGTGCTCAGGCGCTGGCGGAGACGAGCCAGGCTGCATCGAAGATTCGCGCGTGCGTGGTCGTGTTTTATTACGGTGGTCCTAGTCACGTCGACACGTATGATTTGAAGCCGAATGCTCCGGCGGACATCCGTGGCGAGTTCCAGCCAATCGCGTCATCGGCACCGGGAGTGATGGTCTCCGAGCATCTGCCGCGGATGGCGAAGGTGATGCACAAGGTGGCCGTTGTGCGGAGCGTGAATCACCAGAATCGCCTACACGATTCAGCCTCAACCGAGATGCTGACCGGGCGGCAGTCGCCTCAAGGGGACCGCGAAGAGTTCGCTCCGATCCCGCAGTTCTATCCGTGTGTCGGAGCGACCTGCAGCTATCTGTGGCAGTCGCGTGGCCTGGATGTGCCTCATGCGGCGTTGCCGTTTCTGTTTCACAACGTGGTTGATGTGCCGTGTCAGGGAGGCGGCTTTCTCGGCTCGGCGTTTGATCCGTTACAGATTTCGGTGGATGTCGAGAAGCGGGCTTATCGCGCTGGCTCACTGACGCCGCCTGATGGCCGGACATTCGCGAGCGTGGATGATCGACGGAGATTGCTGAGTGTTCTCGAAAGTGATCTAGCCGCGAACACCTCGGCCGAGCGGCGCTGGCGGCTGTTCTATGACAAGGCGTATTCGTTACTTGGTTCCGAGACGCTGCGGCGAGCGCTCGATCTGTCGGCCGAGTCGCAGGCGACTCGCGATCGTTACGGATACAAGCCGGCCGAGGCGGTCAACGGCGATACCAGTCAATCGGCGATGGCAGAGGGTCGGCCGATGCGCGGGCAGAACTTGCTCATCGCGCGGCGGTTGGTCGAGGCGGGGGTGCCGTTCGTCAATGTCTTTGACTTCCGCCAGCAAGGTCAGAACTGGGACTCGCACGCCAACAATTTCTTTCATCACAAGCACTATCTGCTGCCGCAAACGGATCAGAGTTTGTCGGCGCTGATCGAGGATTTAGATCAACGCGGGCTGCTCGATTCGACGCTGGTGGTTGCGATGGGTGAGTTCGGACGGACTCCGCGCATCAACGCGAACGCTGGCCGCGACCATTGGCCGGATTGTTATTCGGTCCTCCTGGCTGGCGGCGGTGTGAAAGGTGGCTTCGTTTACGGATCGAGCGATCGGTTGGGAATGTACCCCGAAACGAATCCCGTCAGCCCGGCCGATCTCACCGCCACGATCTTCTGGCGATTCGGCATCGACCCCATGACCGAGATTCACGACACGACTGGCCGGCCTCATCGCATATCAGATGGTCGACCGATTCGTGAGCTGTTCGGGGCGTGAAGTCAATTCTGTTCGGCTCAGGAGTTGCTTGGTGGTCCGGTGGTTTTTTCTTGGAGTTGTCGAAGGCGGCGTTCTCTTGCAGGCGGATCAGGAACCGTACGCCCTTTTCATCGAACTCGCGGAACAGCGAGTAGTCCGCATAGCCCCGATCGGCGGCATAGAAGCCGCCGGGCTGCACGAGCTTCCGCAGTTCGTCGCGCTCTGAAGCGTTGCCGTGAGTGACCGTCGCTTGCACCGGCACGCCGCTGCCGAAGCCGCACGACTGGCGCGCGAGCGGCTGTGAACCGAGCCGGCCGTTGGACCGGACGGCGACGTGCCGACATTCATTCGTCCTCCGGATTCTCCCCAGCCAGCGAAGGGGATGCTAATCGGCAAGTATCGCTTGGAGTCCGACAAGGGCCTGCGCGGCGGAATGTCTGAGGTCTGGAAGGGGGTCGATACGAAGAACAATCGCCTGGTCGCGTTGAAGTTGCTCTCGCCGCTGCTAATGCTGGACGGTGACACCGCAATGAGCATTCCCGGCCACACCCAGACCGGCGAGGAGTCGTATCTCGTCCACGAAGGGCTTGCTGAAAGAGTGCGGCGCGTCACAACAGACAGCCGTCACGATACCCGTTCCCAGCCAACGCCAATGCTGCACTTGGAAGGATTTGGTCATCGTTGCCGCGACAAACGACTCACCGGAAATGAATCCGTTGGCGATTGCTCGTTCGCACAAGAACTCCGGAGAAACCAATCGCAGGCAAGACGCCAGACTCTGCAAGCTCGCGAATGGCGAGGGAGTCACGTCCGGGACGTCAACCTGTGGGAGCTGCACGACCGTCGTGAGGATGCCTCTCGGTCTCAGCAAGCGTTGCACAGAGGCCAGCACGACGTCGGCATCGACGTACTCAAACAGCAGCGCGGCGAAGACCAGATCAATCGGCTCGACGTTCAGATCGCCCTCTTGCAGGTCGGCGTTGATCAGTTCCAGTCCGGGCAATTGCCGTTGGAATCGTTCGCGAGCCACCGCGATGAAATCCGGGTTGATGTCGATTCCGACGACTCGCTGGGTCACGGCCGGGTCGATGCGATCGAAGCCATTGCGGCCGGCGCATCCCAACACGGCGACCGATTTGGGTCGGTGCGTCTTCAACTCACGCTCGAAGAAGTTGGCGAGCAGTGCGGCCTGACGCACCCCGGCTCACACGATTTCAAGAACTTGACTCACCTGTGACGAGTTTCGTGTTTGATGAGTCCACTGATACCGCCCCAAGCGCCGCCCGCTTCTCGGCGATGAATGGCAGGTGATGGTGCAAGTGGCGGATGGACTGTAATACCAATTGTCGGAGGGTGAGCAGGCCCCAAACGCTATGCACTGCGGTTCGCTGCCACGCCTCGGGCGGCTGCGCACGCAGGATGCGGGCGGCGTGCCGACGCAGCGCCGTGAACAGGGCCAGTTGCTCGTCGAGGTCGAACGACTGGTAGTCAAGCCGCTCGAGGTACTGCTGCTCGTCGGCGCTCATCAACAGCGGGCGGTCCATCGCCACCGTCCGCACGATCCGGTCGGTGAAGAAGATCTCGGTGTCGGCGAGGTGGCCGACACACTCCACGGTGCTCCACTTGCCGGGGACGGGCCGGGCGAGCAACTGCTCAGAGCTCATGCCCGCCACGGCGGATCGCAGGTCGGCGATCCCCTGCTCGTAGGCGGCGACCAACTCGGCGCTGCCGAGCGACCCGTCGTCCCCCTGCATCTTCGCCATGTACTCGGACTGCTGCATCAGTGACCTTCCTTTGGTAGCTCGTACTCGTAGAGGCGGTTTCAAGACCCGGTTCTGAGGTAGCCACTTTCGCCAGAATGTGGGGTTTTCGCGCGATTAAAGGAAAGCCAAACGGCCGACCGCTGTCTGCTCGCAGCTCTCGGCCGGCAGATTTCTCAGGTATTCAAACAACCGGCTCGCAGCGGACGTCGGTCTTGACCGAGTTCGCGATGAAGCATTCCTCGTGAGCCTCGTCGTGCATCGCTGTGATCTCGGCCGATGTTGGTCGCTTCTCACCAGCGAAGACGACGCGAGGTCGCAGCGTGACGCTCGTCATGACCAATTTGCCGTCAGAGTTCTTCGCCATCACACCGACTGTTTTGTCTTCGTAGGAGTCAATCACAAACCCTCGTTTGGCCGCGATCGACAGAAACCAGAGCATGTGACAACTCGACAGCGACGCGACAAATGCCTCTTCCGGATCAACTGCCGCTGCGACGGAATACGGCAGCTTCACAACCTGCGGCGAAGACGACGCGGGAACTTCGATGCCACCATCAAACTTCCAGACATGCCCCCGGCTGTAAGCGTTGTCCGTGAAGACCGCGTCACCTCGCTGCCATTGAATCGTCGCTGTGTAGTTCATTGCGTCCTTTCTCACCGGCTCTCAGCCGCGAAGAAGATCGTCGCTCAATCTCCCGTCGGCCACTTTCTCGACGGGGCCGGTCATGCGCACAAAGAAGTTGTCATCGACTTCAATCGCAAGCGAGCCGCCCGGCATGTGGACGGTGATGGACGAGTCGCATAGTCCCAGCCGTTTGGCGACGGCAGCCGATGCGCAACTGCTGCTGCCCGACGCGAGCGTGTAGCCCGCTCCGCGCTCCCAGATTTCGATGCGGATGTTCGCTCGATCCAGCACCTGCATGAACTGCACGTTGGTCCGATTCGGGAAACGGCCGTCGGTCTCGATGAGCGGTCCCAGCGAACTCGCTTCGGCCTGCGAGACCTGCTGGCGAAGGATCACGCAATGCGGATTGCCAATCGTCGCGGCGGTGAATTCCAAAGCCTGTCCCGCGACCTCGATCGTTTCGCGAATCACCTCGCGTGGCGGGCCCAGCACTGGGATGTCGTGGCTGTGAAAGCGGACTTGTCCCATCTCGACAGTCACCGAGCGACCTTGCTCCTTGACCTGACAAAGGACCGCACCGCCCGGCGTCACGACCTTGAACGGCGCGTCGCTCACGAGTCGCTTGTCCCACAGATAGCGCGCGAAGATTCGCAGGCCATTGCCGCTCTTCTCGGCCTCGCTGCCATCCGGGTTCAGGATTCGCAACCGGAACTCGGTCGGATCAGAACTCGGCTCGTGGACCAGGATGCCATCCGACCCGATCCCGAAATGTCGGTCGCAAATCCGACGCACCGTCACAGGCGAAAGCCGATCACCACAGTCATCCCGTTTGACGACCAAGTAGTCATTTCCCAAAGCTTGATACTTGGCGAACTGCATTCGAGTTACTCCGCAAACGTGTCCTGATTGTCGTTGATGAGTCGGTGCCCGGAACCATAGAGAAAGTAATGGTCCGTTTGCCGGATCTCGAAGTGCCAGCCGAGATCGCACAAGCGTTTGGTCAGGTCGGCGGGATCGTAAAAGATCTTGTAAATCTGAAACTCGCGTCCGTCATTGAGTCGGCGGAGGTCGGCCAGCGATGCTCGGCGAATTTGGATCGGCATGAGCCTCAATCTCCCTCAGCGTTCATTGGTTTCCGCGCAACCCCGTCTCGTATTCCATTTGACGTGCCGTGCGGACGGCCAAGTCCAGACCGGCCAATCGTGAGACGAGATGCAAACTCATGTCGATGCCGGCGGAAATCCCGGCGGACGTGATGACCGATCCTTCATCGACCCAGCGTTCGTTTTCGATGACGTCCGTGCTTGGCGACAAGCGGCGGAGATCGGCGATGTCTTCCCAATGCGTGGTCGCTCGTTTG
>SXKJ01000092.1 GCA_005778115.1 Planctomyces sp. | reverse complement strand
GGTCGCCGGACTCGAAAGTGTCTGCAACACCTTGGGCGAACGAGGTTTCACGAATCCGGCTGTGCCCGCCCCTGCGATCCACCTGGAGATCTGGAACGGCGATCGATGGACCGCTCACAATCGTCAGCGAACCGAATGGGGACAAAGTCATTGGCACATGCGCGTAATGATGCACAGTTGATTTCGGAATTCGTCCGTCAAGCGGAGCGGACGAGCGTGGATCGCACCACATGCCCGATCGTTTGCGCGTAGTTCGTCGCATGAACGACGTCATCCATGAGATGCTCAGGATTCCTAAATTGCATCGTCCGTTTGTACCTGTCGAATTCCTGATACTCGTTGAGAAATTCGTCCAAAAAAGAACCACAGTCCGAAGACGCCGGAAAACTGATCGACTTGATCTTGATGCGGGTGAAGAGCAATCCCAGCGATGCCGAGCGGTCCACGGTCCATTTCGTCAAAACGCCATCGCGGAAGGGCCTCGAATCGCTAGCGCCATAGAAGATCGAATAAATGGGACTGCTGGTCTGCAATTTGTCGTACAGCCATCGATTCGAGACGTGGCCGTTACCCCCGCCGTCAGCCGCAATCGCGATGACGCGGAATGCTCGACATTTCTTCGCGACCTCGGTGACGACATGCTGGCTGTCCTCGTTCGGTGGGAAGCGATCGAAGCGGCAAACTTGAAATTCGCGATCTTCTCGCATGTAACCGATCACGAGAACGGTCGCTGAATTTGCGCCGCCTCCCCAATCAATTCCAGCAACAAGCTGACCTTGGCCTTCGCGTGGCACGTCTTCATATCGTTTTACCATTGGCCGTTTGGTGCAGCAGGCCTCGACTTCTTCACGGGTGACGATGCGATCTCCCAGTGCAGTCGGCAGACCAAGGCATTCATTACGAAACTGTACCGGCCCATAGCTTGCCTGTTTTGCAATCAACTCTTCGTACTGAACCCACGGCACAAGAAAGTGGCTGATGCAGTAACCCTTTCCCCACGCCGATGCCGGATTGCGAGGCACCCACAATCCCTTTCGAGGGTCAATCCCTGTGCCACATTTCGGGCAGATAGGAGTGTGTGGTCCCAAAACCTTTTCATCGAGTAGTACTCGTTCTGCGCATTGACCGCACGGTACCAGCCACTCGCAAGCGGTTGATTGACAAAACGTGATGTCGAGATGGTTTTTAATTCCCTTCGGCGTTCCCGTGAGGATGATTTGCTTACGGCTGGAGTGCGATAAGGTCTCCATCAACACCGGCAAGTTTCCGGGCGCGGCATCCTGAAATTCATCCACGATCAAAACATCAGCCGACACACCACGGGCCGCATCAGCCGTGTTGAAAGCCGAGCGTACAAAAACTCGTGAACCGTTCGCAAAATTAAGTTTCCGTCCCGATAGATGCCGCTGCCCGACTCCAATCAAAACTCGTCGAACAAATGGGCTGTCCTGAATGGCCGGAATCAATCGCTCCAAGACGAAGAAGTCGGCCTGTTCCTCGCGCGGACAGCAGATCAGAATCTTGATTCCACGATATTTGACAGACAGATAAATGATGATGTTCACCAACATCGTCGATTTCTCGACCTGCCTGCCGCAGCGAAGAATCAAGTTCCCCTCGGCGGCGGCATACACCTCCGGCAGGTAGGGACGACCAGCGAAGCTGATCAAATCGTCGCCCAAGAAAATGAAACGCTCGGTGAACTCAAGCAGCTTCACTTTCGTCACCTTGGATCTCTTTCAGAATTTCATCGATCTGTTCCTGCGGCAGGATTGCCGCGAAACTGTTGATGAGCTTCGGATTCTTACGGATCTGCTCAACCAGATCCGTCTGACTAATGACCGGAGCACTGTTGCCGGTGCCGCGTTGTCGCAGATGTTGGAGCATCGTACTGTAAACTCCGCGAACCACATTGGCCTGACTGGTATTGATCGCCCCACCCAGCAGCAGTCCAGATATATTGTCCAGCGCGTTGAGGCAGCGCTCTTCACTCGGCGGCACAGGCTTACGCGAGTTGCCGGGAGTGCCCTTTGGTGGGCGGGGCACGCTATGTCGCGCACCTGCTTGTGGATCGGTGTCATCATGGCCGTTGTGACCTTCGGGACGAATCTCTGACATGGCTCATTCCTTTTGAATGGACAGACAATTCAGGCAAACGAAACACACATTTCAGGCAGTTCCAACCGCCTGAGTGAACACTTCTCATTGATCGCAACTCTGCGACATGACATCGCTATTGATTGACGTCGCGGAATCATTGATCCCTCCGCCAAGGCCAACTTGGTTCCGAAGAATTCGATCAAGATCGCCACCTAATTCAGGTAAAAGGGTGAGCCTGGTTAGGAACCTCGGTAGGCCCATCAGCAGCCGATCTCGATCCGGTGATTGCAATGCCAACAAGATCGCTGACAACATGCGTCTCGCTGTCGCGATCCGCGCGATCTCAACTGCATCTGCAAGACTGGCTGCGGATAAGTCCAAGCTGGAGCAGACCAACAAGATTGACCAGAACCACTTCTCGATCGGAAGTGGGGAATGCTCCATGATTGTTCCCTGACGGAGTCCA
This sequence comes from Planctomyces sp., assembly GCA_005778115.1. Lineage (GTDB taxonomy): Bacteria > Planctomycetota > Planctomycetia > Planctomycetales > Planctomycetaceae > SXKJ01. The sequence continues at coordinate 12,168 of SXKJ01000092.1, read as the reverse complement.
TGCTGGGAACCACAATGGCCGCATTCCCACCGTCGCCGCCCCTTGAGCCAGCATCGCTTGGGTCCGTCTCCGCAGTGCGGGCATCGCCACTGATCCACTACTTGCGATGAAATCAAATACTGCTCGCAAGTCATCCGATCCGGGAAGTGTCTTCGGATGTCGGGCAACTCAAGCTTAGCAAACGGTTCCTTCTCGTTCTTTGTTGTCAGCGTGTCGATGAATGCGAGTGCCCGGAACAATCCGTGTTGTTGCTGACGGCGATTTCGGTTGAGCTTCTCGATGTGCTCACTGGAAATTGACGCCACCAAATAATCATCAGCGGAGGTTTCCTGGGGCTGGTCATTACTTCCGCTCCCTGGCACTACGGTCGCCGCGTTAATTCTCACCGCGTTGCAGCCTCCCACCCGCAGAATTGACTCTTCGCACGCATCCCAAGACTCGATGCCGGACGCGCGGTGCGCCACCTGCTGCCACAGTATGCGCTGGAGTTCGGTTTTCGGCCGTTGCTGCTCGGTTAATCGCTGATTGATTTCAGCGGCGCGAATCGCAATTTGTGCGGGCAGGCGTTTTGCCGCTACTAATCGGCTCTCGACCGCGCTGGCAACATCGGCTCGTTGCTCCACAGTATTATTCGATAGCCTCGCATCCATGCGGCACCTTCACACCATTAAGGCCAGCTCTTTTGGGTCGGCCGAAGATCACGCAGTCTTCCTGACCACATGTCGCGGCTGCCGAATTAACGCGAGCCGCCACACAATCCTAGCAGGGAGAGCCAGACACGCAAGCGTTTTTTTTCGGTTATCTGCCCACTATTGGGCAGAATAACCAGCCCGTCCCGATTTCAGCCGGAAGACTTGATCACGAATTCTCGCGATGTCCAAGCTGAGAAAGCAGAGTGGTTTGAAATTGGACGGTCGGAATTCCTTCGTGAGGAATGAGTACCATCTCGTCTCGTACTTGAGATGATCGAGCTGGAACGCGACTTTCACCCAACTTTTTTCATCAAAATATGCAGTTGCAGAAATATCCTGCCGCCGCAGCATCGCCGCAATGCACGATTCGTTCGCCCGCGGACTGGATTCATCGGGCAACGACTTTGAGCTGTAGGGAAGCTCCAACAGGCCCGACAAAAAGTCCCGGATTTGCTGGTGCGCCAAGCCAAAATCGAGCAATCGTGCCGCGCAAGCAATAATGAATCCCACGTCTGGGTAAAACTGTCGGGGGCGTCCAGCCGCATCTTCCACAAACGAGAGGTGCAGTCTCGGAACCAACTCGTGATCGAGCACATACCGAATGCGTCGGCGTTCAATGCCGGTGATTTCCGCCAACTCCGTGATGTCCATGCTCAATCACGTCCTAATGATTTCGACGGGAGTCTCCTACGCAGATATTCGCATCCTTCGCGAATACGATCAATCAAGACTATGTGTGGTCAAAAAACTCTGCCATAGCGGAACAGTCTGTCGCGGTTCGCTTTGGAAATGCTGGCTAGGTGAGAATCTCGGGCTGGACCTGCCCAAGTTGTCCGATTATGAGCGTACGAGTAAGCCCCCTTTTTGAGTTGCTCGGCTAACCTGCGAGAGGTGGCCCTTCGGAGGAACTTTCGATGGATTCTGTGCTGCATACGTGGCAGTTCTTGTTGATCGGGTTCGCAGGGTGGATCAATCGTAGCCGGCAACGAGCGATCGAATACCTGCGGACAGAGAATCAGATTTTGAGAGAGATCGTCGATGAGACACGGATTCTGCTCAACGACGATCAGCGGCGGCGGCTGGCGGTGCTAAACCGACCGGTCTTGCGGCAATGTCTCCAGCGGGCACGCTGATACCACGAACGGCCGCGCTGCTGGAATTCATTGCGGGTAATGGCGAGCATTCCTTCCGGTCTGCCCTTGATGCCATTTCCGGCGAACAACTCAGCGGGAGCTTCGCCCCCCGACCCCGACTAATGATGAATTACATCATTCGATTCTCACACAGGCGAGTCAGACGTTGGTCGAGCTGGGTCAGTTCACGATGACGTTGTTCGGCAACGCGGAGTTGATCCTGCAACTCTAGACGATTCCGTTCGGTCGATGCTTCGCTGGTGGCCACGGATTGGCGCAGCAAATCATCGACTTGGCGTTGCAGGGATTTTTGTTGATCGCGCAGCCAACGGATCGCTCGCGACGACCATTCTTTCAACAGCTCCTCGATGTGCCGGCGGCATTCGTTTCCCACTACGTCTCGCAGTCGAGTCAGTTAGCCAGTCCCGCTCTTCGCGAAAGCTGTGAAATGTCCAGGCGGTGCCGCTAAGAAACAAAACCAAAATCAACGGAGCCAGCAGCGCGGTCATACCACGGCCGTAGCCGAAGGCGGCTTGGTGCGAATCGGAACGGCGACCTGCCTGCCAATCGCAGTGGCTCCGAAGAATGTCGATCGTTGCTTACGGATTCTCGACGCGCTGATCAAGGCGTGGGATCGCTGGGGGGATCAGTTCAAGTCTTGAAGGACGCCTCGTCGAACTGGTACTCGATCGGACTGGAGTTCAACGGGGATTCGCTGCAAATTCGATGCGTTAAAGAGACTGAGCGAATTGACGCGGGGAAGGCGAATGACCCTTGGCATAGTCGGCAATGGAAGTACAAGCCAACGGGGAAGTTCACTTTGCAGATCGAAAATGCTGTCTATGGCCACCGCAGTCGATGGGCCGATGGGACTCGACAACAACTTGAGAAGATCCTTGGTCGATTCGTCGACAGTGCGCTGGCACAATTGGCCGAGAAGCGTCTCAACCGATTGGACGACCAATGTCGCGGTCGCCAACGGGCGGCGGTGAAGCAACTTCGTGAAGATCGCCAGCGACGGCTTCAAGCGGAACAAGCTCGTCGCAAGCAGCTTCACGAAGACGCCGACCAGTGGCACAACGCAGCTCGGATTCGAGAGTATCTCGCCGCTGTCAAAAGCCTCCTGGAACTTGGCCGCTACGAAGCAACACGACACGAGGCCATCAAGGAGTGGATTGAATGGGCTTCCTGGTACGCCGATGAGTTTGATCCGCTCATCGAAGCCACACCCCGACCTGGGATTCGTGAGCTCCCGGCAAACACATCGGTGGGGAACTTCGATTTCACTCGCAAGGGGAAAGCCGTCGTGAAAGCACTTGGCGTGACCAACACCGACGAGCTTTTCAAAATCGATCAGGACACGGTGCGGCGTGTCGCCCACCAATACGACTATTGGAATTGCTGGGAGGAGATTTGCTCCGTGCTTGAGGCACTGGGCTACGATGTGTCCTCTCGGTATCACTTTTGGTGATCCTGTCGCCAGATTGCTCCCAACCGCGACGACGATACCATCGGCATCATGAGCCAACGGAAGAAGACCACCAAGAAACCGGCCAAGCTGCTGGATTACGCCAACCTGCTGGGCCAAGTGGAGGAGCGTATCCGGCACGCTCAGGTCCGGGCCGTGCTCTCGGTGAATGCCGAGTTGATTCGGTTGTACTGGGACATCGGTCGGATACTAGATGAGCGCCAGGCTCAAGAGGGGTGGGGCGCGGCGGTTATTCCTCGGCTAGCTCGTGATCTCCATAACGAACTGCCGGAGATCAAGGGTTTCTCCGAGCGAAACATCAAGCGAATGCTCGGTTTCTTTCGCGCGTACCCCGATCCCTTCGGAATGATGCCACAGCCTGTGGCACAAAGTCCGGCTCGGGCGGTTTTGCCACGAGCTGTGGCAAAACTGACGGCTCCTGCAAAAGTGCCACAGCCTGTGGCACAAATTCCCGCGGCCGATTCCATGCTCTGGTCTGTCCCGTGGGGTCATCATGCACTGCTGCTGGAGAAGGTGAAAGACCTCGATCACCGCTTGTGGTACATGGGGCAAACGCTTCAGCACGGTTGGAGCCGGAATATCCTGACGATCATGATTCAGAGCGCCGCTCACGCTCGGCAAGGCAAAGCGATCAGCAACTTCGCCGACCTGCTGCCGCCGGCTCAATCGGACTTGATTGTCCAGGCGCTGAAAGACCCATACGTCTTCGACTTTCTTACACTGGAAGAACCGTTCCACGAGAGGGAACTGGAGACGGGCCTGCTTCAGCACATCCAGCGGTTCCTACTCGAGCTCGGTCAGGGGTTCGCCTTCGTCGGTCGGCAATATCCCATCACCGTTGGGGACGAAGACTTTTACATTGATTTGCTTTTCTATCACCTGCGATTGCGTTGCTTCGTCGTCATCGACCTAAAAAAAGGAGCGTTCAAAGCCGAGCACGCCGGCAAGATGAATTTCTATCTGAACGTCGTGGACGACAAACTCCGTCACGAAACCGACGCCCCCACGATCGGCCTGATCCTCTGTCAGGACCGCAACCGCGTCATCGCCGAATACGCTTTGCGAGGCATGAACAAGCCGATCGGCATCTCGGAATACGAACTCACCCGAACACTCCCCCGCGAACTGCAATCCAACCTCCCGACCATTGAAGCCATTGAAGCCGAACTGGCCGGAATCCCGCCAGAAGAGCCGAATCCAAAACGCCTCACTGCCAAGAAGAAAAAGGCGAGCAAGAAACATTCAAGGCCGTCGTAACGCTCGCTCAATCAAGCTCAAAGACTCGTGTCACGGCGGGACGTCCGTATTCGGCACCGCCGGTCAGCACCTCGACATTGGCGAGCGGACGCGCTTCACCTTCGCCGTGCGTGTGACCACAGAGCACGGTCAGCTTTCGTTCGGGATGTTCGCGCATGATGTCGAGAATCGCGTCACCCATTGCTTTGCAGGTGAAATGCGGTGCCCAGTTGTCGTCTGAAAGTCGGCCTGCATGCCAGCAGGCTTCGCGCAGCGGTGGCACATGCGTGAGGAGAACGACGTGCTCGAAGCGGGCGAGCGCTTCTGGCAAGACTTGGTGAATATGAGCCGCCGCTCCAGCGTGGGACGCCGGTCGAGTTGGAAATGTCCAGCAAGCTCAGCAATCAACGCATAGTCGGTGAGGATCACATCGGAGTTTTCGTAGTCGCCGTATCGTGCGTCTGCCCAACCGTCGTGTCCGATCAAGCCGACGCGAGGCGTCAGCTCGATCACTCCGAGTTGTGTCAGGTAATGAAGATCGGGATGTTCGCGACACAGTTGTCGTATTGCTTCGCGCACGACCGGAATGGAGCCTTTGTAGAAATCGTGATTTCCCAAAACGAAGTAAATCGGGCGTTTGAGACGCGAATCAAATTGAGCAAGGTACGTCGCCAAGGTCTCTGCTTCACCGACATCGCCGCCGATCAGAACGGACGCGGACTCAGTGGCGATGATTTCATCCAGAAACTGTTCGACGCGTTCCAAGCCGACGAAGTTCAGATGAAGATCAGTGAGCCAGACAACGCGCGTCATCTCAATCTTCGTTTCCAGGGGAAGGTCTCAACGAGGATGGCAAGAAGTCACTGCTCGCTCTTGGCCTTGAGTGAACGACGTCGCCACGGTGCGGGAATTGTTTGTCGTCGTTCGGCGATCCGCTACTGTCCGCGACTCGGTTCGGCCGCTCGGCTAAAATTATATTCTCACATTCCCCGTGAAACGACATCTGCTTCCTGATTGGTCAGTGGTCACGACGATGATTCTGAAAATCCGTGTTTCGCCCCACGGGCGATTGTTGTGCGAACCGATCGCGGACGGAGCTGAAAACTCCAACGGGACGGCGGCGGAATTGACGGACGGCTCGGCGCGGTTGCTTTGCGAGTCGTTTCAGCGATCATCGGCGGAGGGACTATTGCTGCTGGCGGAACCGCACGTGGCCGAGACTCTGCCGCCCGATCTCTTGTTCTGGCGCGAAGATGCGCGGCGCTTCTTTCAGGCGGTGTGTCAACTTGATGAGGAACGGTTGGCGGAGTTCGCGGGAAGGAATGCGAGTCGCGGGAGCGACTCGCCTACGTTTCGACCGGATGATCTGGCACTGGCAGTTTTGATTGCGGAGGCTCCGCCGATGCACGGGTTGGAGTATCTCACCCCGGAAGTGCTGCGGCGGTTGTGGGACGAGTTGGCGGAGTTGGTGCGGCGGCGCGGCACAGAGACGGACGGTGGGCTGCCGGCGTTTTTGCGAGCGGTCAATCCGTTTCAACATTTGCTCGGCCGAGTGACGTTTCATCTGGCCGAGAACAAACGGGACGAGAGCCGGCCGTTCGCGTTCATGGCCACGTACTCGCATCGGATGTCCGCGCGGGCGGCGGTGCAGCATCTGCCGTTGGCCCAGGCGCTCAAGCAGTACGCGGGAGAGCGGGATCAGGCGAAGCTCGCGGAGTTGCTCGCGCCGGTGCGGGCTGCGGCGGACAGGAGCGCCGTCGTGAAGGAACTGCTCGCCTCGCGGGCGTTGTTTCAACCGCAAGCCTGGCCGATCTCGCAGGCGTATCGCTTTCTGCGCGACGTGCCGGCAATGGAACAAAGCGGGCTGGTCGTGCGCGTGCCCGATTGGTGGAAGGCTCGCAAGCCGCCGCGACCGCAGGTGCAAGTGCGAATCGGCGATCAGCGTGCGAGTCAGATCGGCGCGGATGGGCTTTTGGATTTCTCGGTGGACCTGGCGCTGGATGGCGAGCCGTTGTCCGACGCCGAACGCAAGAAACTGCTGGCCGCATCGGAGGGACTGCTGCTGCTGCGCGGCAAGTGGGTCGAAGTGAATCGCGATCAACTGCAAGAGGCGTTGTCTCACTGGCAACAGTTGCAGAGTCAGCACGCGGGGGGCATCGACTTCTTGAAGGGGATGCGGTTGCTCGCCGGAGCACAGCTTGATGCCGATGACACGTCCGTTGATGTGACGGCCGATTGGGTGGGCGTCACGGCCGGAGACTGGCTGCGCGAAACGCTGGAGCAACTGCGCGATCCGAGCGGTGTGGTCGGTTGCTCGCCGGGTGAAGGATTGAACGCGACGCTGCGTCCGTATCAAACGGACGGCGTGCGCTGGCTGTGGTTCATGACGCGACTCGGACTGGGCGCGTGCTTGGCCGATGACATGGGCCTTGGAAAAACGATTCAGGTGATCGATTTGTTGTTGCGACTGCGTGGCCGTCATGTTCTGAGCGGCACGGCGCTAGCCGCCGGTCCTCGGCAAACACCGGCGACTAGCGCCGTGCCGCTCACGGAGATATCCAGTCTGCTGATCGTGCCGGCGTCTCTTGTCGGGAATTGGAAACAGGAACTGGCGCGGTTTGCCCCGCAGCTCAAATGTTTCTTCGCGCATCGGTCGGAGTGTGATGCCGAGACGCTCGATCGCGTCGCGAAGAAACCGGCCGATGAACTCAAGGACTTCGACCTGGTCGTCACGACCTACACGCTGGCTCGCAAGGCGGACTGGGTCGCGACCATGCGGTGGAAACTGGTCGTGCTGGATGAGGCTCAGGCGATCAAGAATGTTTCGTCGGCGCAGACGAAGGCGGTCAAAAAGCTCGACGCGGCCGGGCGGATCGTGCTGACCGGAACGCCGGTCGAGAATCAGCTTGGCGACTTGTGGTCGCTGTTCGATTTCTGCTGTCCGGGACTGCTCGGCTCGGCGAAGCAGTTCAAGGATTTCGTGAAGCGGCTCAACAAGCAGCAGGATGCTCATGCTTACGGAGCGTTGCGGCGGCTCGTGCAGCCGTACATTTTGCGGCGGATGAAAACCGATCCGAGCATCGTTCCCGACTTGCCGGAGAAGACGGAGATGCGAGCCGAATGCGGCCTCTCCAAGAAACAAGCCGCGCTGTACGAGCAGTTGGTCGATGACCTCGCGAAGCAGTTGAAGAAGGCGAAAGAAGCTCGCGAATCAGGCAAAGCCGGTGACATGCAGCGGCGCGGGTTGGTCTTGTCGATGCTCATGAAACTGAAGCAGGTCTGCAATCATCCGTCGCAGTACCTCGCTCAGCCGGAGTTCGCGGCGGACGACAGCGGGAAGTTTTTGCGGCTCGCACAAATCTGCCAGCCGATCGCCGAACGGCAAGAGAAGATGCTGGTCTTCACGCAGTTTCAATCGGTCTGCGAGCCGCTCGCGACGTACCTCGGTGAGGTCTTCGGCCAGCCGGGACTCGTGCTGCACGGCGGCGTGCCGGTCGGCAAACGGAAGGAGCTGGTGCGGCGATTTCAAGAAGAGGACGGCTGGCCGTTCTTCGTGATCTCGGTGAAGGCGGGCGGCACGGGCCTGAACCTGACGACCGCGTCGCACGTCGTCCATTTCGATCGCTGGTGGAACCCGGCCGTCGAAAACCAAGCGACCGACCGAGCCTTCCGCATCGGTCAGAAACGCAACGTGCTGGTCCACAAATTCGTCTGCCGAGGCACGCTGGAAGAACGCATCGACCAGATGATTCGGGACAAGCAAGAGCTGGCCGATCAAGTGCTCGGCGCAAAGAACGAAGGCGAGACGCTGCTGACCGAAATGAGCGATCGCGAGTTGCTGAAGTTTGTCGCGCTGGACATCACCCGCGCGGCGGAGGAGTAGGCTGACTCTCTGAGTCGGCCTGAGACACTAACCCGAAGCGCAAGCGAGGACGGGCGCACCAAGGCGCTTCCATTTCCAGATCACCGCCGTTTGGAGCGCCCGCCCTCGCTCGCGCGTCGGGTTCGTGTGTTGGGCTTCACGAGATCTGCGGCGCTTGCCAATCGCCGTTCGTTTCGGCACTCTTTCGTCAGACATTTCCCCCCTTCGGAATGGAGTCAATCATGGGCTGGGGCTATGACCAATGGGCACCATACGTGCCGGTCGCTCAGAAGAAGGCCAATGCCGTGAAGCACGCGGCGCAGTTGGCCAAGAAGCAAGGCCGTCCGCCAGCACCGGTGAAGCTCGAAGGCCGCAAGATCGCGACGACGTTTTGGGGCCAGGCCTGGTGCAAAAACCTTGAAGCCTACAGCGACTACGCCAACCGTCTGCCGCGCGGTGCCACTTATGTCCGCAACGGCTCGGTGGTGGACTTGCTCATCAAGCCGCGAAGCATCGAGGCGATTGTCGCCGGTTCCGAAACCTACAAGATCACGATCAGCATTGACGGACTCTCGAAGCCGACGTGGAAGAAGATCAAGCAGGAATGCTCGGCCTCGATTGATTCACTGCTCGATCTGCTGGCCGGGCGGTTCTCGGACGGGGTCATGCGGCGGCTGACTCGACAAAAGGAAGGTCTGTTTCCGTCACCGGGCGAAATCAAACTGAAGTGCAGTTGCCCGGACTATTCCTACTGCTGCAAACACCTCGCGGCGGTCATGTACGGCGTGGGAGCACGGCTCGACAAACAACCGGAACTGCTGTTCGTGCTGCGCGACGTCGATCATCAAGAACTGGTCTCGCAAGCGGTCGCCGAAGGGAACCTCGATCGGGAACTCAGCGGCCATGACGGCACTCTCGCCGGCGAAGACCTCGGTGCGATTTTTGGCATCGATCTGGAAACCGCTCCAACCGCAACTCCGACGACCTCCAGCAAGGCCAATCGCAAGCCGGCCCGCAAGCCGACAAGTCAGCTCTCTGTGGCCAAGACGCCGGTCGCCAAGAAACCTGCGACCAAGCGGAAACCGGTTCGCACCAAAGCGGTGGCGAAACAACCAAAAGCGGCCACGAAGACTCGCGGCAAGACCTCGACTGCGAAGCCAGCCCGGAGAAGAATCGCTGGCTGAGGCCGCGAAGAAGTGAACGCCGCTGATCGCTCCGTGTTCAGACCACTTGCGCAAGCCACGCGGCAGAATCGTTGCCGAACAACATCGTTCTCCTGCAACTGCAGGTCCACGAGGCTCTGCCGAAATGCCTGTGCAAAGTGATCGCCTTTGGCACGCCCGCAACAGATACGTTGCGATTGAATTACTGCTGCATCGGCAATGTTGCTGCGGAACATCCTGTGATGACTTCTTGTTCGATGCGCAACCGTGTCTTCGCAAGGCATTGGAGTAAATCCTGGCATGGCAACTTGTCGGCCAGAATTTCGCGAATAACTTGAGAATGCTCTTCCTCGGTGAGCGCGATTCCCGCTCGTTCGAAGCGTTCATGAGTCTTCGCACCCATGTTAATCGGTTGAATGTCCAATCCTGTTCGCTCCATGAGCGACGCGAGGATTCGGACGCCCGGTAAATCCAGGTCTCCGTGGTGCTCGAACGAGGCAGCCGGAAAACTGTGTGCGATCAGGCGCAGCAACGCGATGACGGCCCGGTTCGCTTGGCCCTCTGTGTAAATGCAAACGGTGGTGGTTTCGTGCCGGTGTTGCTCGACCAAGTCCAGAAACGAAGTTTCATTTTCCACGCACACCACTCGTTCAATTTTCTGATCCGAAAGGATTTCGCTCCCTGCGAGATGCAGCGCAGACAGCCAGACGGGTAATCCCTCGGCGGCGGCTTCGCTGGGCCATCGAAACATTGCCGCACCACGTTTGATCGCGAACCGTCCGAAAACCAGGACGACCACCGAAGTCAGATTCTCAACGATCCCAACCTCCGCGAGGGCTCGACTGCGAACCTCGTTCGTGTCCAATCCTTGGAATTGCGTGGCCAGTTCGGAGTCGAAGCCCAGTAAGTCATCCGCAAGATCACGCCAAACTTGATTCCGCGGACGCATCCAGTGAGTGTCGCCGGCAACCTTGCGCGAGACATGGACGACACGCTCAATGCGGATGGCATCGTGACGGAGTGCGTCCGTGTAGCGCAACAAGTTCATGTAACGATCGAGTTCCGCTTGGATTTGTTCTGCGGTCCAACGGGAGCTTCGAGACCAGAACCGTCCCTGGTGTTGCTGCGAAGTTTCTTGCTCGCGGCCGGCGACGTGTCCTGTCAGCCCACCGTCGTTTGCATACGTCTTCAAGATGCCGACGATCTGGTCTTGCCGTGATCGCCGTTCTTGTTTGCGATTCGCCAATTTGCGACCGAATGCCTCGGCGAGCACTGGCAACAGCGTGCCAGCTTGTCCGAGGTGCTCACGTTCCCAGCGGTCGAAATGGGGCGTGATCTTGCGACCCCGCGCGGACAATCGCACATAGTTCGTCGAAAAGAATGAGGCCAGAGCGATGTGCCAGGAAATGTCCACATCGAGAGTCAATTGCTTCGGAATCTGACCGTCACTTTCGGCGCGATCGAGCAGCCATTTCGCCGCATCTTGAGCGCCGGGAGTTGCCGCCAACCAGCTTTGGACAGTCGAGGCGAGATCGCTGCTACTCATGACATTTGTGCCGGACTACCGACGGCTTCGAGGTTTGGCTCAGGGAACAACAGACCTTGCGGCTTGATGCGCTCCCATTCGATGGGAAGGACCGTGACGTTCTCCTGCTCGTCCTTTTCGACCAATACAGTCGTGCTGTCACCGGCGTGTTCCTGGATCGTGCCATCCAGATCCGGGGTCGCGATGACGAAATCCAAACCCAGCTTCTTTCCGCACTGCAAAAGCAATTCTTTGCGTTCCGTCTGCAATCCGAAGAACGCATCGTCGAGCATCAGCAGTCGCAGACGTGCCTGACTACGATCAAACAAGAGCGCGGCCAACGCCAGCAGCAAGAGGTAATTGTGTGTGGCTTGCGCGCCGACCGATCCACGAATCATGTCCTCGGAACTCATCGAAGCGTCGGTGTCTGACGCGGCGAGTTCGATCCTAAAGCTGTAGTCAAACCAGTACCGGTAGTCCAAAAACTGCGGCACATCTCCCTCGATCAAGAGCTGGTCGCGCCGCTCTTCCAGGTAATGCCGAAGCTGATCGCGGCTTTCCTCGTTGAGCGCGCCCTGACGGCCAATGATCTCGACCAGCCTTTGGTGATCCGTTGCCGGTCGCGCATGGATTTGGAAACGATTATGGCCAAACGTAAGTGGTTGCAACACGCGATTCACGTCGCTGACGGCCCGCCGCAATTTGAAGAGGTCATTCCTCAACCGCTCGGTCAGATCCCTGGCGAAAATCACCTCAAACAATTCGCGCGTTTTCTCGTTGAGCGATTCTTTGATCTGCCGCTCTTGTTCACGACGCTCTTCGAGAATCCCGTCCAGTTCAAGATCGCTGCGATCGCGGATGATGAGGACGGCATCTTCGTCTTCCAACCGAAAACCATATCGAGTCGCGAGTTTGACGTTCATCACGCCCGTGTGGTCAAAATACTCGGCCGTGTCTGAAACGCCAGCCGCGGTTTGCTTTGGGAACACTGTCCCGGTGAGAATCTCGGCCGCAGCCTGCTTCAATTTGGCCGAATTGGGAGGATCGATCGGGACGGAGTCTGGGGAT
>SXKJ01000091.1 GCA_005778115.1 Planctomyces sp. | reverse complement strand
TCAACTTTCAGTTTGTCCGCAGCTACGCGTAATAAATCGGCCTGTTTCTTAGCGGCCTCAGCAACCAGAAGATCGGCTTCGGCTTTCTCTGTGTCTTGCTTAGCTTTCGCCGTTTCTTCGACCGCGCGATTCTTAAGCTTCTGTGCTTCACGAAAATCGAGCTGGAATTTGGCGGCCACGACTAAGAGAACCATGACCGCTGCGACGAGAACTCCGGCCGCGACCTTCAACGCCTTCATTAAGCGGACTCGGCCCTCGCGTTCTTGGCGAGCGAGCATCAACTTCGATCGCGTTTCCGAATGTGACTCCGCATTCGTATCGAGCACCGACAAACCCAGATCGAAGTCCCCCTTGGTCAGCGCGAGATTCGCGAAGTTCAACTGTGTCTCAGTCAGTCCTTTTCTGGCATCCTCGTTGCCAGTCCATTCTCGCAGTGCTTCGTTGTAGAGCGCCAATGCGTTTTGATAGTTCGTGTAACCGATGCTGGGAGCCTCGGCGGAGGGTTTCACCTCGGTGGTGACCGGAGCGGCAACGGTAGTGAGCTCTTTGGCACGGTCAGCCAGCGTGTGGCTCGCCGCGTGCTTCATGTAGTCGCGGATGGCATTCTGAAAGTCAGCAACAGTGCGATAGCGATCCTCTGGCTTGGTGGCCATCGCCTTTTTGGCGATGTCCATCAGCTCGCCAGTGTGTGTGGTTTCGCGAATGACGTTGTCGACCACGACGCGGCGGACCTCCGCCAGCTTCGCTCCAGCCGACATCGTGCCACCGGATTGACGCGACGAAAAATCGTGCGGCGGAAGTCCCGTGACTACCTCGAAAAGCATGGCCCCCAACAAATAGATGTCGCAGGCCGGGCCAATTTTGGCGAGCGGTCCGGTAATCAATTCCGGCGGCATATAGGCCGGCGTTCCCGAACCCAACCCGGCGGTCGTCGCGATCGGCAGGCGTCCTTTCCCCTCACCAAATGGCAGCGCCAGACCCCAGTCGAGCACGATGGTCTCACCGTACCCGCCGAGCATCACGTTTTCCGGTTTGAGGTCGCGGTTGACGATGTGTCGCGAGTGCGCGAACCCCATCGCATCGGAGACCTTCATCAGCACTTCGAGGTTTCCCTCGAGCGTCATTTCCTTGAGACGCTTATGCCAGCCGTCACCGCGGACCCATTTCATCGTGTAGAACAACGACCCGTCCGGAGCCTTGGCCAACTCGTAGATGGGGACGATGTTGGGATGGTACAGGTCGGCCGTGACCACAGCTTCGGACAGGAACATGTCCGTACGGTGCTTGATCACCGAGTTCATGGTGCCGCTGGCTTTCATTTTGGAAGCCTGCGCCTCGGCCATCGGCTTGAGCGTCTTAAACACGACCTCACGGCCGAGCGACTGCTGCCGAGCGACATAGACGACACCCATGCCACCTTCGCCAAGCTGTTTCACCAGCTTGAAGTCGACGCGCGGAATCGCGCCGTATTGCAACCCGGAAATCGAACGCATCACGACGTTCAAGCTGTCTTTGTCGATGCCATCAATCGCTTCCGCATCAACGACGTCCGTTCCGTCGATGGAGGTCTTTCCTCCGGTGTGCGTGGCATGCGAGCGGGCGACCGAGACTCCACCAGGGCGTTTCAGTTTGGGGTCTGCCACGGTCTGGACGTTGGCGTGGATTTCTCCTTCGACAGCACTGTCGGCACCGACCATCGTCTTAACGTCAAACTCAGAATCCGGAGCGATGGTGCCGTCCGCGCCAATTGTTTTTCCGAAGGCGTCCACTTGTAAGGTCTTGCCGAAGCCGTCGTCCTGGTTGGCCACACCAGAACCGTCCTCCAGCATGGTGGCACCGCCGGCATCTGGTGATCCGAACGCGCCCTCAGGAAGTGTCTTGGAGCCGTCGTCGTCGAACTGCTCCCCTCCCACACCCCCTCCGCTGGGATCCAGCATCATCGTTTTTTCAGCGAAGTTGTCTCCCGCCAACTGGTCGAACGCTCCATCGGGAAGCGTCTTTCCGAAATCCTCCTCCGGCGGTTCGTGATCTTCGGCGGCCACGATGTCTTCCATCATGATCGTCTTCAGGGAGTAGTCCTCGTCCGCCAGCACGGCGAGCACTCCGTCAGGCAGCGTTTTGTCGGGATCAACATCGCCGGGAGCTTGACCGCTCACTTCAGCACCGAACCCAACCATCGTCGCGCCGTCATCAACGCCGGCCGGGGCGTCGCTAACCATCGTGGCGCCGTCGTCAACGCCAGCCGATTCGTTGCAAACCATCGTCGCGTTTTCATCAGCGACAGTCGCTTCGTCGCCAACCATCGTCGCGCCGCCGTCGGCACCAGCAGCCTCGTCACTCACCAACGTTGCGTTCTCATCAACGCCAGCCGGTTCATCGCCAACCATCGTCGCGCCGCCATCACCAGCGGGAGCAGGCTCAATCCACCCCTCTGGGAGCGTCTTATCGAAGGCCCCCTCTGGCAATGTTTGATCGAGATCCAGGTCCGGCGGATTCTTTTCCGGCCCTTTGGGAGGTGTCTGATCGCCAAGATTGCTCATGTTTCTGCCCCGCAAAACGGAGTGCCGCAGCGTCCTGCAGCCGTGGTAGCCAAGATCGACACCCCAAGCCGGATGCCTTGTGGGCAATCTACCGGCCGAGACAACGTGTCTCAAATCCCTTCCGGGGAATCGAGTGTATCGGAATGCCGAGACCCGAAACGATCGCTTCAAGCGAACTTACCGGAGACAGCCGCAAGGTCGATCGGCACCGCTATGCACGTCAATGGTGCTCTTCGTGGTCTTCGACAAAAAACAGAACCGAATCGACCGGGATATGGACCGGGACGCGGCGCGCTCCTTTGAGCTGTTCAATCACCAGCAGGCCGTCATCAGCGGAGGTCGAAATCCCTTTGATGGGAATCACTCCCGCGAGACCACAATCGTCTTGCCCAGCAATTTGCGAACGACTTCACTCATCGCCTCACCTCGCGGTTACGAAGTTGGCATTACCACCGAAACAGCGCGGTCCCCCAAGTCAGGCCCGCACCGAAACCACACATCAAAATGGCATCGCCGGAGCGAATTCGGCCCCCGCGATGCGCCTCGTCCAGAACCAACGGGATCGAACCGGCGGACGTATTTCCGTACCGATCGAGCTGCATCGGGACTTTCTCGCGTGGAATCCCCAACTTCTCGACCGCGTGATCGAGAATTCGAGCGTTTGCCTGATGTAAACAGAATAACGAGACGTCCTCGATTCGCAGTCCGGCCTGATCGAGCATCAGGCGAATCGTGTCTTCAACCATCCGGACGGCCCAGATGAAAACGTTGCGGCCGTCCATGTCCAAGAACTGACGCCCCGCCGCAACATTGTCGATGTTGACCGGATTCCGAGTTCCCGACGCCGGACACTCCAACAACGGACCGCCGCCACCATCGGAACCAAGCTGATAGCGCAGCAAACCTTGCTCGGGAGTGCCGCGCGAGATCAACACCGCGCCGGCTCCGTCACCGAACAAGGGCGCGATGGTTTTGTCGAGCGGATTCACAATCCGGCTACAGCAATCGGCCCCGATCACCAGCGCCAGCTGGCTGTTGCCGGTCGCCACGTATTGAGAAGCCGTTGCCATTGAGTACACGAATCCTGAGCACGCGGCCGACACATCGAATGCCGGTGCATCCAGGCCGAGCTTCTCCTGGACGAGGCACGCGGTCGAGGGGCAAAGATGGTCTGGCGTGAACGTACCCACGACTAACAAGTCGATGTCCGCCGCGCTCGCGCCCGCGTTGTCGATCGCGCGCCGCGCTGCTTCCACACACAAATCGCTGGTGGCTTGATCGCGCCCCGCGTGACGCCGAGCAAAGATGCCGGTCCGTTGCTCGATCCAATTCGGATCGAAGCCGTAGCGTTCGCGGAGGTCCGCATTGGTGACGATGTTGTCTGGTACGTACGATCCGCTGCCGACAACTTTCACTCCCATTAACGAACAAGTGCGGCGCGGATTCGGCCGCCGCGATGGGTTGGGCGAAGCGCGTTTCGCAGGCGCGGGTTTCGGCGGCGCGAGTTGCGGAGTCGACTCACACGCGACTTCTGCTCCAGCCGATTGCACGACGAAGTCAATCGACGATGCTCGGGAATGAGGCTGCGTCTCGGAAGCGTGTTCGAGGCAGTCGGAAGACGGAATCAAATCCACAAGCGGGCCGGATCCAACCGACAGTGTGCTGGTTTGCATGGACCAGTTGTCCTGGGCCCGATCACGTCAATCGATGTGGTTTCAACAGTTCCCAGCCGCTGAGCAAGACAGACCGACGGTTCAGGCGGGCGGAGTATATCTGTGACTTTCATGGAAGCTAGAGCCGCGAAGATCATCTCCACACAAATTCGCAGAAGAGGACAATCAAGACACCAGTGAGCGAACCGAATAGATGCAATTCGGACGATCGAGCACTGTCGAGGATCACTTCCTCGGTCTCATTGGACTACCTCGAGCGATTCGGTTTCAACGTCTGGTCAAGGCGGACTCATTCGGTAGGACAGGCAGGATTGTCTGTCCGAGGATTGGTTGCGGTTCGGGCGCGACGATTCGAGGCGGCCTTAGGTCAGAGAACGATTGTTCGGGCTGAGAATCGGCTGTCGCCCTGCTTTTGTGGGGAGTTTTGCGCTTCAGGCTTGAAGTTGTTGAGCCTCGTCTTTGTGATGTCCGCCCATCGGTTTTGGGCAGCAGCGGTCGAGGCAAATCATGGCGCCTGAGCGACATTTACTCTTCGCAGTGTTGGCGTTCGAGTACGAGATGCTCAACTTGGAACAGCTCCAAATCGTGTGCCGAGCGTGGGCCGAGGACAAACCGAAGCTGTTAACCGACCTGCTCATTGAGTGGCACTGGCTGACCCATGATGACTTGGCGAAAGTGAACGGTGCCGTCGATCGCTGTCTCGCCAAGAATTACGACAACCCGCGAGTCGGGCTCAACGCGGTCATGGTGCGTCCCGAGGTTTTTGCCTGCCTCGAGGAGATCAAGGACGACGTCATCCAAGAGGTCTTGCGACGAACAAAACCGCTCGCCGCACAACTCGTCAACGACCGTTATCGGCTGATCGATGACTTCGCGTACGGCGGTTTAGGAAAGATCTGGCTGGCCGAAGATACCGTCATTCGTCGCCGTATTGCCTTCAAGGAATTGCAGGCGAAGTGGCTTAAGAACACCGGCATTGTCGATCGGTTCGTCGAGGAAATTCAGCTCACCGGGCAGCTTGAGCATCCCGGCATCGTGCCGATCTACGATCTGGGTTTTCGAGAAGACGGCATGCTGTACTACACGATGAAGTACGTGAAAGGGGTCAACATGGAGGATGCGATTGTCGCACTCCATGAGTTGCCGATCCGGAGCAGCAAGCGGCATTTGGCCTTTGTCCGTTTGTTGCGGCAGTTCATCGCGGTTTGTCAGGCGGTCGGCTTCGCTCACGGGCACCGAGTTTTGCATCGCGACCTCAAGCCACAGAACGTGATGCTGGGGGAATTCGGCGAAACCCGGGTGCTCGACTGGGGCTTGGCCAAGCTTGTCAATGTGATCGATGAGCACGAGGGGGCGGCCAAAGCGGACGCTAAGTCCAAGATTCCGGTTCGCAAGACGATGTCGAATTGGACAATGGGCACGGATACGGAGCTTGCCGAGGCCGCCAAGAACGGTCGCCGCGAGGTCATCGTCGATGCGCACACCGACACTCAGTTGGGACACATCATGGGGACTCCGGCCTATATGTCGCCGGAGCAGGCTCAAGGATTGAACGACCAGCTCAGATCGAGCACCGACATCTATTCTTTGGGAGCCATCCTCTACAAATTGCTGACCAACCAGCATCCGGCCAACGGCACCGTCGACGAAACGCTGACGCAGGTGATCTCAGGCAAGATTGCCGCGCCGCGTGAAATTGATCCCAGCATCCCCGTGCCGCTGGAAGCGATTTGTCTCAAGGCGATGGAGTTTGAGCCAACTGACCGTTACCGGCACGCGCTCGACCTCGCGGCCGACGTCGAAGCCTGGCTCGCCGACGAACCGGTCTCGATCCATCCCGATTCGTGGCGCGAACGGTTTCGTCGATTGAGGAAACGGCATCCCAAATGGGTCGCCAGTTGCGCGGTGGGACTGGTGATGGGATTCCTTGCCCTCCTCGGCGGAATGGGCCTCTCGGTTCGGCACACGCAAGACGTGGCCGCCAAGAACATCGCGTTGGAAGTTGCCTACAAAGATATCGCGGCTCAGAACACCGCGCTGGAGAATGCCAAGCGACTCGCGGAGAGGAGTGCCGCCAGAAGCCTCGATTTGGCCGAGAAGGAAAGGTCTGCCCGGAAAGACGCCGAACAGAGTGCGGACGCTGCGATGCGGCATCTCTATGTGACAGACATGACGCTCGCCCAAACCGCGTGGAACGAGGCGCGAGTCGGTGAAATCGTCCGCCTGCTGAAGCGGCACGTTCCGTCAGAAGAGCTGTCCGGTGGCCCCAAGGATTTGCGTGGCTTCGAATGGCAGTATTGGAATCGCCTCATCCATCCTTACCAGAGGAGTCTTGATCGGCACTACGGTGCGGTGCAGAGCGTGGCGTTTAGCGGGGACGGCAAACGGCTGGCATCGGCCAGTTACGATCAGTCGGTCAAGGTGTGGGACGTCATGGCCGGTCGGGAAGCACTCAGTTTGAAGGGGCACGTCGACTGGGTTCGGTGCGTGGCATTCAACTTAGATGGGAGCCGGCTGGCGTCGGCCAGCAACGACAAGACGGTGAGGATCTGGGACGCTGCGAGCGGTCAGCCACTTGGTGTCTTCAATGAGCATTCCCGCGCGGTCACGAGCGTGGCATTTAGCCCGGACGGAAAATGGCTGGCGTCTGGCAGCGAGGACCAGACGGTCAAGGTGTGGAACGCCCAGAGCGGTCAACTCGCGCAGACGTTGAAAGAACATTCCGATGCGGTTACGAGCGTCGCGTTTAGCTCGGACGGAAAACGGCTGGCGTCGGGAAGCTGGGATCGAAGAGTGGTTGTGTGGGACACCACGAGCGGTCAGGTGGCGCTCACGTTGATCGGGCACAGGAGCCTGGTATCAAGCGTGGCGTTTGATGCGGACGGGAAGCGGATCGCGTCGGCCAGTTACGATGGCACGGTAAAGGTGTGGGATGCCACGAAGGGGAATGCGATCCTCTCGTGGGTCGGGCACGCCGACGATGTTCATAGCGTGGCGTTTAGCGCGGACGGGAAGCGTCTCGCGACCGGCAGCGAGGATCAGACGGTCAAGATCTGGGACGCCGCGACCGGCCAAGAAACGCAGACGTTGAAAGGGCACACGGGCACGGTCAGGAGCGTCGCTTTCATCAAGGATGGAAAACGGCTGGCATCCGCCAGCGACGACCAGACGGTGAAGGTGTGGCATACCACGAGCGCTCCGGAGACCCTCACGTTGCAAGGTCACGTCGTCGCGGTGACGAGCGTGGCGTTTAGCGCGGATGGAAAGCGACTGGCATCGGCCAGCGAGGATCAGTCGGTAAGGGTCTGGGACGCCACGAACGGCCAGGAGTCGCTCGTGCTGAAGGGGCACTCCGCCGGAGTCCGGTGTGTGGCGTTTAACGCGGACGGGAATCGTCTTGCCTCCGCCAGTGCCGACCGGACAGTAAAGGTCTGGAATGCCACGAACGGTCAATCGATTCTGACTTTGAGAGACCACTCGCGCGAGGTCACGAGCGTGGCGTTCAGCTCGGACGGGAAACGATTGGCGTCGGCCAGTTCCGATAAGTCTGTGAAAGTTTGGGACGCTACGAACGGTCAATTGGAGCGAACCTTGAAAGGGCACACGGACGATGTCCATTGCGTGGTGTTTAGCAGCGATGGAAAGCGGCTGGCGTCGGCCAGCGAGGATCAGACGGTCAGAGTGTGGGACGTCGCGAGCGGCCAGGAAACGCTCAAGTTGGATGGACACATCGGAGCAGTGCATGGCGTGACCTTTAGCCGCGACGGGAATCAACTCGCGTCGGCCAGTTGGGACCAGACTGTGAAAGTGTGGGACGCCACGACCGGAACGCTGCTGCATACCTTGAAGGGACATGCGAACCAGGTCGAGAGCGTGGCGTTCAGCCCGGATGGCAAACGGCTGGCGTCGGCAAGCTGGGATAAAACGGTGAAGGTCTGGGACGTCAGCAGCGGTCAGGAAACGCTGACTTTGAGAGGTCATACCAGCCTGGTGATGGGCGTGGCGTTTAGCTCGGACGGACAACGTCTGGCGTCGGCCAGCTACGACAAGAACGTGAAAATGTGGGATGCGCGGCCGTGGACGCCGGAGTTGCGAGAGCAGCGTGAAGCTCTGAGTCAGATTCAATTCCTGCTTGACCAAGGCCAACCCAAAGCCGAATGGCAAAACATCCTCTCGGCGGATGACTCGCTCAGCGATCCCGTCCGCGAACGAGCCATGCAATTCGCCCGCGATTGGAAATGAAGCGGTTGTCATTCGGATCGCAGAGATTCGCCACGCGTCGTGCTGAATTCGATCCAGGAATAAATCTGGCTTGCACCGCGTAGTGAGTTTCCGGACTGCGGATGACTCGACTCTCGAAGCCCGGCTATGCCAAAGGGCCGTGCTTCGTCTCCTCACCCCACCGCTTTCGCCACGGCCGCTTTCGTCTTATCAAGCCCAGTACGGGCGACTTGCAAGGCGTCCTGTTTCCAATACTCCGGATTGAAAAGTTCCAGAGACAGGACAATGGGTCGGTCGGGACGAATGACCGATCGCAGGATCTCATTCATCGGAGCGATCCCGTCGCCTGGATAGACGCGGTCTTTGTCAGCGATCTTGTCGCGTGGCAGGTCGGCCGGGTAGTCGTTGACATGAAAGACTTGGACGGCCGCGCTGCTGAGTAATCGCAGCCCCTCGAACCCCGATCCACCTTTGAAGAGGTGATAGATATCTGGCAGGATCGTCGCGTCGGGATGCGCCGATTCCAACGCGACAAAAGCCGTCTCTCCCAATCGGGACAGAGCCTTCGAGAACCCCCACACTTCAACCTCCGGCACGATTCCGAACTGCCGGCCGAGTTCGCAAAGCTGACGATACCGATCCGCTGCCTTCAGCAGATCGACCGGCCCCTTGTCGTGAGCACCCACCGGCGGTGCCGCGATCCGCTTGCCGCCGAGTTGCTGCAAGGCATCCATGTCCCGCTTCGCCTCTTCGAGTCCTTTCGCCCGCTCGGCGTCGTCATCCACGATCCAGCGAGCAAACCCGATCGCACTTTCGACCGTCAGGCCCAGGTCTCGAATCTTCTTGCCGAGATCCTTGAGCGAACCCCCGTTCTTGACGAAGTCGTTGATCGTCCCCATCCACGGCTCAATTGCGTCGTAGCCGGCTTGAGCGGTGATTTCGACTTCGTGTTCCAGTCCGACCTTTTGGCCACGAATGGTGCTCGTGTTAAAGCTGTACTTCACGGTGCCAGACGTCTTCGCAACCGCAGACTCACCATGAACGGCCACGCCCGTCGCCGCCACGACACTCGCTGCCAGCCATGCTCTCCGACTCAGTCCTGTGCTCATTGCGTTCGTCCTTCGTCCAGCCTGTGAATTCCCGTTTGTTGTCACTCCACTCAATCCGCACGCAAGCTACCTCGCGCCGGCAGCCAGAGCAAACCGGGCAGAAGCCGTCCCTCTTGCCGGTCTCATTTCGTAGACGCGCAAGGTATAAGACGTCGGTGCCCTTCACACTCACTTCTTTCAGGAGCTTCACTCGTGAATCGCATTCATCGCCGGTCCCTGGGGTTTGTCATTGCGATCCTGTTTCTGAGTGGCTTGTTCGCCGTCGCCGAGGATCGTGTCCCGCCCAAAGTCCGCGAGTTGATGGAGTCCGCCAAATACAAGCAGGCGCATTGGGGCTTGCTGGCCGTCGATCTGAAAACCGGCGACGTCCGCTACGAACTGAACTCCGATAAGCTTTTCGCGCCGGCGAGCACCACAAAGTGTTTCTCGGTCGCCTGTGCTCTCGACACCTTCGGCGCCGACCATCGCTTTGAAACGCCCATCGTGCGCCGCGGTGAGATCAACGACAAAGGAGAACTGACCGGTGACTTGATCTTGATCGCCAGCGGCGACCTGACTCTCGGCGGACGCACCACCGAGTCCGGCGAAATCGCCTTCACTGATGGCGATCACACCTACGCCAGCGGCGGTACGGAATCGCAACTCACTCCGCAAGACCCGCTCGCCGGTTTGAACGACCTCGCTCAGCAAATCGCGAAGGCCGGCGTCAAGCGAGTCCGGGGCGACGTGCTCATCGACGATCGCCTGTTCGATAAGGCCGAAGGGACTGGCAGCGGGCCAGGCCGGCTGACTTCGATCTACGTCAACGACAACCTGATCGACTTCACGATCACGGCGACTAAAGCCGGTGAGCCTGCCGAAATCAGATGGCGTCCCGAATCGAAATCGCTGCGCATCGAGACGCACGTGGAGACCGTCGCGAAGGACGGTAAGACCGACACGTCGGTGCGAGATCATGGCGGCGGACGGATCAGCGTTCACGGTCACATCGCCGAAGGCCACAAGCCGGTCCTGCGAGTCTTAGAAGCTCCGGACGCCAACAGCTTCGCGCGCTCGCTGTTGATCGAAGCCTTGAATCGTCAGGGAGTCACCGTCGATGCCCCGGCGGCCGCCGATCATCCCGCCGACAAGCTGCCCCCGCGCGATGTGACGCTCAAGCTGCCGAGCATCGCGAAGCACACGTCGCCACCGTTTGCCGAGAACGCGCGGTTGATTTTGAAAGTTAGCCACAACCTGCATGCCAGCACGCTGCCGCTGCTCGTCGCGGCCAAGCACGGCGAGCGATCGCTCTCGCAGGGACTGCGACGACAACACACCTTTCTCAAGCGAGTTGGCGTCGATGTCGACACGATCTCGTTTGGCGGTGGAGCGGGCGGCGCACGCTCAGATTTCGTGACTCCCGCCGCCGCCGTGCAATTGCTCCGCTACATGGCGACGCGCTCCGACTTCGAGTCCTATCGCCGAGCACTCCCGAGACTTGGGGTCGACGGCACGCTGGCAAAATCCGTCGGGGCGGACAGTCCCGCCAAAGACAAGGTCGCCGCCAAGACCGGCACGCTCTATTGGGAAAACTTGATGAACGCCAACTCGTTGCTAACCAGCAAAGCTCTCGCCGGCTACATGACGACCTCCAAGGGAGACACGCTGGCCTTCGCGCTGTTCGTCAACAACGCCCCGCTCCGCAGCGGCCTGACTACCACGCTCGTCGGCAAAGACCTCGGCCGCATCTGCGAGCTTCTCTTCGAGCAACCGTGATTTGGCGTTATACCCCGCGCGGTAATATCTCGTTTAAAGGCAAGCCGACACCTGACCGGTAAACAAAAACTCCAACGCCTTCGACTTGCTGTTAAATAATTTAAGGAACTCCTGAATGAGTGCGTCGAAACCTGTGAGCAATGAAACGCTGCTGCAACAATTGCAGTGGCGATATGCCGTTAAGCGATTCGATCCGACTCGCAAAATCTCGGCGGAGGATTGGCAGACTCTGGAGCATGTGCTGGTGCTGACTCCATCTTCGTTCGGGTTGCAGCCGTGGCGCTTCGTAGTCATCACCGATCAGGCGATGAAGGATCAGCTCGTGCCGCTTTCGTGGGGGCAGCGACAGGTGGCGGATGCGTCGCATGTCGTGGTCTTCACCGTTCGCAAGCCGCTAACCGAGGCGGACGTCGATCGCTACGTCGTACGGACGGCAGAGGTGCGTGACGTCGCGACCGAGTCCTTGGCCGGGTTCAAGAAGATGATGATGAAATCGCTGGTGCCACCACCGCCAGGGGTCGACATTCATCATTGGGCCGCTCTGCAAGCCTACATCGCGCTGGGAAATTTCATGACGTCGGCCGCAATGCTAGGCATCGACACCTGCCCGATGGAAGGCATCGTTCCGGAGAAGTACGACGAGTTACTTGGCTTGCCGCGCGAAGGCCTGGGGACAGTGGTTGTCGCTGTCGCCGGTTATCGTGCCCCCGACGACAAGTATGCCATGTTGCCCAAAGTTCGATTCAATATCGAGGACGTCGTCCAGATGATTGGCCCTCGTTCATGACACCTGATTTCGATCGCAAACAGATGCCCCACGAAACCGACTATCAACGCCGCGTGACCGACCTTGGGCCGACGCGGTTTCTTCCACAAACCAACATCGAGATCGTCCGCGAAGTCACGCTCACCGAGCCGCCGAAACACGCGGTGTTCGACTTCGACGGCACGCTCAGCCTGATTCGCGAGGGCTGGCCGGAAGTCATGGTGCCGCTGATGGTCGAGGTGCTGCGGGCTACTGGCACTGCGGAATCGGATGACGAACTGGCGAAGCTGTCGCTGGACTTCATTATGCAGCTCAACGGCAAGCAGACGATCTACCAGATGATGCGGTTGGCGGATGAGGTGCGTCAGCGCGGCGGATCGCCAGAAGACCCGCTGGTTTACAAACAACGTTACCACGACCGGTTGCTCGAACGGATCAATCATCGCCGCGACGGGCTGCGGACCGGACGGGTGGCTGCCGTCGAATTCCTGGTTCCCGGTTCGGTCGAGTTGCTGCGCGAACTTCAAGCACGTGGTGTTGCGCTGTATCTCGCCAGCGGCACCGACGAAGTCTATGTCCGTGAAGAGGTCGAACTGCTGGGCCTGACGCCGTTCTTTGGTCGGCATATTTATGGAGCTCGCGACGACTTTCAGAACTTCTCGAAGCAGATGGTCATCGAACGGGTCCTCCGAGAAAGCAACGCGGCCGGTTCGCGGTTGCTGGGATTCGGTGACGGATATGTGGAGATCGACAACATCAAGACGGCCGAAGGAACCGCAATCGCCGTGGCCAGCGATGAACGACACAAGAGCGGTCGTCCCGATCCCTGGAAGCGTGACCGCTTGATCGGCGTCGGGGCGGACGTCGTGGTGCCCGATTACCGGGATGCGCTCGCGTTATTAGATTATCTATGGCCCTCCGCCCTCGCTGACGCTTCTTGAAGTTGCCCATTTCGACAGTCGCGAAGCGACGGCAGTAGGTAGCCGTGGGCGTCAGCCCACGGAAACCGGGTTTGCGGTCGCGTTGAGCCGCGAAGCGGCGACAGCATTCTGTGTGACAACAATTTGCTGTCGCCGCTTCGCGGCTCACTGTGGAATTCCAACATTTCTCTGCGGGCTAACGCCCGCAGCTAACTGCTGACGTCGCTTCGCGACTGAATAGCGCAACTTCAAAACTGACGCTTCGGGTGACAAAGTGCGTCACAAGCCACGGGGCGACGAGTCCGCTCAAGGCACCTTGACCAACTTCCGCGACCTCAGCTATTCCGCCGCCGCTTCTCGGCTACGAATGGCAGACAAGGAGGTTCGTCATGGTCAAACGCTGGCTCGCCGGATTGGGCATCACCGCGTATTTGGGGACACTGTTCTTCGGGATCGTGTCCCACGCCGCCAACTTTCAGGATGGCTCGCACCCGTCGATGTATTTCATCGTGTGGGACATGTTCTGCGGTTGGTCGGCCTACGAAACTCGCACGCACATCGTCGGCCAGGGGATCAGCGGCAAGTACTACGAACTCTCGCCCGGCCCCTGGAGCGACTATCACCCCTACGGCGACATCAGCCGGCAGAATTACGACTCGTTCAACCTGCATCCGCAGACGATCGCGTTGAACTGCCTCAAGCACACCGAACACGAGCCGATGACTCGGCTGTACGTCATCGAGGAAGCGTGGGCGAAGAAATACAACCTGCCCGACTCGGTCTGGCAACAGCGCTACACCGAACCGAAAGAGCCGTTCTCATACTTCCGGCTGCGAACGGTGATGACTCCGGAAGGCCGAGTGACCCGCAGCGCGGTGCCGTGGCTGTCGTATCAAACCAACCTGACGATCACGGACAACCCACGTCTGATGGCCGAGTCTCAACGCGGTCCGATGTTCATGGTCCGCCCGATGTCCCAGCGGGACTACGAACCGCAGGATGCCGCCCCCGAATCAGAAGGCTCTTCAAGAGCGCCGCTGGGGAATTGAGGCAAGGTTCATGACGACCAAATCATCGAGCGGCGTCACCTGCTCTTCGACCAACGAGGCGGCGTAATTGAGGCAAGCGAAAATGTCCGCACGCGCGATCGACGGATACGCTCGCAGCAGGTCGTCGAGGCTGTCGCCGTTCGCGAACATCCGCACGACCTGATGCACCGGAATGCGAGTCCTTGCGATCCAAACCTGCCCGTGGCAGACGTTCGCGTGAATCGAAATGCGTTTGGCCATAGTCTGCGTTTTGGCTTTCTTCGATTGCTTGGCTTGGCCATTCAATCCAACATCCATTCTTCAAATTCGAGTCCGTGCTTTTTGAGAAACGCTTTCAGCTCGTCCTTGAATAGCTGCTTGCGGTGATGTTCGACTTGGTTCTCGATGTATTTGATCGTGTCCTCAACGCCTGACACGCCGATGCTGAAGGCTCCGTAGCCTTCTTGCCATTCAAACGCCTTGAGTTTCGGAAATGTCTCATGAATCCACTTTGACGAGTTTCCTTTCAACAATTGCATGGCCTTGGCAATGGCAAGCGTTGACGGAAGTGACAGCAAAATGTGAACGTGGTCCTCGACGCCACCAATTTTCAATGCCTTCATCTTGTTCTCGCGAGCAATCCCACCGAGGTACGGCCACAGCCGATCTTGAATGTCCGGTGTGATCCACGGTCGTCGCTCCTTCGTGGAATAGACAACGTGCATCAAACAACTCACGAACGAGTGCATGGTTGGGCCTCGCGTTCGAGAAAAGATGTGTTGGAGTCGGTTCAACAGAACGAGCACGGGGGAGCGAGAAACGTGAATTCCAAGTCGCCGTGTCCCGCCAGGGACATTCGACAATAGCCCACCGTTTCAACGGTGGGAAACGAATCGGTCACAGATCGACGAAGCCCCGGCAGGGGCGAATGAATCGGCATTCAACACCCGATCCACAATCCGGACTCGTTGGCATCCGAACCCCGAATCGTCTTTCGTCCCTAACGGGACTTCACGGATCGTTGTGCCCCGAAACCCAGCAATAAATTGCTGGGCTATTCTCGGACGTCCCTAGCGGGACAAAGACAAGGCAACGGCACCAAACCGTTCATCAAGCGTAAAGACTTTCATGCTTTGTCCCGCCAGGGACATCTCGAAAATAGCCCACCGTTTCAACGGTGGGTGACGAGATCACCCGACGAAGGCCAAGCCCCGGTAGGGGAGAAAGAGGTCGGTGGCCGCCGTTCCGCCGCTCGCGAACATCCGCACGACCTGATGTTCCGGAATGCAATCCCCAGCGACACAAGCCTGCCCGCCGCAGACGTTCGCGTGAATTGAAATGTGCTCGATCGATAGATCGGGATAAGCGAGTCCGTTACCTAACTCGATACGCTCGTGTCAATCACATAACCGTGGTGTTCAGCCCAAGCAGAAACGGCCTGTTTGAGTGTCGCGATTGCTTCTTTGTCTGAGTCCGGAATGACGTCACGAGACTCAACAAAAGGAATATGGCGATATTGGAGGGGTGAACTCGACAAACCAAACGTTCGCTGATTGGTCAGTTGAGGTTCCGGTCTTGATTTCCACCAATTGTTCGTCCTTTTTCCACCGCATCGCAATCACTCCTCAAACTCAAAAGTACCCACCGAATTGTAAGCAATCCTGTACTCTGCCAGAAACAAGTCACCGCAACGCCCTTTAATCAATTACCTGACAGCTCGGTAAGTTTGTACTTCTTGGCATCGGTTCGCAAAACTATGGCTTTGAATTTCCATCTGCCTCCAGCTTCCAGGCCGGTGACGTTTGCAAAAGCGGTACCGACCTGCGCTCCACTGTCGTCGTACAAATTAAATGTGATTTCGACGTAACGCAGATTCTTGCCGCGTCGATTTTCGACGATCCCGGTAATTTCTCCTCCGAATTGGCCGATCGATGAATTGACCGTCTTTTGCATAAGGACGAGTCCATTCACTTCAAGCTCTTCTTCAGCTTTTCTTGCGATGCGGGCTTTTCGCTCGCGCTCTGCTTCAGCCTCCTTGGCCTCTCGTTCGCGATACATTTCAGCGTTTTTGCGCATGAGCACATCCGCACGATAGGATCTTTCCAGGCGCGGCCGCTCAGTCTTTTCCAGAATTGCCCACTCCGCTTCAATCTGGGCTGCATCCACAACAGTCCCACTCGGCATGCCAAGTGATTTGATTTTCTCAACAATCTTTTTGCTTTCCTTACTGCACGTCTCGTTGTATTTCCCCAATTCAACAATCGCCGGTTGTGGACTGGCTCCTTTTCTCATCAATTCGCGGATTTTTTCGTTGCGAACTTCCATCCCCTCGACCAACGAATCCCACTGATCGATCAATTTCCCAACATTGTTGATCTCGTCGGTTTTTTCGTAGCCCTGTGCTTCGAGTTCAGCAACAGCTTTTTTATGCTCGGTCAGCTTCTTCACCCAAGCAGCAGAGGTGAAAAGCTGCAGCTTGTTCTCTTCCATGTCTTCTTTCGCGAAAGCGTACAATGATTCCGAATATGCATTCGCAGCCGAGCGTCGTGCCAATACGCCTTTCAATCGAGCCTCAAGGCGAGCATCGCCTCCTTCAGCGATAGTGTGCAGATTGCCCACAAGAATCGCGACGACAATCAGCGAAGTCTTCATTTTACGTTCCTCTGAAAATGGCGGGGCGTTCGTGATGCCGAAGTGAAATCGTCGGTCAAATTACAATCGCAATCGTCTCCTCAGCATCGCGCCTATTCAATGATTTAATGCCGTAGCCAATATTTTCTCTACTTTCTCAAGCCTCCACCGCATAAGGCGTCCCCAGGCGGAATTGCGGATACGTTTCGAGGTACGCGGCGATGCGGCCGGTGCGATGGGGATGAAGTCCACCGCTTGTTGCAGGCGGTCGTTGGGTTCTGCGCAACGGAAGCGAAGGAAGCCACCGCCGGCTTCGCCGAAGCATTCGTTTCCTAGTCAGCGGTATCGCCGAGTGCGACGACTGGTTGGCGTTTGATCTCGGTTCGAGGCTTCTTGGCGTTGGGCCTTGGAATGGTTCTTTTGGAAATGGCAATCCGCGAGTCCAACTCGACGAGTAACGATCGCAATTCGTCATAAAGCTCCCCCGGAGGATTGCCCCAAAGGGCGGCCGCGATCAAGCGTTCGGCTTCGCGGTATTCGCGGCAATCCAGAGCCAACGATGCTGCGCTGCGCAGAAGAACGGAGCGTGTCGGTTCGGCGTCGAAATCATTGACGAAGAGGACGGCAGCGGCACGCTCACGATCGAAGGCTTGCCGAAAAAGCTGGGCGGCTTCCTCGCGAGCTTTTCGTCGTTGAGCGGCTTCGGCTCGGTCTGCAAAGTCCATTGCTTCGCGGTGCAGTTTGATGGCTTTTTTCATCTCGGAGTTCTCGCTTCACGAATTGGGCCTGCGGAGTTCCGAACTCCACGACGCAGACGAATGCCGGAAGATTAAGGTCGTCGGATCGTTTCGTTTGAGTGAATTTCTGTCGCAGTCGCCGCTCAATCGTCGCCTTGTCACCTTTGAGGATGCCGGAGACTTCCAGACGGCTTTTGCTCTGAAACAGAGTACCGGCGTCCTTGCCTAACCAATAGTCGAATCCAGTTCCCTTGCGCGACCGCTCAATCACGTTCAGTCCTGTCAGCTCACGAGCCAATGAGATTGCGATCGCACAAGCACCATCCGCAGTTGCTTCCTGTAGATCGTTGTGAGTCATCCGCATCTGCCGCGTTACAGCGGTCCAGTCGAGCCGAAATTCGGCGGCATTCATCCCCGTGACCTTCAGAATCTTGCCGGACTTGTGATTTTGGTACTCCAAGCAAACCGCAGCGGCCTCAGCGAGAGCTTTGCCTTTCGCCACGCTGAGCGCGGGATAGCCGGGAGGCTTCCCAAGCGAGTTCAGGTCAAGAACGGACGGAGTCTTTGCCACGACGATCTTTCCAATCCAGTGCCGTTGGTGTCACGACTGTTTCGTCTCATGCCTCGACCACATACTGCGTTGCCAGGCGGAACTGCGGATGTGTTTCGAGATACGCGGCGATGCGGTCGGTGCGGGACAGTGCGACGGGGATGAAGTCCACCGCTTGTTGCAGGCGGTCATTGGGTTCGGCGCAACTGAAGCGGAGGAAGCCGCCGCCGGCTTCGCCGAAGCATTCGCCGCCGAGGCAGGCGACGCCGAAGTGGTCGTCGGCTCCTTCCAGTAGGTACAGCGCGAGGCCGTGGCTCTTGATGCCCAGGCGGTTGCAGATCGGGGCGACGTTCGGGAAGACGTAGAACGTCGCGGTTGGGTCGAGCGTTTTGAAACCGGGGATCTGGTTCAGGCCATTCGTCAACAGGACCACCTTCTCGCGGAATTTTCCCATCACGGTGTCGCGTTCCACGGAATCACGCTCTAACGCGGCCTTGCCGGCGAGTTGCACGATGGGGGGCGTGCAGCTCAGTGTCGTGTTGATCATCTTGCTGATTGAGTCGGTGATCTCGGCCGACGAGACTGCGAAGCCCAGGCGCCAGCCGCTCATGCTGTAGCTTTTGCTGAACGTGTACGCGGCGACGCACTGGTCCATCATTCCGGGCTGAGCCAGCAGTGAGTGATGCTTGCCTTTCCAAACCATGTGGCAATACGGCTCGTCGCTGAGCACCGCGATGTTCTTGCCGCGGATCAGGTCGGCAATCTCGCGGAGGTCTTGCTCGGTCTGCACGCCGCCGGTTGGGTTGTGTGGCGAGTTCAAAAAGATCGCCTTCGGTTTTGGATCGTCTTTGAGGAACGCTTCGATGTCCGCGATCGCCGGACGGAAACCGTTCGACTGCTTGAGCGGCTTGAAGACCGCGCGAGCACCTCGCCGCAGTATGTTCGGCGTGTACGTCGGGAAGTACGGGCTGAAGACGAGTACTCCGTCGTTCGGATCGAGGAACGCTTCGCAGAAGAATTGCTCGAAGACTTTCGCGCCGGGGCCGACGACGACGTTCTTCGCCTCGGCGGGAATGCCGAACTCGTCACGGACGAACTTCGCTGCTGCCGCGCGGAACTCCGGCAATCCCGGCGACGGGCAGTAGTGCGACTGGTTGTTGGCAATTGCTTGCGTGCCGACTTCTTTGGCGGATGCCGTGCTGTCGAACGGGCTGTCGCCGATTTCAAGTTCGACGACGTCCTTTCCTTTCGCCTTCAGTTCTTTCGCGATGGCGAGCACTGAAAACGCGGTTTCGACGGTCAGAGATTTCGTGAACTGGCTGAGTTGTGCGGACATGAATGAAGTTCCTTGGCGAGAGAACGGTCGTGATCGAGAGGGACAGGGTTTGGAATAACAGCCATCAGCTTTCGGCGAACGGCCATCAGCCAGACAGAATGCAATGTTGACACAAAAAAGCCCGGCCTCTGGAAGAAGCCGGGCGTTGAGAACCAGGTCGGGCGAACGTCACTTCTTCTTCGAGCCGAAGCTGACGAACAGAACCCCCTTCTTTTCGGGAACGGCGTATCCACCGTTGGGGGTCAGGTACTTCTTGACGGAGTCGAAGCTCGGCAGTTTCTCGAAGTCGATCATTGGCAGGAACAGGCCCGCTTGGCCTCCCTTGGCCATTTCCCACAGTGCTTCCATTTGCGAATCGCTACGCGAGAAGCTGGCGATGGAGGACTTCGCCGGGATGTGTTCGGCGATGGTCTTGTACTCGGCCGAATCGACCAGCGCGTCGCCATCGGTGTCGCCACGCAACATGGATTCGACCGCAGTCACGTCGTTGCTGAACATCAACTGATCTTTACCAATCGCCAGGCCGGCCATCTTCGGTTCCAAGCTGCCGCTGAGGTCAGGCACCTCGAACTCGATGATCGTCGCGCCTTTGAATTCGCGCGTCTTGCCTGGGAAGCCGGGGGTCTTCGTAATCTTGGTGAGCGTGGCTTGGAACTTCTTCGCATCCTTCAAGCCGACCGCGACGACCACTCGATCTTGGCCCTTCTCGTCCCCTTTCTTCTTCGCCGGTTCGACGACGACTTGAATCTGTCCCGACAGCGAATCAATCACGTCCTTTTTCAAATGGACTCGCGGTTCTTGTTCGGCGAGGTTATCGGCGAGGCTGTCCAATCCACCGGGCGGAGCATTGGGGACCATCGCGAATAGGGCGCTGGCGGCTTGGTACGCTTCGCTGATATCCCAGTTCACTGAGAACCACGCGCTGGCGTTCGACGAGACCCACTTCGGCGGCTTTTGCTCGATAGCCGGGAACTGGAAGAGGTTCATGACTCCCTTCGTCGGCTGCTCGATGACGAGGAACGTCTTGGTGACGCTATCGAATTGCTCGGTTCCCATGTCGGCCGAACCGCCGATCGCCTTGAGGCTGAACAATCCGAGCGGTTCCAGGAACACCGCGGCCAGCGCGAGTTGTGGATTCTGAGCGGCCGCCTGTGCGAGTCCCGCTTGCAGCAAGCCGATCGGATTGATGTACCACACGAAGAGACCATCTTCGTCGTCGGTTTTGCACTTCTCCAAAACCAAGTTGTAGTTGTCATTGTCCGCGAACGTGTCGGAGTGCTTGCCATCCCAGCGAGTCAGCACGGCCTTGGCGGTGCTCAGGTCGGAGCTGATGACGATCATCCTGTCCTTGATGAAGTAGACAAGCTTGTTCGGCTGCTGAGGATTGCCCCCCTTGAAGGTCCAGGTCGTGACCTTGGTGCCGTCGATCTCTTCGTCTTCGCTTTCCGCACCGTTGTCTTCGAGAGCTTTCTCTGCCTTCTCCAGCAGGGCATCGACGGTCTTCTCGTTGTCGCCGAAATCCAGAAACATCACGGCCGACAGCTTCTTGCCTTGGGGTGCCAGCACGGCGAACGCGAACTTGCCGCTGGGGACTTGCAACAGGGACTTCAGCGAGACTCCCAGCTCTTCCTCCAGTTTGCCGGAAGCACCTTCGATGGCTTTCAGGATCTCTTGCTTGAACGGCTCGAAGGTCGAGTCTTGAGTGAGAGCCCCCATCGCCGTCTTGGCCCAGCGAGCTTTCAGTTCGTCCACATCTGGCACGGATACATACACCGACACTTCCGGTGGCAGGAGGCGATCCGTACCGACGGCCTCTTCATCCGCTGCGAACACCGACAGGCGCGGCAACAGCACGGATGCCAACACCAACCACAACGTTCCGACTCGCAACCAACGATTCATGTTCAATCCGATCTGCAAAAAGAGACGCCGTCACGGACGGCTGTTTGGTTTTCGCGCACGAGGTCCGTCGTACCACGGACTGGGTCAAACGGTTTCATTCCGTTCGTCATGATGCTCGTAGCGACCCGATTCATCGGGTCAATCTCAGGGGCCGCATCAATGCGGTCACTACAAGCCTCGCCATGCGGCCCGCCGCAGCGGGTTGTAGGAGCGACGAAATAGGCACGCAAGGCAGGCTCCGCGAAGGCTCGTGGTGATCGCGACTGCATTGCGGCATCCAACATTCGAGCGGTAGCCTGAGCGTGAACTGGCCGTCAGTTTGGTTCGTCAATCTGCAAGGGAGTCTGCTGATGTTACGCGAGAGAATTGTACGTCGTACGTGGATTGTCGCAGTGCTGTATGGCCTGAGTTTCGGAACGGTTTCGGCCGATGAGTTCCCGACCTTCGAGCAACTTTCCGTTCGCCCGGAACCCCCCGATCCGCTCGTGATGCTCGACGGTACGCCGGTGCGCACTCGCGACGATTGGTTCAACAAGCGGCGTCCTGAATTGAAAGCTCTGTTCGAGCACTACATGTATGGCAAAGCTCCGCCGCCGCCGGACAATCTCACCGCGACCATCGTTCGCACCGACGAAAAATGTCTCGATGGCAAAGCGACGCTGCGTGAAGTCACGATCAAGTTCGGACCGAAATCCGCGCCGCCGATCAACCTGTTGCTGATCGTCCCCAACGGACGCAAAGGGCCGGCACCGGTCTTTGTCGGATTGAACTTCTGCGGCAATCACACGGTCCTGGCCGATCCGCAAATCGCGCTGCCACCGCAGTGGATTTACAAGAGCTGCGCCGGCGTCGAGAACGAACACGCCACCGACAAAGGACGCGGGGCACAAAAAGATGTCTGGTGTCCCGACTTGTTGGTCGAGCGGGGCTACGCACTGGCGACGCTCTACAACGCGGATCTCGATCCCGATACGCCAGAACTGACCGACGGCATTCATCCACATTACTTGTCTGCCGGCCAAGACAAGCTCGGCCCACACGATTGGGGGACAATCCGCGCGTGGGCTTGGGGAGTTTCACGAGTCGTCGATTACCTCGTGACCCGGCCAGACATCGACAAGACTCGCATCTGTGCCGTCGGCCATTCTCGGCTCGGCAAGACCGCGTTGTTTGCAGCGGCATTCGACGAACGAATCGCGCTGTCCGTGCCGCATCAGTCGGGCACTGGCGGCATGGCTTTGAATCGCGGCAACGATCAAGAAACTATCGAGCGAATCAATCGAGCCTTCCCGCACTGGTTCAGCGACTCGTTCGTCCCGTTTGGCGGCAACGAGTCGAAGCTGCCGATTGATCAGCACTTGCTTGTCGCCCTGGTCGCTCCGCGTCCGCTGTTCGATGGCGAGGGAGACCAAGACAAGTGGGCCAACTTCGACAACGCCATGCTGTCGCTGAAAGGGGCCGACAAGGTCTACAAATTCCTCGGAGGACGCGGCCTTGCCGGCAGCGGGCTAGTGAGCGGCGACGAAGCCTTCACGGACGCCAACTGCGGCGATCTCGTGCAGTACCGCCGCGACGAAAAGCACGTCCTCAACCGAGCCTACTGGCAACGCATTCTCGACTTCGCGGATCGCAGATTGCCGGCCAAGTAGAACGGACGCCGACGTCCGTTCTATCGTTCGGACGTAGGCGTCCAAACTACATCAGCCATTCATTCGCGCCAGTTCCCGCAAGAAGTCGAGGGCCTCGTCGACTTCCATGACCTGCATCCCGCGCACACGCCCCCCGCGGTCGCATTTCTGAAGCAGCATCAACTCGTCGTAGTTGGGTGACTCGCGCAGCCGTTGCCGCGCGCGGAAGCCGATCGTGCCGTCCGCCACGAGGTGCGCTTCCATGTGGTGCTCAATGAACCACGCCGTGCGCGGTGTGATGAACTCACCCAACGCATCGAGTGCGGCGGTGACGTGGTCGTCGGGATCGAGTCCCTTGCCGATGTCGTGCAGCAGCGCGGCCAGCAAGAATTCTTCGTCGTAGGGGAGTTCGTCGCGAGCCAGTTCGAAGACTTGCAGGCTGTGATAGAGCACGTCTCCTTCCGGATGATGCTTTTTCGATTGGCCGACTCCCTCCAGCGGCAGCAGCAGCGAACGAAAGACCTGAAAGCGATCGACCTTGCTCTCGGCATCGAGCACCTCGTCGTCGAGTTCGATGTCGGGATACTCGTGGCGAAGCAGTTGCTCAAACTCGGCGAGCGACGCTCGTTCGATCGCTTTGCCGGTGATCGAACTCTTGAAGACGTACGCCAGCTTCTCGACCGAGTAGAGCGTCAGCTCAATCGGAAACCGGTCTTGAATGTGGATGTGAGTGAAGACCCGCTCCTCACCGTGCTTGCGGACGCGCTTGTTCTCGATGTCATAGGTCATCCCTTCCTGATCGAGAACCATTGCGACCGATTCGGCACTCGACGTGAAGACGTGCAGATCAATGTCCGAGCCATGCCGCACATGCCCGGTCAACGTGCTGCCGATCAGCTTCGGCTTGAACACCGCCAGCAATCGCATCATCCGCAAGGCTTCGATGCGCATCTCGCGCAGATGATCGTGCCGCGATTCTCCTTCGAAGAGGAACGCCATCCGCTGAATCTCATCGCGGATTTCCGAGTTGCTCGGCAGATCGGACGGCTTCACCCAACCTTGGCAGATGGCTCGCGCGGCTTTGAGCTTGGCGCGGTAATACTCTTTCTCTTCGCGGCGATACATCAGCCGAGCCGCCTCGAAGACAATCTGCCTTCTGAGCTTCTCATTGCCTCGATTCTGGCTGCCTCGCGTGCGAGTCGAGCGGTCTCGCCCCTCCGGTTGCGGATCGGGGCCGGACGTGTGATCCACGTCCTCGAACAAGTTGTCGTGCGACATAAAGCAATGTGCCGAGATCAAGCCCATCAAAGCGGCACCGGGCCGGGCAGCATGATACGCCGCAGTGAAACATCGGCAAGTCGGCAACGAAAATGAAATCTCAAAGAATAAGTCTTCGGCACATCGTAAAGGCGAGCGGGGCGGCGTCAGCCCCCCGGTGAGTGCGCCGCTCAACCGGGG
>SXKJ01000090.1 GCA_005778115.1 Planctomyces sp. | reverse complement strand
CATCTTGACCCGGCTCAACGGCCGAGTAGAGTTCCCGCGTCACGTCGATTCGCTCGTCTTCCGATATTTCGATCGTTCCATTCTCCGTCCGAGGTGAATCATGGCTGCGCCGTCGAACAAGCCGGTTGGGTATCAGGTCTCAGTCATTGTGCTGTCTCTGATTGTGGTGATCTTAGGCACCGTGATCTACATGCAGGTAAAGCAAGATCGCGAGAAGCAGGTGGCTTTGGCAGCCTCGGAAAAAAATCGTCAAGGGGTCGAGGCGGCGCTGAAGAAGCGCGACGAGGAATTTGAAGACTTCGCGAAGTTGACCGGCAATGGCACGGCGACTTCGGAGTATGGACTCGGCGACGACAACATCACCAAGGTTCGGGGAGCCGGCCTGGCAGACATCGACAAGGCGGATGTCCCCGCCGAGCGAACCTACAAAGCGGCGATCAACAAGCTGGTCCAGCAGTCCAGCGATCTCAAGCAAGATCGCGAGAAGATTCGCCTGGACCTGGAAGCCTTGCAGAAGAATCTGCTCGACTTGCAGCGGCAATACGACGTGCAAGTCAAGACGCAGAATGACGGACGCGTACGGGCCGAAGGGGATCTGACCGACGCTACCAAGAGCAAAGACGAAGAGGTGCGGGCGAAACAAAAGGTGATCGACGAGTTGCGGCAGTCGGTCAACGAGGCGGCCACAGAACTCGAAAATGAAAAGACCGCACATGCCACGGATACCAAGAAACTCAACGAAGAGATCACCAAGCTGACCGCGATCAATATCCGACTCTCCAATGACATCGACGAACTCAAAAAGGTCAGCTTTGAAGTTCCCGACGGTTTCGTTCGCTGGGTGGACAATCAGAACGGCCGAGTCTGGATCAATATCGGTGAAGCGGACAACCTGCCGAAGCGCATGACCTTCAGCGTTTACAACAAGAGTCACAACGGCGTGGCGCGTGGCAGCGAGGACATCAAAGGGGCCATCGAAGTCACCCGCATCGTTGATGCACACACCGCCGAAGCCCGTATCATCAAGGACGATCTCTATCGGCCGATCACCAAGGGCGACCCGATCTTCACACCGATCTGGAGCCCCGGCCGCAGAGAAAACTTTTCGTTCGTCGGCATCATCGACCTCGACGGCGACGGCAAAAGCGATCGCCAGAAACTCCACGAACTGGTCGCTGGAGCCGGTGCCACCATCGACAACGAAGTGGACGACAATGGCAAACGCATCCGCTACACGAAATTCCCCAACGACTTTGTCGACCACGGCGAAGGGGTGCCAGGGATCGACGTGAATACGAAATTCCTGGTCATCGGTCAGATTCCCGACATCACGCTGGCCGCCAAGGACGAGGACAAGGAACGCATCGCACGCATTCTCGAAAAGCTGAAGCAACTCAAAGGAGAGGCTCAGCAGCAAGGGGTGCGGATCGTCAACCTCAACGACTTCCTCTCCTGGATCGGCTACCAACCGCAGCGACGCTTGTACGTTCCCGGAACCGAACAGGGTGACTATCCACTGAAGGCAGGCGTGCGAGCCGCTCCGGTCGATAAAGTTTCCGGCCAAGTCTCCGGTGCGATCAACGGCAACAAGCGCATCAAGCCAGCGACTTCAAACAACGCGGTCAGCCCAGTGTTCAACAAGTAGCTGACGAGTCACTCGACACGCGGCGATCCCGTGCCACGTTCTGGCGAGCGGGGCGACGTCAACCCGCCGGTCTTGGTCTTGCTTCGAAGCACTGGGGAGACTGACGACACCCCGCGCGCCAGTATTGTTCGCTATCGCGCGGCACCGAATTGAGTTGGCAGCGCGATTCGTTCGCGAACCAAATGGGCCGATGCCGCCAACCCTTCCAACATTTGGCATTCCGCGCGGATGTCCCGGCACGCTTCCTCCCAGGCGGGAAACAAGCCTTGCTGAATTCGCTGCCGAGCCAAACCGGCCGCGAGTTGATCTACTTGCTTCTGCAACCCGCGCCGCAATCGCCGCGTGAAGAGCATCACCAGCAACGATGCCCAAATCACGAAGATCACGCCCGCGTTGACATAGAAATGCGTCGGTAGAATCTTGTCGGGGGACTCCAACGAGTCCCAGAAGAAACTCTTCACGATGCGGTACAGGACGAAGCCCACGAACGAGAACAGCAGGACTTCGTACCACGCCCGAATCAACGGGCCTGACCGCTGCTTCGCAACTTCTTCGACGATGCCGTC
This sequence comes from Planctomyces sp., assembly GCA_005778115.1. Lineage (GTDB taxonomy): Bacteria > Planctomycetota > Planctomycetia > Planctomycetales > Planctomycetaceae > SXKJ01. Next base: position 5,482 of record SXKJ01000090.1, on the reverse strand, counting down.
GATGCGCTGACCGGCATCACCCAGGAACTGACTCTCCACACGAGCAGCTTCCTGCCGCAGTTCCTGCACGGTCTTCGTTCCGCTCGACAACTGCGTCAGCTTCGCGTCGCGCAGGAATCCATTCAGCACGAATTGCGATTCGCGGAGCAAGTCGTCTTCCAGGCCGAGCGAACTAGCGACTCGTTGCAGATTCGATTCGGCCTCCCGTTCCTGTTGTTTGCTCGACAGCCAGCGCGTTCCCTGAACGACGCCGATCAAGGCCATCTGCACGGACGAGCGTGCACGCCACAGCGAGGCCGAGGCGAGCAAGTTTCCCAGTCCCGAATACACGCGCAGGATCGACGAGAACGGACTCGCGCCCCAGCGTTCGGTCACGGCCGTCAGCAGTCGCCGCTCCCACAAACTTTGGCTTGCCACGAGTTCCTCGCGCAGTCGCTGAGTCATCGCGTCGTGCAACTTCTGGCTCTGCTCGCCCAAAGCGACTTCTAATCGGTCGATGGCCGGCAAGTTCCCGGTGACGTGCTCGCGGCAATGCAGCAGCGCGGCGTGGATCAAGTCGAGCAGATTTGCTCGCCGCACTTGAATCCGCTGTGAGGCGGCGATGCGGCTGGTCAGCAAGTCCTGCAACCGCGCGAAATCTCCCGACGGCCGCCGACCGACTTGTTGATCCTGCAACGCGCTCAACGAGTCCACAAAGAACACTTCGGGCACCGCGTACTTGTCTGCGAGTTGTCGCCGCCAATCTTCGCGAATGTCGCTGTCCTGGTCCGCGTGCGTTTGAACGAACAGCAATCGGCAGCCTTCGGCCGCTTGTTGCAGCTCATCGCCTACACGAGCCGAACGATATTTTTGCTGCGTCGAGACAAACAGCAGCACATCGCAATGCGGCAGCATCTTTCGCAGACGCGTGAGATTCGATCCGGACGTCTCCCCTTCAGACGTGTCTGGGTCCGGGCAATCGACGACGACAATATCTCGCAAGATCGGTGAGTCGATGCGGGCCACCTCAAACTCATTCAACGGCAGGCCGAGACCATCCAGGTTTGTGTCGGGGTGCGCGATCAACACTGGCAGAGTCGTCGTCGGTCGCTGTCGACCCGTCCGAGAGCTTTCGCGACCGACTAGCGCGTTGACCAGCGAACTCTTGCCGACCCCAGTACCGCCGAACGTCGCCACCACCAGCGGAGCTTCCAGACGAATTCGCAACGTCTCGACACGGCCCAGCAGTCGTCGCAGGATCGCTCGGCAATGACCGAGCGGTTCCCAGGCCGATTCGGTCCCTACGAACTCACGTACCCGCCGCAGCAGTTCGTCGATCTCGGCAAACAATTCGATTTGAGCCAGTTCGGAGTCACCCATGATTTGCTTCCGAGTTTTGAGTGTCGCCCGGCGAAGCCAGCACTTCGCTCTCCAACACCACGATCGTGTCGCGCACCTTTTGAAAGGCCGCCGACTGCGGCACGACGGTCGCCGCCTGGAGTTCGTCCGGGATGGCACGATAAAGATGTTCGGCCAACATGCGATGCAGCCAATGGGTTCGCTCGGCCGTGAACCGGATGTGCAACCGGCGAAAGTGAGCCTCAAAAAGTCCCGCTCCGGTCGATGCGGCTCCACTGATTGCGCTCTCTCCGACAGTCGCGGCCACCGTGCCCCCCGCGAGTTCCGCGGCGGCGTAAAACATCGCGTTGGCGGCCACTTGATTCACCATTTCACCGGCCGGCCCGGCACCCGTGATGAACAGGCAAAAGGTCGTTACCGGTCGCACGGCCGCGGCGCCGTGATCGATCCACTTCATGTATTGGAACACTTGCGGACTGTCCTTCCGAAATGCCTCCATCTCGGCGGTGACTAAGTCGCGAATCACCTGAGCGAAATCGATCCGGTTGTGCTCGGCTTTCAACAGTTCCAATAGCCGCGAGCGAGAGATTCCGCTGAGCATCTCTTCGATTCGCGGTTGCAGTAGCGGATTGCGAAGCTCAGCGAATTCGCACAACCGCTCATACACCGACTCGACTTTGTTGTAGATCATTTGCCATTCGCGTTCGCGAAACAGATCCAGCGGCGGAGTCGGCTTTCCGGCCACTCGGTCGCGGACCAGCGAGTACACACCAAGCAGTCCCCGGCTGATCGCGTTGAAACCGTCATGGACAGTCTTGGTCAGTCCTTCGCGCTGCTGCTGCCACCAAAGTCGGACTTCCTGCACGATCACTAGATTTGGCACCGGCGGCCAGTCATCGTCCTTGGAGATCTTCTGCGTCAGCACGAGGTCTGAGACTTTCTGAAACTCTGCGCCGCGACGTTCGATCTCGCTGAGGTACGCGGGGACGCCCGTCTCTGGATGGAGCACGCTGTGCAGAGAACCGCGTAGCGTACGGAGTTTAATCTCGTGAAAACGCAGCGAAGAGATGTCGTCTTTGAGTTTGCGTTTTTCTTGGAGCAGGTTTTCAACCTGCCCAACCTGCCCCACGTAGAACGGGAGCCGATTCTCCTCCGCCGCACGGCGATCAGCCGGGGCGAGGTAAACGAACTCCGGGCACACTCCCGTCTCCTGACAGAAGGTCCGCAACCAGATCGGCCAATACTCTTCGTCATCGGGAAGCAACACCTGATTGAAGACCACGAGCACTGCTTTGTCTTCCTCAGCCGCTTTGCGAAAGAACTGTTTAACGGCCGCGTCGTTGTACTTTTGCTGAGTCAGCACGGCGACGAGCACATCGGCGCAGCGGCGGATGTTGTCGGCTCGCTCCCAATTCACGCGGACGTCTCCGTCGATGTCGGGGGTGTCGAGAATCAACAGATTGGACGGCGTGGCCTCACTGGTCCGCCAGAACAGCCGGTGCTCTGGGTGATCTTCGAGTGCCGTGTTCGCGTCCGACCACTGATGCAGTTCAAATCCGCGAAAGATCGAATCCAAGTCGTGCCGCTGATCGAAGTCCGGCGGTACCAAACAGACCGGGTGTTTGGTACCTGACGCGAACGGCGAAGTCGCGCTCGCTCGGCAGCCGGCCAGGTGATTGAAGATGACGCTCTTGCCGATGTTTGTGCCGCCGACAACCGCCACAACCAGAAAGGCGTCGTCGGTCAACTGCGGCAGCAGCTTGCGTTCGAGCAACTCGAACCATTCGCGCCCCGCCAGCGGAGCCAGTTGCAGCAAGCGGCTCTGAACTTCCAACTGCCGCACCGCCGCGTGCAGGTGTTGAACGTGTTCGGCACAGGCGGCGTAGGTCGAACTCATCGAGCCAACTCAATCACAGAAGCGAAACCAGAGGGGCGAACGTCGCCCGATTGTGGCGAGTCGAGTTTAGGGGGTCACGCTTTGCTGCCGCATCCGCTCGCGAGCGCGATTCAGGGTCGGCCCGATCGAATTTTCCGGGATGCCGAGCGACGCGCTGATTTCGCGATACGACTTGCCTTCGAGGTGAAATTGCCGAATCACATCCGCCTCGCGGGGCGGCAGGTCGCTCAGCAACCGAGCGACCTCTTCACGGTTTTCGATTCGTTGCGATTCCGTCCCGCCGGCATGGGCCGCTTCGAGCGAGGAGCTATGCACAGACACATGGCCAAGTGCCTCGGAGTGCTTACGCTGCGTGATCTCTTTCACGACGATCCGCCGGGCAATCACGGTCAGGTACGTCGCCAGGGAGCTCTTGCCGCGAAACGCCCGCAGGACACCGTAGTTGTTGGACAACAGCGTGACGAACACCTCGGCCGACAAATCCTCGACATCGTCCGGCGACAGAGACACGCTGCGGGCATGCGCCGTGTGGTTGACGACATGCACGAACAGGCCGATGAACCGGTCGACGAAATCCTTCCACGCTCCGGGTTCCTCGGAGAGGCAGCGTTTCAGCAAAGTTCGGTCGATTTCCGTGAGTGCCACGATGCCACAACCGTCGTTAAGAGCCGAGCGAAGTCCTCATCAGTCCACGTTTTGCACTCTAGTTTGATCCCTGGAACGGGACAAGACGGCATTTTTCAGCGACTCCCTGGATTGCCACGCCCGATCGCGCCTGTTGTGTCGAGACTCCGGGGACTGGACCGACACCGTCGAGTTGCCGCCTCGTTGAGAATGCCGGGGACGGCCAATACATTCCGCCGCCTTAATCAATTCTTATCGAATTTCTTAACAAAAGTTTTCGTTTGCCTTCATCGTCCTCCTGAGTAGCACCATGCGATTTTCTTTGATTCCGCGGGAACAGAAATTCTTTGACCAGTTCGACGGGGTGACCAAGATCATTGTCACCGCCGCTCAGACATTTGCGGAACTGGTGGACCTCTTCGATCACCGCGAACGCCGCATGAGCGAGATTGGTGAGCTAGAGCACAAATGCGACATCGCCGTCGAGGGAATCCTGACGTCGCTTGGCCGGACATTCATTACGCCATTCGACCGCGAAGACATTCACGCGCTCGCCACGAGCCTGGATGACGTGCTCGACAACCTGGAAGAGGCAGCGTTCCGGCTGACGGCGTTCGGCATCGAAAAGCCGACTCCTGAAGCGGTCAAAATGGCCCTCATCATTCAAGAGTCGTGCAACCATGTGCAACTGGCCGTGAGCATGCTCCGCAAGAACAAGCACATCAGCTCCGAGAAGATGGCCATCGAGTTGCGCGAGATCAGTCGGCTGGAGAATATGGCCGACGAGGTGTATCGCAACGTCGAGGCGGACTTGTTCGCCAATCCGCCGGAAATCATGACGTTCATTAAGCAGAGAGAAGTGTATTCGTGGCTGGAGAACACCGTTGATGCCTGCCGCGACGTGGCGCATGTGCTCAACGAGATCGTCGTGAAGGCAAGTTGAGCGACTCGACCGCACCTTGCCAAACTGGAGCGACTCTGAATGGAAGCGATGGACCTGGTCTTTGGAGAATTCGTGCGCGACATGGGGCAGATCGTGCAGCACCCGTATGTGCTGCTGATTCTCGTCGTGGCCCTGGCGTTCGATTTCATCAACGGATTTCACGATGCGGCGAACTCGATCGCGACGGTGGTCGGCACGCGAGTGCTGCGGCCTCTGCCTGCGGTGATCTGGGCCGCGTGGTGGAATTTCGCCGCCGCCTGGGTGTTTGGCGTCGCGATCGCCAACACAGTCGGCAAGATGGTGCATAAGGAGTTTGTCACCCCCGACGTGATCTTCGCCGGATTGATCGGGGCCATCGTGTGGGATCTGATTACCTGGTATGTCGGGCTGCCGACCAGTTCCTCACACGCTTTGTTGGGTGGATTCGGCGGTGCGGCGATGGCACACGCTTGGAGATTTTCGGGCGTGCTGCAATGGGACCGATTCCTCAAGACGGTGCAGTACATCGTGATCTCGCCATTCGTGGGACTGGTGCTGGCCTTAATGCTGATTATCGGATTGTTGTGGACGTTTCGACGGGCGCTTCCCTCTAGGGTTGACCGGTGGTTTCGAATGACGCAACTTGGTTCTGCGGCCTTATTCAGCTTGGGACACGGCACCAACGACGCGCAGAAGACGAT
>SXKJ01000089.1 GCA_005778115.1 Planctomyces sp. | reverse complement strand
CCACCGAAAAATCGAGGACAAACGGCAACACACCCTGTAAACTCATGCCCGGCCTCCCTGCGGCGTTGAAGTGCTGATGTCACAACACCTTCTACGCCCTCGCGGGCCGCTTCATTGGATACGCATGAATAATGTGGGCTAATGTCGCCCATCGCTACTTTTCCGATTGCGATCAATTTCGCGTGATGGTCTCGTGCAAATTCAAGATCGTCCGCGCGACACTAGTCCATGCAGCGAGTTCTAGCTTATCGAGTTCGGCAGGAGCCGGCTTTGCTCCGACGGTGAGCAATTCGTTGGCAGCGGTCGCATCTGATTTGTATTCGTCGAGGTGCGATTGCAGCAGGCGTTCGAGGACTTCGGCTTCGGCAGGCTTGATCGGACGCGAGACCGCGCGGTGGAAGGCCCAGTTGAGTCTGTCCCGCGTTGTCGAACCGCCTGAGCGAAGGATGATTTCGGCGAAAGCTCGCGCGGCTTCGACGTAGCTGGGGTCATTCAGCAGTACGAGCGATTGCAGCGGTGTGTTCGAGCGGGGGCGATCGGCGGTGCATTCCTCGCGGTTGGGGGCGTCAAAGGCGAGCAAGCTTGGGTGCAGGTATTGGCGTTGCCAGTGCGTGTAGAGTCCTCGGCGATACAAGTTCTCGCCGGAATCATTCTGCCATTCGCGAGCGGGGAAGTTGAGGTACGCAAAATACCCCGGCGGCTGATAGGGTTTGGCACTGAGACCGCCGAGCTTCGTCACCAGCAACTCACTGATCGCCAGCGCGTTGTCGCGGACAAGCTCGGCATCAATACGGAATCGTCCTTGCCGTGCGAGCCATCGGTTATAGGCATCGGCCTCGCGCAGCTCTCGGCCAGCCACAGAGGCCTGACGATAGGTGCTCGACAAGACGATCGACTTGATGAGCTGTTTCACATCCCAGCCGTTGTCGGCGAAAGAAGCGGCGAGGTGATCGAGCAGCAGCGGATGACTTGGCCATTCTCCTTGGGCTCCAAGGTCATCGAGTTTGCGAGACAAGCCGGTTCCGAAGAGTTGCTTCCAAATGCGATTGGCGAAGACTCGAGCGGTCAGCGGGTTGTCTTTCGAGACGATCCACTTAGCGAGTTCTTGCCGAGTGAGTCGTGCTGGGCTTTCGAGCGGTTGCTGCGACAACACCGTGGGGAATGCCGGAGTCACTTCTTCGCCGCTGTCGTCCATCCAGTTGCCTCGTTTCAGAACGCGCACCATACGCGGTTGAACGGAAGCCGTGATGAGTGTGCTGGGGACTCTGGACTCCAAGTCTTTGCGAGCTTTCTCTGTCTCGGCGAGTTGCTTGCGTGCCGCGTCCAGAGCCGGTGCAATCGAACGGTAATAGGCGGCGAGTTCATTCTTCTGCGCGTCGCTGCGCTTGTCGGTCGCGATCGCCAAGATCGCGGCGATGCTCGGCGGCGGAGCTTGATCGGCTCGAATTGGACGCGGTGACGTTGCGACCGAGAGACGGAAGCGGCCGATCGTGTGTTGCGGATTATCGAGATTTTGCAGCAGCGAAATCGCCAGCGATGAACTCTCACCGCCCGCGATGTCGTTGACGGTTTCAAAGACGGCGGTCTGTGGCTGGCCGACTTTCTCCATGATCGCCCAGCCCCAGGTTTTTCCTTTCGCGTCGCCGTCGATCGCTGCCGTGACTGCCCATTTGCCGTAGGGATTGCTGCCGGCTGCTCCGGTTTGTTCGTAGGTTGCCGTAGCGTTCTGCAAGGTGACAGCTTCGTCGATCGTCTCGCCGACAACATGCTTCACGGTGAATTCGCTGAGCACAAAGTTACCGTTGCCCGCTCGGCCCGGACCTTTTTTAGGCAGAGAATCGTCGGGCAGGACTTCGAGACGGAAGGCCGTGATTCCCTTGGGGGGATTCTTCACGACCAGCGTGTAAGTGTCGGTCGCGGGGTTCTTGCCGCTCGCCAAGATCGATCCGTCGTCTTTCGCGGTGAGGGTGACTCCTTCGGCGGACTTGATCGATTCCGGTTTGAGCACCGTCCACACAACGTGTGACTTCTCCCAAAGGGCTTGCGCGGCGGCGAGTTCAGGCGTCGTGGTTTCCAAAATCTTCTTAGCGTCTGCGATCTCACGATCGAGTTTTGACAGCGCGGCTTCCTGTTCCGCGTTGGGGACTTTGACGAACGGTCCCCAGTTTCCGTCGGCGTGAGCTCCGGAATACAGGCCGCGTTCTTGGACGTCCGCGAAGAACGCCTCGAAGCGATAGAAGTCTCGTTGCGTCAGCGGATCGAATTTGTGGTCGTGACACTCGGCGCAGCCCAGCGTGATACCCAGCCATGTGCCGGTCGCGTTGCGGACTCGTTCGGCGATGTACTTCGCGAGGTATTCCTTGTCCTGCACCCCCCCTTCGGCGCTCATCATGCCGAGGCGGTTGTAGCCGGAGGCAATCAATTGTTCGCGAGTGGGATTCGGCAACAGGTCACCGGCGAGTTGTTCGATCGTGAATTGATCGAATGGCTTGTTCGCGTTGAAGGATTCGATAACGTATTGCCGAAAGGGCGAGACGCTCATGTTTTGATCGCCGTGATAGCCGACCGTATCGGCGTATCGCACGAGATCGAGCCACCACATCGCCTGCCGCTCGCCGAAGTGCGGCGACTTGAGCAAGCGATCGACCTGCTTCTCGTAAGCGTCCGGCGAAGCATCGTTGACGAAAGCGGCCACTTCTTCTGGCGTGGGCGGCAGGCCGATCAGGTCGAAGCTCAGACGACGAATCAGCGTGACGCGATCCGCTTCGGGTGACGGCTTGAGGTTTTGCTTTTTGAGTTCATCGGCGATGAGAGCGTCGATGACCGCTGTGGATTTGGGATGACGGCCATCGGCCAACGGCTCACCGCTTTCGGCCGGGCGTTTGATGGGGAGGAAGGACCAGTGGCCTTCGTACTTGGCACCTTGTTCGATCCATTTCTTGATGATCGCGATTTCGCGGGGCGTGAGCGACTTGGTGCTCTCGGCCGGCGGCATCTTCTGTTCGGGGTCAGATGAGGTGATGCGGCGGAACAGTTCGCTGTCGGCCGGCTTGCCTGGGACAGCGGTGCCGGGTTCGCCAGGCTTTCCGACCAATCCTTCAGCCGTATCAAGCCGCAGATCGGCTTTGCGTTTGTTCTTATCGGGACCATGACAGAAGAAGCAGTTGTCCGACAGAATCGGGCGGATGTCTCGATTGAATTCCACGACGTCCGGCAAAGCTCCGGCCTCGACGGCGAAAAGCGGGGCGTCTGCGGACAACGCCAACAGTGCGACAAACATCCAACGGTAAAACTGGCGCATCGCAGATCTCCTTTAGTTCTTACGGGAGGTTCGCGAGGGAATAAAGCCTCTACGGTTCCGGGAACAAATTGCTAACGCTGGTGCGGTCATGGATTGAGCGGATGGCTTCGGCGAAGAACGGTGCGACCGAGATGACCGTGATGTTTGAGGGAAGCGGATCGGTCGCGGTTTCGACGGTGTTGGTGATCAGCATCTGCTTGATCGAACTCTCACCGATGCGCGGAGCGGCTCCCTTGGAGAGCACCGCGTGCGTGACTGCCGCGTAGATATCTTTCGCACCCCGTTGCTTGAGAGCGTCCGCCATGCCGATCAGCGTGCGGCCGGTGATCGTGAAGTCGTCCACCAGGACTACATTCTTGCCAGCGACATCGCCGATGACTTCGAGGATCTCCGCGTTCTCGTCGTGGTCCGCGCGGTGTTTGTTACCGATGACGACCGGCACGTTGAGGATCTTCGCGTATTGCGAAGCGCTCTTCGCGAAGCCGACATCAGGGCTGCACACCACCAGATCAGGGATGTTGAGCTTGCTGATCGCATCGCACAGCACATGCCGGCCATAAAGATGATCGACTGGGATGCGAAAGAAGCCCTGGATCTGCGGGCTATGCAGGTCCATCGTCAGCACGCGGTCGCAGCCGGCCGCTTCGAGGCAATCGGCACAGACGCGAGCACGAATGCTGACTCGCGGTTCGTCTTTCTTGTCAGCCTTGGCATAGCTGAAGAAGGGAATCACAGCCGTGACTTGCGCGACGCTGGCTCGTTTGAGCGCGTCGATCCAGAAAAGCAACTCCATGAAGTTATCGTTGACCGGCTGATGAACTCCCTGAATGACGAACACATCGCGGCCGCGGACGTTCTCGCGAACACGGACAAAGACGTTTCCCTCGCTGAAGACGTGTGCTCGGCTGGGGACCAGCGGCACACCAAGATGATTCGCGACCGACTGGGCCAACACGGGATTGGCCGATCCCGCGAGCAACGCCAAATCTCCTTGCGGCGGCTGAAACGGGATAGCTCGTGGGCCGGAAAGTTCAGGACGCGAGGAAGCGGGTGGCATGTGGGCCTCAGAGCGGAAGAAATCGGGCCGCATGATATCGGTCGGAGGATTGAACTCAAGCGGCCAGAAGCGGACCTATGCGAACGAGTCTTCCACTTCGCCCGCAGCTTCCAGTTCCGGCAAATCCCCCCAGCATTCTTCGGACGTGCGAGCCATGATCCGTTTCACAGAGATCGCATGCCCCAGCAGGATCAGGCTGGCGACCACGACCACCGCGGCACTAGTCATTGCCGGGCGAATCATTTTCTGCATGGCAAAAATGAGCAGAAAAATCGTCCCGACCGTGAAGGCGAGAATTGCGGGTAGAGCACTGCCATTGAGGATGTCTCGCAGGCGATTCGGACGAGAGAGCAACACAGGCCACACGTTGCTATCTCGAAAGCGATGCAGTTTCCCATTCAACCAGACGCGCACATGCCGCCGCGAAGCCACCATCAAGCCGATGTGATTGAGAACAAACGAAAAGAACATACCCCCCAGGCCGATGGTCATCGCCATGCGGACTTCATGCCGCACGGGCTGTTTCGTCATCACGTGCCACCAACCGGCGAGGACCGGAAACGCGATCGACGACATCAAAAAGATTTTTAAGAACCCGCTGCCAACCAGAAACCACCAGATGGTGTGAGATCGTTTCGGATACGGATCCGTGCGGCACAGCCACGCCGCCGTGCGCCAGTCGTTCAGCCCGAACTTCAAACAGAACACCGACACACCAATCGCCGGGTGAGCGGTCAACTCCGTTACAGCAATCGCCACCGCCAACAGTAGCCACCAGGGGATGTGCCAATGCCGACCGCTCGAGGTCGGTTCGATTTCAAAAATCTCGCCAGGTCGGACGTGATCGGTCATAGTTTTCGGAACAGGAGATTTCTTGAAAGACACAGTTCGCTCGGAGCAGGCGGATGGTAGACCTTCCGCCGCGATATCTGGAGACTGACGAGGCAAAATCGTGTTACGGCGACGTCGCAGGAGCGTCGCACTACACTGACTCAATACCACAATGCACAGGACTCAGACATGGCTCAAGCCACGGACACCGCCTTTCAAATTCTGGCGTCGAACTGCCGCTTCGGGCAGGGAATCACTCATGAGGTCGGTTTGGATCTAGTCGATCTCGGTGCGAAGCGCGTACTTCTAGTCATCGACCCGGCGATCCGTCCGTTGGCGACAGGCTCAACGGTGCAGCAATCGCTGGAGGATGCGAAGCTCGACTTCGCGGTCTTCGATCAGATTGAAGTCGAGCCCACCGATGGCAGCTTTCTGGCGGCTTCAAAGTTCGGGACCGATGGTCACTTCGACGCGATCGTCGCGGTCGGCGGCGGCAGCACGATTGATACAGCCAAGGCCGCGAATGTCTTCGCCACGCATCCGGCCGACTTCCTCGATTACGTCAACGCACCGATCGGCAAAGGGAAGCCGGTGCCAGGACCACTCAAGCCGTTGATCGCGATTCCCACCACCGCCGGTACCGGCAGCGAGACGACGGGCGTTGCGATCTTCGATCTCGTTTCGCGGCGAGTAAAAACCGGCATCGCCTCGAAGTATGTGCGTCCAACTCTGGGAATTGTTGATTGGGACAACACGCGCACGCAGCCGGCGGCCGTCGCAGCAAGCGCCGGCTTGGATGTCTTGAGTCATGCGCTCGAAAGCTACACGGCTCTGCCTTACGACAAGCGACTGCGACCGGCGCGGCCATCCGAGCGATCGGCGTATCAGGGTTCGAACCCCATGAGCGACGTGTGGGCGTTGCGAGCACTGGAGATCGTCGCCAAGTTCTTGCCGCGAGCTGTCGCCGACATCAGTGACGACGAAGCGCGAATGCAGATGATCCTGGCCTCGTCGATGGCCGGCATCGGCTTCGGCAATGCGGGAGTCCACTTGCCGCACGCGATGGCCTATCCCGTCGCCGGCATGGTGCGCGACTTCCATCCGGCCGGTTATCCAACGCAGCACGCGATGGTGCCACACGGCATGTCGGTGATCCTGCACACGCCAGCCGTCGCGCGGTTCACCGCCCCGACCTCACCGCAGCGACACTTGCTGGCGGCGAAGGCGTTAGGAGCGGACATCGCGAACGCCTCGCTATCCGACGCCGGCTGCATTCTTGCGGATCAAGTCATTCATTTCATGCAGACGTTAAAGATGCCGCGTGGGTTGATCGAAGTCGGCTTCGGCTCGCCCGACATCCCCGCTCTAGTCGAGGGTACGTTGCCTCAGCATCGGCTGCTGAAACTCTCACCGCGCGCGGCAGGTGCTGAGGAGTTGGCGATGCTCTTCGAGGAATCGCTGACGGTTTGGTAGCTGCAGTTTCAAGACCAGCAAGACGCACGAGCGAATGATCGTTTTCCGACGTCTTGACCACTTGCTCGCGCGTCGTGCCAGATTTTGAAACCGTTGCTCGCCTGTTGCATCTATGCCCGCGCATAAGGGCCGGTTGTTGAGCCTTTGTAATTGCGAAAGCCAGCTTGAACCGTTTGTCGCAGGAGGTCGGCCGCTTTCAAAGCATCGTCGCGGCTGATGTCGAGATGCGTGCAGGCTCGCAGTCGATGGGCACCGGAGGCTCCGATCTTCACCCCTCGTTCCAGCAACGCGGCGGAGAGTTGCGCCGCGTTGCCGAGTTTTGAGTCCACCTCAAAGAAGACGAGATTCGTTTCCACGTCGTCGACCGTCACCGAGAGCCCGTCGATCTTGGCAATTTCGCGTGCAAGCAACTTGGCGTTCTCGTGATCGACGGCCAGCCGTTCGACATTGTTTTCCATCGCGTACACGGCTGCCGCAGCGACGATACCCGCTTGACGCAATGCGCCGCCGAATAGCTTGCGGATCCGGCGTGCCTTGCGAATGTCCTCGCGGTTGCCGACCAGCACCGAACCCATCGGGCAGCCGAGTCCCTTGGAGAAGCAAATCGAAATCGTGTCGAAGTGCCGGCCGACATCAGCGGCGGAATAGCCGCCAGCGACGCAGGCATTAAACAGCCGCGCGCCGTCGAGGTGTGTCTTCAGGCCGTTGTCATGTGCCCATCCGCAGACACGCGCCAGTTGTTCGATCGGCCATGCTCGGCCGCCGCCGACGTTTGTCGTGTTCTCCAAACAGAGCAGCCGAGTAGTACAAAGGTGTTGATTGTCGGCTTTGATTTTGCCTTCGAGGTACGCGAGATCCAGCATTCCCAATCGGCCGGGGATCTGCCGGCAGGTCACGCCGGACAGAGCGGCTGGAGCGCCTCCCTCGAAGCAGGCGATGTGGCCGGCGGATTCAATCAAGAGTTCATCGCCGGGAACGCAATGCACGCGGACTCCCATCTGATTCGACTGAGTTCCTGAGCAAGCAAAGACGGCCGCTTCGTGACCCAGCCGTTCGGCCATCAGCGCGTCCAGGCGATCGACCGTGGGATCTTCGCCAGACATATCGTCGCCGACTTCGGCGCGAGCAATGGCTTCGCGCATGGCGGCAGTCGGTTTCGTGACGGTATCGCTGTAGAGATTGATCAGCACGTTGGGCATCGAGAGGGCTCCTGGATCAGAGGCGAGCGGGGTGGCGTCAGCCCCCCGGTGGCCTGGCGACAGGAACGGAGGGAAGATGCCACCCCGCTCGTCCACGAAGTTTGGCGTCGTATCATTGTCCGCGCTGGAGGCCGATCAGTTCGTCGGT